>JAJZTA010000030.1 GCA_021849295.1 Pseudomonadota bacterium | reverse complement strand
CTGTGCCTGTGCCTGTGCCTGTGCCTGTGCCTGTGCCTGTGCCTGTGCCTGTGCCTGTGCCTGTGCCTGTGCCTGTGCCTGTGCCTGTGCCTGTGCCTGTGCCTGTGCCTGTGCCTGTGCCTGTGCCGTCGGCACCGCGCCCAACGAAAGCACCGCTGCCAACAGAAGGAGCGACGCGCTCCGGATCATTTTTATTCTCATACTGTCCTCTTTTCTTGGATTAATTCTTGATTACCCGCGGACCGGCGCCGATGCTGCTGATCACTTTTGCGAGTACCCTGTCCGCCGCCGCCACGGTCGCAATCGGCCCCAGCTTGACGCGGTAAAATTTACGCCCGTTGACAAGAACGAGTTCGATCGTCGTCCGCTCGATATGCGAGAGCTTGCGCGTCAAAGCCGCGGCGTTCGCATAGACGGAGAAAGACCCCGCCTGCACGAACAGCCCCGTCGGATGCACGGGCATCTGCGTGACGAGCGGGTTTGAGAAATTACGCTCTTGCGCCATCTGCCCTGTCAGCGGTTGCGGAGGCGGCGTATAAGACGCGCTCGCGCTAAACTGCGTATGCGTGGCAGGCGGCGTATCCTCAACTGTGATCTGGGGCGTACGCAGGCTTTGCGGCAAAGCCGGACTGCCCTCATAGCTGACTTGCGTTGGCTGCGCCGTCCGGTCTTGCTGCGGAACCAGCGGTACCGGCGACGACGCAGCAACGGATTGATACGAACGGCCGGTCTGGTTGGCGATCTGCTGGTCGAGATCCGCCACGGTCATGTGCGTCGTATCTTCTCCGCGCTTGGCATCCTCGGCGAGCATTTCGCTTTCCTTGGGCAAGACCTGCAGACGGATGCGCGCCGTTCCCTGATTGATAAAGCCCAGCAACTCGGCGGCCCGTCTGGAAAGATCGAGAATACGGCCATGTTCGAAAGGCC
Organism: Pseudomonadota bacterium; assembly: GCA_021849295.1. GTDB lineage: Bacteria > Pseudomonadota > Alphaproteobacteria > Micavibrionales > UBA2020 > PALSA-926. Next base: position 10,028 of record JAJZTA010000030.1, on the reverse strand, counting down.
CGCGGTCGTTGATCCGCACGATGATCGAACGCCCGTTCTCAAGGTTCGTCACCCGCGCCAGGCAGGGCAATTGCAGCGTCCGGTGCGCGGCAGTCAGCAGGTTTTGGTTGAAAATTTCGCCGTTGGCAGTGCGATATTCGTTAAAGTTGGGCCCGTACCACGAGGCAATTCCGGTCTCATCCAAATGAAAATCCTCGCGCGGATAGTACCAGACGCTGCCGACCCTATAGGGACTGCCGATTTTGTACGTTCCTTGTGAAACCTGCTGCCCCGGCCAGTTGACTTCCTTGGCCCAATGGGTCACCAGCTGCGTTTCGGAGCAACCGGACAGCAGCAATATTCCCGCCAGTAACGGCACGACTTTGGCACAGCGCCAAGAAGAGCTACTACAAATTCTCATGCCGTTCAGACTTTCCCTGTCATTAATGTGATGCGTTTGTGCCGAGCATAAACCATATTTTGTCTTATTTCAGCAGTCGTTTTCAGCTTTTCAGCCCGTCCGCCAGAAGACCGACTGCCGTCGCAAAATACGTCGAGTTATTCCATTGCAATAGGATTCTGTAATTTGTGCCGACGACGTAGGTTTTATATCCTCTGCCGCCCGGCTGGACAACAGATAAAGCTTCATTCGGCGGGAATACACGCGGAATACGCAGTCCGTGGCGCCGCCAAAATTTAGGTGATCTCTTAATATTCATTCCTATCAGATTGGGATTAAAGTTTTTTGACGGGAAAACACGCACCCCCCAAGGCTCGTTCATCTGCCAGCCGTTGTCGGCGAGATAAGCTGCCGTCGAGGCAAAGACATCCGCTTCGGTATGCCAGATATCGCGCTTCCCATCCTTATTGTAGTCCCTTGCATATTTCATGTAACTACTTGGCATGAATTGGCATTGCCCCATCGCGCCCGCCCATGACCCTTTCATTTGCCGCAGGCTTATATTGCCCTCAGCAATAATATGTAATGCATCCAAAAGTTCCCTGCGGAAAAACGCGCGTCGGTCGGTTGCATAAGCCAGAGTCACGAGGGAACGGATCGTTTCAAAATTTCCGCCATATCTGCCGTAGGTTGTCTCCATCCCCCAAAGCGCCACGATGTATTGCATCGGCACACCGTATGAACGGCTTATATCCCTCAATAAATGCCTGTATTGCAATATCTTGTCGCGCCCTTCTCGTAAACGAGGCGAGCTCACGATAAGGCTTTTATACCTTTTGAAACTGATCATTCCGCTTTCCGGCTGCGCATGATCGAGCCGGATAACCCTGTCGTCCGGCGTCAGCGTGTAAGGCAAAGCTCTCTCGACCAATGTCAGGGAGATGCCGTCCTTCACGGCGTCGTTACGCAGGCCTTGCAGCCAGATGTCAAAACTTTCCGCCCGCGCCGGCACCGAAAAAGCCACACAAACAGCAAGAACAGATAGAACGGACAGTCCTCTTGTCACCCATTTCCGGGGCATGTGCTTAAGCACCATCACCATGCACGCGGGCGTTCACGGCCGCTTCCACATATTTTGCGGATTGCTCCGCCGCCTGGTCGGCCCTTTCCTTGGCCTCCTTAGCTTCCTTCGTCGTTTTCTCTACCCAGGCTTCCCACTTGGCGCGATCCGCCGCGCTCGCCTTGGCGAGATCGGCGCGCGCCTTGTCTGCACGCTCTTGCGCTTCCTTGGCTTCCTGTGCCGTTTTATCGGCCCAGGCCTTCCATTTGTTGGCTTCCTCCATGGACTTTCCGCCACCGGGACTTTGCTTGGCGGCGGTTTTGCTTGCAGCCGGCTGCTGCACCGCACCGGAGGCGGTGCCCGCCGTCGACTGCGCCCGCTGCTGTTGCCGCTGCTGGGCGATCCACCTGTCATGTTCCGCGCGTTTTTTCGGGTCGGAAAGGATTTTATAGGAAATATTGATTTCCTGCATGACCGCCATGGCTTCAGGACTGTCTCCCGCCCTGTCAGGATGATATTTCAGGGCCAGAGCCTTATAGGCTGCGGAGATCACCTCATCCGGCGCGTCCTGCGTCACTTTCAAAATGGCGTAGTGCGTTTTTATCGCCATGCTCAGGCAACCTGCTGCGATCTCAAAAATCCCTGCGCATGATAGTTATCGATCACGCGCTCGAACTGGCGGCGGGTGGCGGGTTCCATTGCCGTGAAGACAGCCGCCGAAACGCCGCGATGGGCGCAACGGCAGATGACAGCCTCCTGCTCCACGTAAACGGTTTCGGGCAAAAAAGGAAAACCGATCCGCATCGTCACCGTCTCTTTAAGCTTCACGTAGTCTTCCGGTGTCGTATGAAACGAAATGCCGCTTATGTTCCAGTCATGAACGGGATAGATGTTTTTCCCGATCCCGATGCGTACGCCCCTGCCATCGAGACGGACATGCTTGCGTTTGATGCCCACTTCTTCCGTCGCAGGCGTCCCTTCGCCGAAACCGAAGAACGATAGTACGTTATCCAGCATAAATGGCCCTCCACAATAATGCTTTTATGAAGGTACCATATAACCGCCCCCGAGTAAAAGGTCTAATAAATAAAGCGGCCTTTTAGCCTCCCTCGGCGCTATAACGAGCGAGCCGCCCCGTGCGAACTACCATGCGGTATGTGCGCAGGAAGAACAGCGCCGCCAAGAGGATATAAACGACAGCAAGCCCGATGGCCCACACCAGCAGGTGCGGTGCCACGGCGTGCCCGCGGGCAATGGCGCGAATGCCTTCGAACACGTAGGACGGCGGTAAAATATGCGCCACGGACCGCATCCAGTGCGGCAACACGGAGAGCGGATAGAAGACCCCCGCAAAGGGCGAAAGAACCGCGGGCATCGGCCAGACCAGCCACTCCGCCGCGGGGCCGAAGCGCAGCATGATGCTCGTAGCGAAAACGCCGAGCGCAATGCCGACCATGAACAGGACCAAAAGAAACGGAAAAACCATAATCCCGTAAGAGAAGACGGACAACCCGAAGATCAGCGTCGCCAGCCCCAGCATGATGGCGAGACCGATGGTGCTGGTGGCGATGCTGCTGAGCACCAGACCGCTGACATACTCGCCGATGGTGATGGGCGAGGCGAAGACGTTGAGAAAGTTCCGCGCCCAGCAATCCTCCATGAAGGCCATGGCGACGCCCATCATGACGCGATTCATGAACCCCCAAAGCAAAACGGCGCCGAGGATCGCCGGCACGAAGTTGTACGAATGCCCCACCATGCTGTTGAGATAGCGCGTCATGAAGCCCCAGAGGATGATATCCAGCACGACCCAGATGAAGAGCGTCAGGAACCGCGGAAAATTTCCGCGCATCAAATAAAACTGGCGCAGGAAGACGGCGAAGATGCGGCGCGGGTTCATGTCAGCCCTCCCCCAAAGTCAGAGGCTCGCGCGCGACGGCGATGAACAGGTCATCCAGCGTCGCCTTGCCGTGCGCGGCCGGCAGCGCACGCGGGTCGCCTTCCAGCAGGATTTTGCCATGCGACATGAAAAGCACGCGGTCGCATACGGCCTCGACTTCATACATATTGTGCGAGGTCCACAGAACGCCGCTCTCGCTTTCCGCCGCGAAAGCGCGGATCTTGTCGCGAATGTCCCGCGCGGCGGACGGATCCAGCGAGGCTGTCGGCTCGTCGAGCAGCAAAAGCCGCGGACTGTTCAGCATCGCCTTGGAAAGATTGACGCGCATCTGCTCGCCTGATGAAAGCGAGCCGCATCTCTGGTGGCGGAACGGCGCAAGCTCGAACGCTTCGACGAGTTCCTCGATGCGCTGTTGCAAATGCTGCACATCGTACATCAGGCCGAACACGCGCAGGTTTTCCATGACGGTCATATTACCGGGCAGAGACGCGTAGACGGCGGCAAAATTGGTGCGCGACAAAGCATCGCTCCGAGAAACGGCGATATCTATGCCGTCGATCTCGATCGTGCCGCCGCCGGGAGAAAGCACGCCGAGGATCATGCTGATCGTCGTGGTTTTTCCCGCGCCGTTGGGGCCCAGCAGCCCTACCACCTCATGCGCGCCGACCTGAAAAGACACGCCATCGACGGCTGTCTTTCCTTCGTAGCTTTTACGCAGGTTGGAAACCAAAAGAACCATGGAAAAGACGCACTTTCTGAAGGGGTGACGACGCAGAGACCACAGTCTAGCGAAACCGCCTTTGAAGTCAAATGTCTTGGATGGAAGTTTGCTGCTAAACCGTCGGTTTTCTGCCCTGTTTCATTGCTCCCGCCGCCGCGGGCGCAGGCACGGCCTTTCTCGCCTCGGCGGCGCTGAAAACAGCCGCAAGCTTACCAGCGGGAATGACGGCAAAGCCTCTGGACGGATCGTCTTCTTTTTCGCGTCCGGTGATCCAGCGCCAAACCTTCTGTAACTTCGACACTTTCTTGTGCGGCTCGTTGCCACCGCTCCACTCGTGGCCCGGCTGTATCGCATGCGCAAGCCCTCTGCTGCCGATCGGCAGACAGAATTCTCTCTCCGGCACAGGACTGTCGCCGTCTGTGAAAGAGCTCGTCATGCTGCATAAATCGCCAAAACCATTGTATCCATTGTATGCAGAGCGCAAAGCCTTCTCATAGTATGTCTCGAAGAACGGCCGCTGACGGGGCTCAAACCCCCAAAGCTGGTTCTCTATGCTGGAGCCCCCTTCGTAGGCGCTGCCGATCAGGAGGCCATGCTTGCCGATCATCGTCTGAACCTCTTTCGATTCAATATCCAGATGCGCGTGGTCAAGGTCGGCAAAAAAGGATTGGTCGAAATTACCCTGAAGGGAAATCAGGATCTTCGCCGCATCGACCTGCAGCCAGATCTTTCCCGACCAACCGCTCCGCCAGTGTTCGTTTGTCTCGCCTTCGTTATACAGGGCTTCTTTATCGTAGGCGGGGATGGTGCGCAGATCCTTGATATGGACGTTTGGTCTGTCTATCTCGGTGACGGCTTTGAGATACGCTATTTGTTTTTCGGTCAACCGCTTCGAGTCCACCCAGAGATCAACCTCCGCATGAGGATGCCGCTCTCCGGCTGCACGCACATTACCTATATATTCTTCAGGCAGCGGCTTGCGGATCGAACCGTCTTCAGGATCGGGCTTCGCCGGAAGATCGAGATTCAGCCACAAAAAATTCAAAACCTGCGATTTTTGCACTTGAGACTGTGCCATTGATGACCGCCATCTGGGTGTTAACGTAGTAACAGTTTAATATTATTATACATATTAGTTAAAAATACGTCAATAATTATAGAAATCAAATTTTCCATAAAAATTATTGCCTTTATTCCTACGTCGCTGTATATTATACGTTATAGAAAATTATTCAGGGGTCAGCCATGATAGCAAAAGCCTTCAACAGAGCCGGCGCAAAACCGGAGGGACCCAGCGGAACCGACCTCCTCGAAGCCATTTTTCAGGAAAGGCCGGACCTCAAAGACCAGAACGTCTATTTCCCCTCACAAGGCCAAAAAGGCTATACGATCATCATTGGCGATGAAGTCTTCAAAGGCCCCAGACAAATTACCGGCGAATGCCGCGACGATTTCGAGACCGAATGCAAGGTTTTGAGGGAACTTGAAAACAGCGGCCTGCCCGTACCGAAGCTCACCACCATCGGCAAAGAACACTTTTTCCTCGGCATGACGCGCGTGCCCGGCGTGCAAATGGGACATGACCTGACGATGAACCAGCAGCGCGTGCTGGCAAAAGAGCTGATCGATTTTGTGGTCGGTATGGCCAAGGCCCTGCCCGTAAAGGACGGCAAATTCGCGGCGCACGACGATCTCTGGTATGCGAACATTATGGTCGATCCGGAAACGAAACATCTCACCGGCGTCATCGACTTCGGCAAGGTCAAATATATCACCGCCAAAGAATGGAAGCCGATGTTCGACTTCAGCGGCACGCCCTTTGAAAAACTTCTGCAGGATGAATTCGACCGCCGCAAGGGCGACCTGCTCGGCAACGACGCACCTGCCAAAAAGGGCTTTGCGCGCCTCTGGTCGTTCGGTCGATAACCATTACCTTCCGATAAGATCCTTAAACCAGTAAAAGCTGTCCTTGGGCATGCGCTTGAGGCCGCCGTCGTAATCGACATACACCAGCCCGAAGCGCGGCCCGTAACCCTCGCCCCACTCGAAGTTGTCCAAAAACGACCACGCGAAATAGCCCTCAAGCGGCACGCCCTCCTGCCGCGCGCGAAAAGCTGCTTCGAGGTATGCGGCGTAATAATCAATCCGCCTTCGATCATGAATTTTACCGCTCGCATCCGGTGTGTCGTTAAACGCACCACCGCCTTCGGTGATAATGATGCGCTTGGGATTGTAACGCTCCTTCAGGTCGATCAGCGCATCATAAAGACCCTGCGGAACGATGGGCCAACCGAGATCAGTCGTGCCGATCGGGTCGATCTTTCCGGCATTGTGTGCGAACGTCAGCCGCGCGGGAATATCTTCTGCGGCGGCGACTGCGTAATCCGGGCAATAATGATTGATCCCCAGAAAGTCTCCGGACGCGCGACACAGTTCCAGATCGCCTTCCCTGATATAAGGCACGACAAAATCGCTGATATTAGCGGGATATTCCCCTTTGAAGGCCGGCCCGAAAAATCCGTCCGACCAGACGGACATCATCAATTCCGCCGCCGCCGCATTCTCCGGCTTGCCGTCGAGCGGATAGATCGGAAAGTGCGTGTAGGTGGAAGCGACGTTTGCCTCCGGAAAAGCCGCCTTGATCTGCCGGTAACTTCGGCCGTGCACCATGTTGAGATGATGCATCGTCGCATACATGGCCGCCGCGTTTTTCAGCCCCGGCGCATGGATGCCTTCGTAATGACCGACGTAAGCAATAACGGCAGGTTCGTTCAAAATGATAAAGTTCGGAATATCGCGCCCCAGATGCTCCAGCACGACGCCGACATATTCCTCGAACCAGTCCAGAATTTCGCGATTGGGCCAGCCACCCTTTTCCTGCAAAGCCGACGGCAAATCCCAGTGATAAAGCGTGACGTAGGGCGTGATGCCCCTTTCGCGCAGTTCATCCAGCAGCCGTTTGTAAAAATCCACGCCCTGCATGTTGACCTCCCCCGTGCCATCGGGAATGAGCCGCGGCCAGCTGAGCGAAAAGCGGTAGGCTTTCACCCCCAGTTCCGCCAGCAGCGCAACGTCTTCGCCCATGCGGTGATAATGGTCGCAGGCCGTATCGCCCGTATCGCCGTTTTTGACCGTTCCGGACCGGCGCACAAAATCATCCCAGATGCTGGCCTTTTTGCCGTCGGCGAAGGCCGCGCCCTCGACCTGATAAGCGGATGTCGCCGTGCCCCAGATAAATCCTTTTGGCAGTTGCTTCACCAAAGATTTTATATTATCTACCGCCATACATCTTTTCCGCACCTTGAGACCAAGCGCAGAATACACAGAAAAGTCCATAAAAACAAATAGTTAAGTTGACAAGCGGAAAAGTCAGATATAAATGAAGTCCTTCTGATATTCATTTTACAGAATTACCTTGACAGAATCAATGATATTAGTGTTTTATGTGGCATAAAATTAATACTTATGTTAACAGAAAACCGCGTCCAGCATACGAACAACCTATTTTAACCCTGCTACGGAGAAAGCCATGAGCGAGCCAGTACAAAAGCCCCAGACCGAAACCGAAACGCCCGAAACCGAAATTCCCACCGTCACCAGCGCAAACGACAATACGGACGCTTCAACGGCCCCTGCCGTCACGCCAGCCCCCGAAGAAGCCGCTGCCACCGCCGCGGTGGAAGAAACGGCCTCCGCAGCGCAAACGCCGAAAAAAGGCTTCCTTGGCAAAGTATTCAACTTCGCCGTCAAAGCCGGTATCGGCTTTGGCGTCAGCGCCGCACTGCAAACGGGCGCCGTTTTCGGCGCGACCCTCGCGGGCGCGCCTGTCTGGGCAACCATGCTGATCGCGGGCGTTTCCGTCGGCATCGGTTCCACACTGGTTCAGGACGCCTTCAAACGCCGCGGCCTGAGCAAACAGGGCGGCGAACTGACCACCTACTTCAGCAAAGCGCACTTGAAAGAGCTCACCTCGAAAGAAAGCCGCAAAGTCTTCGGCATCAGCACCGTCGCAGCCCTGGTCGGCTCCGCGCTGTACTTCGGTTTCGAGAACGGGATCATCCAGAACGGTTGGAACGCCCTGATGGGTCATTCCACTACCGCCGTCGTCGTTCCGCCGGTCGTGCATCAAGCACCCGTCGTGCAAGCCGTACCGCATGTCGCCGCCACGGCACCGGTTCAACCTGTTGTCGCGATGCCTGTGGCGCCGGTTCAGCCTGTCGTTCCAACCCCTGTAGCGCCAGTTCCGCACACCGTTGCTCCCGTCGTGGCCGCTCCGCCGGTCCATCACGCCGTAGCGCCGGTCGTCGCGCCCGTGCATTGCCTGACGCCAATGCAACAGTTCAACAACCTGATCCAGGGCCATCATGTCAGCGCAGCCGTGCATAACGCCATGCATCGCGCCGCCCTGACGAACAATCCGCACGTTCAGGCGCAAGGCATAAAAGACCTCGGCTTCTACGCACAGAACGGCCTTGGTGGCGTGCCGAAAAACGGCAACGTCGCGCTTCAACTGTTCACACAGGCCGCCCACGAGGGCAACAAGCAGGCCATGCGCGACATGCTCTACCTGCAGCATTACGGCTTTGACAGCATCACCGCCAACAAGACCGCTTCTCTCGCAGCCATGAAGAGCATCCACCACGATGCGCTCGCGACCAAGTTCGTGCAAGCCTGGAGCCACGCGGGCAAAGCCGTGCCGGCCGCCAAGTTCAATGCCGATACGATCGTGAAGGGCGTCAAGTTCGCCTGCAACTAGGCATCAGCAAACAGAATAAAAAAGAAGGCCGGACTTGTTTCCGGCCTTCTTTTTATCAAGACGATAATTTCAGTTCCTTTTGTATATTTGCAAAAGAATATCGGATGGCAAAATCTGCTGTAACGGCACAAGAATCATCAGCCCGCTATACGTGATCAGCCTCTGCACCCCTCCGCTGACGGAGGAATTAATACGATCTTTCAATCCCTCCATTGTCATGGCTTTCAAACTGCTTTGATGTACCAGTTTAAAATCATCCCTTGCTTCCGCCAGCTTTTTCAAGTTGCCGCCATTAAAATAGCTGATATGGGGAGAAGCGAAATCCTTTTGCCACAGACGGTTCAACGGTCCATCCATGCCCAATCGGTCAAGGATGTTCGCAATAAAATAAAGCATGCCGTTGCTGTCGGGCAAATTCAGGACAAGCAACCCTTCAGGATTAAGGCACTTTTTGCAAAAACCCATCGCCGCCGCCGGATCAGGCAGATGTTCGAAAACATCATTGAAGACGATAACGTCAAAAGTTTGCCCCTCAGACAGGGAATCCGGAAAGAACCCTTCGATAACGTCAAATCCTTTTGATCGTGCCTGAACGGCTTTTTCTTTCTCCGGTTCAATTCCCACCACTTTTGCGCCGCGTCTGTTTGCAGCATCCAAAAACAGGCCTGTAGAACAGCCGACTTCCAGCAGTGTTTTCCCCGCAAGCGGAGATAGCTGCTCCAGCCTGTCGAGCAACGTTTCGAAATTCATCCGCCGCAGGGCCTCCAGCCCCTCGACGCCCGTGCCTGCATCTGCGGACAAGGTGGAGAATAAAAAACCACAGGCACCGCACCGCCAAAGCCATTCTTTACGCATGGCCATATCGCTGGTGCAGACCGGACAGATGAGTGCTTTCCCCATTTAAAAATCAACTGTGTTGTTAGGACGTATTTTATGACCTGCTGCGTACGGTCAGCCCAACTCGAAAATAATGAATTAAAGCGGCGCCCTCAATATTAAAGTTGACGGGAACTACAGTTCACCCAACGGGGGCTTAAATATTTTTTTGCCGCCTGAGAGCCCCCCCCAAAAAACCACGAAGACATCAAAAAGTGCTTATTTTATTGGAGCGGGTGAAGGGATTTACGTAAATAACTAGAAATACACAACATTTTTTGCTATACTTACCCACACAGAACCTACACAGCTACGGCAAAACAAGCACTTACGCCA
>JAJZTA010000018.1 GCA_021849295.1 Pseudomonadota bacterium | reverse complement strand
TTCCAGCGCGCTCATGCGGCTGTTAAACTGGCGCCATGTGCTGTCGCCGACATTAAGGGCGCTCTTCATCGCCCCCTCGTTGAGGATCGGCTCAAAAAGCTCCAGCAGGTTATTGAGCGCGGTCTGGGTCGGCGCGGCGTAAAGCGCCCCGATCATGGCCTGGATTGTGCTATTGCCCGAGCCTGTCAGCCCCTGCAGCACGGCGGCGACGCCGGCCGTGCTTGGCGTTGCGGCAGCGGTGATGGTGCCGTTCTGCGACGCCACAAGATCGATCTGATTGCTCGTGCCGCCGGCATGCGAGCCGTCCTCAAGTGCGAAATTCCAGAGATAGGAGCTGTCGGCGACGGTCGTCGGCGCAAGCCCCGCGCCGTTGACGGGATCGGCGGCATTGCCGGTGCCGATCAAAAAGCTGCCCGCGGCAAGGCCGCCGCTACTCGCCCCGACCTTCACGCTGACGTTGCTTGTGTTGACGTTGATGCCGGAACTGGTGACATTCAGCGTGCCGTGGCTGGCGGCGTTGTTGACGGAGAATTGCAGCGTGCCGGACGGCGCGGCGGCCATTGTATCCAGCGAAACCGTGTTGCCGGAAGAAATCGTCAGCGTATTGCCGGAATTGATGGCAAGGCTCGAAACGGTGAAGTTGCCGTTGGTGGAGAAGTTGCCGCCGATGGTGACGGGCGAATACCCCGCCGAGGGGTTGCTGTCCGTCACATCGCCATTGATGGCGCCGCCGTTGATGTTAATCGGCGTCGCTATGTTCAAGTTGTTGAGCGAGATGGCCGTGCCGCCCGTGCCGGTAATCGTGCCGGACGTCGTAATGCTGCCGGATGTGTTGCCTGTGCTGCCCAGTTCTATGCCTGTTTTCCCCGTGATGACGCCGCTGTTGACGATGGTATTGCTGCCGTTGTCACCGACCAAAACCGCCACGCTGGAAGGCGCTCACAAGACCGGCATTGGTCAATTTGAGCGTGCCGTTAGGGGCAGAGATCGCGTCTCCGCCTGTACTGGAAATCTCTGCGCCTGCGGCTAGCGTGATGGTTTTGGGCGGTGCGTACGAAAATAATACACCCCCATTGGTGCCGCTGATCTGTGCGCCTGACTGCATCGAAATGTCGGTATATTTCGCGCGGACGCCAAAGGTTCCGGCAGTAATTTTGGCGCTGGAGCCTAATGTCAAAGTGACTTTTTGCGAGTTTCCAGGAGAGTTTTGAATCCCTACTGTCCCGGCATTGATCTCCGCACCCACGTCAAGGGTGATGGCGGAGGCGCCATGCTCGGCAATACCGATTTTACTTGAGCTAATCTCGGCACCATTGCCCAAGGTGACAGTCGCGTTTTGAAGGTAAATACCCTCAGCACTTGCCGCGGGCGGGTTCAGAATATGATTGTCCTGCAGGTTCACGGTCGCGCTGGTGGTGCCGTCGCCAATTTGCGTCGTCGATGTCTGGCCGGCGTAACATGTCACGGTCGCGCCGTTGGCGGGGACGGAAACCGTTCCAGCCGACGACACACACTGCGCCAGCGCGTCCGAAGAAAAGGCAATAAACATCGGCAGCACTATTGCGGTACTGAGAGAGAGTCTCCGTCGAAAATACATTTTATTGCTTATTCGTGCCATATTTAGTGGAACTTCGATAAAGTATCCACTAAATATGGCACGAATAAGCAACACAGGCAAACAGAACTGGCTCAGGAAATTCGGACAGAGGGATAAGTGGAATTTCAGCGGCGGCGCTTGTTTAAAGCCGCTCCGATCTCGGCTGTGCTATATCTCCCCTTCTCTGTCGCACGTGGCCGCTGCTTCGAGCGTGAGAGAAGCTCTTTAACCTGCAACACGTCCTGACGCAGGGCGACCGTCGCCAGCTCTGGCCGCCGCGCCACTGTCGGAGGTGCTCTGACCGCCCTCTCCAGCGCGGCGTTGCTCTGCCTGTGCACCGCAGCCGTATAGCTGGCCTCGTTAAACTGCGGCGAGAGCGGAGCCTCCAGCTTGATCACATACGCCGGTATGCCATTGAGCATGGCCGGCATCAGCAGGATTTTACTGAACAGCTCGCGGTTGGCAGCGACCTGCGCCTCGATCCTCTCCTGCTGCTCCCGCAGCTCCTCGATCCGGCGGGTGATGTGGTACAGCTCCCGTTGCTTGTGCGCGATCTCCTCTTCCTGCCGCCTGGCCTCCGCCCGCGCCCGCAGATACTCCGTCTCGTGCTGGCGGTGGAATATCGCCGTGATCGCCCTTTCAAGGGCAACACGGATCTTCGCCATAAGGTCTTCGGAGAGCAAAGCCTCATTCAGCATCCCCTGCAAGGCTGCGATATCTCCGTATAGCTCCCCTGCCCTCGCCTCCAGCCCGACGATCTTCTGCTCGATGACTTCTTCTTCGTGCAGCTCAATCTGCTGCTGCTCCAGATTTTCCTGCTGTACGTCCTTGTACCGTTGCAGGCTGATGATCTCGGCGTTGTACTCGGCACGGCTGGCGCCGTTATCGATCTTTTCGTAGTTGGTCTCCCTGCCCTTGAAGTCCACCACGTTCCGGCTCTCGCGGATCTTCTTGCCCTGACGGTGCATGGCACGGGAGGCAGTCCCTTCATGGATCTGCGGCGGCAAAGGAATATTACGCGCCTGATTGCTGGCACAGCTCACACGGGCATCGAACCCCGCCGCCTCCAGCTCGTCGTTAACGATGGTCTCCCACTTCTTCCGCAACAACAGGAACTCGGTCTTCCTCTGCTCCCCGCGGTCAAGAATCTCGATTTTCTTCCCGGCGAACCCCTCCGGCGTGATTTCATGCATCGTCCACATCAGGTGGGCGTGCCGGTTCCGCCCATCGCCCTGCCTGTCCGGCTTGTGGATGGAGACCTCCACCCCCACGTTGTAGCGGTCGACCAGGTATTGCGCCAGGCGGCGCAACGTCCTTTCCTGCTGCGCGGGGGTTAATTCGTGCGGCAAGGCCACATCCGCCTCGCGGGCGGTCTGGCCGTTCTGCTGCCGCGCCGCCGCTTCGGCGCCGTTCCAGAGCCCGGCCGTATCAAAGAACCGCGACGGAGATCCGGCAGGCAGCTCAATAAAAGAACCGATCACCCCCCTGCCCTTGACCCTGTAGTCATGGGTCAGGCCGTTGCGCTCGTCATGGATAAGCTTCCCTGTCCGGTAGGCTGCACAACAGGTTGAGGTACGGCCCTGCCCCCGGCTGATCACCTGCACATGGAGATGGTAGATCGCCATGACCCTACCCCGTTATCGTCTTCTCTCTCCGAAGCAGCTCCTTCCGCCGCTTGATCTGCGTCGCGCCCGCCCCTTCATGGACGCCGCGTGGACGGTCGATGCCGCGGGCTTCGTTGCTCTCGCTGCTGATCCGCACGCTCAGCCCTGCGGCCTCCAGCTCGCTGTTAACGATGATCTCCCATGCCCTGCGGATCAGTTTGAACTCGGAAAAGCTCTGGTCGCTGCGGTCAAGGGCACGGGTTTTCTTGCCAAAACCTTCCGGGGTTACTTCACGGGTCGTAAACATCATAATTGCGTAATCGTTTCTTTGATCGGCCATCGGGTCGGGCAGATGGATGGAGACCTCCACCGCCACTTTATAACGCTCGTTTAAAAACTGCGCCATGCGCCGCAAGGTTCGCTCCTGCGCTTCCGTGGACAGCTCGTGCGCCAGAGCCACGTCCATCTCGCGGGCAAGGCGACTGTTATACCGCCTCTCGGCGGCTTCGGCGCAGTTCCACAGAACGGAACGGTCAAGGAAACCCGCCGCCGCCCCGTCCGGCAGAGAAATGAACGAGCGCACCGTGCCGCCCGCCTTGCCGGTAAAATCGTGGGTGCGTCCAGTGCGAAGGTCGTGAATGATCGACCCGGTGCGGCGGGCAGAAGTCTGGGTCGAGCTATGCCCCTTCCTCCGGCTGATCACCTGAATGTGAAGATGGAATATAGCCATAACTGCCTTCCTTCGGGTTCCAAGGGCAAAAGCCCCTTGGTCGGTGTCCGGAGGCCGAAACCTCCGGTCTGGGGTCGATGGGGGCAGGAACGCCCCCTCGTCCGGGTACAGGGGCACGAAGGCCCCCTGTTGCGTGGTCTTGGGGAGCATACCCCCAAGGCAGGGTCTCCAGGGCGGCACGCCTCTGGATGGGGTTTTGAGGGGGGCAAGCCCCTTTCCGGCTTTAGCCGGACGGGTGCAGGGGCTCGCCCTTGCCGCTCTTTACGGTCGCCTCTTGGGGCGACTGTATAAGTGCGCCCTTGCAGGGGGCTAACTATTCTTTAATTATTCCAGAAGATGGTTAAAAAGAGGTTAATGCCAAGGTTCTCCCTAGAAAGGGTAAGGTCTGACTGGTAGGATATACACCAGAGCAAACAAGTTGGAGTTGGTATAGATATGGGCATAAACCTGACAGAAGCTTCCAAAGAAGTCGGTATCACAAAAGCTGGCCTTGTGAAGGCAATCAAAAAAGGACGGCTTTCAGCCGAAAAAAATGAAAAAGGGGAGTGGATGGTAGATCCTGCTGAACTGTTTAGGGTCTATCCAAAGGTAAAACCAGTTGTATCTATACAAAATGAAAAAGTTGGAGTTGGTATAGATACTGAAAACAAGGGTTTAAGGCGGGAAATTGAACTTCAACGTGAGCAAATCAAGCTACTCATCGATCAGATAGACGGTTTAAAGGATGATAAGGAAAAAGCCTACAAAATGTTGGCTGAACAGATCGCAACAGTGCGCCAATTGACTGACCAGAGGGAAGGGCAGGCGGCTAAAAAAACCGGATTCTGGGCGCGGATGTTCGGATAATTTTAGCAAAGATTGGCAAAGTATGCTAAAATTAAAGGGTAATAGATGGAGAAAAAAGTATGACAACCATGAATGTATCTTTGCCAGATCAAATGAAAAATTGGGTGGAGGCACAGTCTCAAAGCGGGAAATACGGCAACGCTAGCGACTATGTACGCGACCTAATTCGTAAAGATCAGGAGCGACAAGAAAAAATAGCGCAGTTCCAAAAATTGATAGACGAGGGGTTAAAAAGCGGAATCAGCTCTCGCTCAATGGCCGATCTTTTAAAAGAAGCCAAGCTGCTGGCGGGGGATAATGGCCTATAAAAAATCTGTAAAGGCTGATGAAGACATCGTCAGTATTTTTCTCTATGGCGCAAAAAATTTTGGGTTAGAACAAGCCGAAAAATACCATGGGGAACTAGAAAACATTTTTACTCTGTTGAGCCAAAACCCTCAAATAGCGCGGGAAAGAACAGAGTTTCAACCAGCCGTGAGAATCCATTTTCACCAGATGCACGTGATTGTTTATATCATCAACAAAACGGATATTTTAATTTTGCGCGTGCTCGATGGACGGCAGAACTGGGAGAAATTTCTAACGTAAATGTCAAAAAAAGAACCAAAGAAATTAGAGATGGGCAAACGAGTAAAAGACTTTCTTCCAAAGCCGCCGCATCTGGTGCGGAAAAAATCGAAATCAAAGCCTGTTTCTAAAAAGGGGTCATAAGCCATATAGGACGGTCGGAGAGCCGTCTTTTGAATTTCGCCCTTATTTCCCCCCGCTGAGTCTTTAAAAGCCCCTTTACGGGGCTTTTTTAGGCCATATAAGGCGACCCGCCTTGAGGGCCGCTCTATATCGCCTTGCATGGGTGAGCCGCCGTTAGGCGGCGAGGGGGCGGCAAAGCCCCCTTAAAAGCTTCTTTTAAGCAAGGATGGAGGGACTTATTGCACGATTTTAAAATCATGCCGTTTTCTTAGCTGTATTCTTGAGAGGAGGGGGGTTACCCACACCCTCGGCTTCGTCTGCGTGCTGGGCGCACTCCGCCGAGGGTGTGGGTAACCCCCCTTTTTAAGTATTAAGAAGGGAATCTTCCGAAACCCGCAGAAACCCTAGAAAGTGACTCCGCGTTTCGGGGACAAAATTCCGCGATTCAAGGATTAATTTCCGCATTTTTCTATTGTAAATGCGGAAAAAAGTGTCAAAATGTCAAAAATAAATTCCGATTCTATAGGGTAAAAATGCGGAAAAAATTAGATAAAACAGATGCTGTTACAGAGAAACACGGGATTCCTATTTATGCTTCAAATCCCAGCATTCCGGCTGAAACGGAGATCAAAAAAGGCAAACGCGCCCGTATCGGAACAGAGACGAAGGGCTTGGTTGTTGACAATGGCACGGGCGAAATCCTCGGCCACGGCGGTGCGATGGTCTACGAATGGGAAGAGGTGGACAAAGAGAGATTTGTTAAGCTGTATTTCTCTGGACTAAAACAAGCCGCAGGACTTTCTAAAGCAGGGCTTGCCATGTTTGAGCTGGTTTATAGCCTTGTGAGAGAAAGACACGGGCAAGATACTGTTCCGCTCGATGTGCATAGTTCACAAATGAAAAAAACAACTTATTACGATGGGCTGCGAGAACTCCTAGAAAAAGAATTTCTTTTTCGGAGCCAGAACCCCGGTCTATTCTTCGTCAATATCCGTTTCATGTTCAATGGTGATCGGCTAGCCTTTGTGAAAGGCTATAAGCTGAAAGGTGCGGATGCGCGGCAAGCGGAATTGCCGCTTGAAGAAGCCCCGAAAATAGCAGCGGAGTGAGGATGGATTTAAAAAAACAGCACGAAATCGATCTCTGCCTTGATGATCTCGTAAAAAAGTGGCGTGTTTACTACAACAACGCTCTGCTTGACTGTCTGGCCGAGGCGCACCTCGACAAACCCGTAGAGCTGGCCGCTATTATTGGACGGTTCGTATCATCTGTCGCCGCGCCTTTTGTCGGGAAAAAATATCCACGGCTAATGATAGGGCAGGATGATTTATTTTGGAGTCTGATACTAAGGGCTGTAAAGGAAGCAAATACCTGTTCCGAGGATGATCTAAGCCTGGCGGCTGACCAAATTCATAAACTCACGAAAGAGTATGCAGAGAAGGGCGGATAGGCTAGGCAGGGGTGTGGTTATTTTCCGGAACCTTGTATATTTTCAGGTCGGATAATGTATCTTCCGAAAAATAAGGCATGAATCCAGCTTCTGATTTTCAGTAACTTCTTAAATTTAAATAAAACTTAAACACTCCGCGCGTACGATCGAAAGAGTAATTTCCTGTCTCATAGTGAACTTCTCACAATCTTCAGTCCAGCTCCCCGCGCTTTCTCCCGAAATTCCCATGCGCCGTCTGCTTCCTCAGGCATTTTAAAAGTGCAGGGGTCACCGTATCCCTCAGTATTCATCCATTCTTTCGCGACGGGTGTCCTGGCATCAAAAGTTACTTTTTTGGGAAGGTCATATACCGTTTGGATAATATCAACCATTTTGTTCTCCTTGTATCCCGTCAGGGCTTGTTGGACAGTTGAGGGCAATCAAAACCTGTATTCAGCTCTGATCATGAAGGCGTTTTCGGTATAGTTAGATTTATAACGGAAGTCGTAACCCGCTGAAAAATTCCAGTTGTTCGACCGGAACATATGCACAGTGCCGCCGATATCGTAGGTGCTGCGCGCCGGCTCCGGTCCTGTCGCCGTCCAGCTTGCGCCGTTGGCTGCCAGTTGCGCCGTCATCGTCAGGGCCTCTCCCGAAAAGTCGTAGAAATATTTGACGTGAACTTCCGGCTTCAGCACATCCCCGTTGCTCCGGCTGAACTTCCATCCCGTCTGGAGGCCGATCCCGCCCTGAACCAGATCCACCGCACTGCTGCCGACGGTCAGGTCAGCCGCCCCCGCCCCGCTCTCCTTATAGCCGGCCGCGCTGTAATGCGCCCACATCAACGATATATCCGGCGTCAGCAACATGCCGCGATAGCGGTAGTTGTAACCGTACGTTCCCTTTGCGGTGAACTGGTCGGCGTTATAGCTCCCCTTGGCGAAAGTGTTGGCGACCGGCTCGCGATCCGTCTTGTTGGTATTAAAGCCATAGCCCAGCATGCCGCGCAGGAAACCTTTCGCGCCAAGCTGGCGGTTGCCGTAGAGCGAGAGCTGGTAGGAATCGACATCCGTACTTGCAGTCGAGCCCGTCTTCGCGTTGACGTTCGTCCGGCCGTAACTGACGGCGACGCCGAGCGTTCCGTTATCGATCAGGTTCTCATTGTCTACGCCCGCCGTCATGCCGTAGGTGTCGGCGCGGTAACCGAAGAAGCCTGCGCGCTCGCTCTGGTTGGCCCAGTCGCCGAAGCTCTGCATCCACATATGAACGCCGTGCGTGATGTCGCCCGCCGCCATGCCCGCGGGCATCACGCCGTCATCGGCTTCCAGCGCGCTCATGCGGCTGTTAAACTGGCGCCATGTGCTGTCGCCGACATTAAGGGCGCTCTTCATCGCCCCCTCGTTGAGGATCGGCTCAAAAAGCTCCAGCAGGTTATTGAGCGCGGTCTGGTTCGGCGCGGCGTAAAGCGCCCCGATCATGGCCTGGATTGTGCTATTGCCCGAGCCTGTCAGCCCCTGCAGCACGGCGGCGACGCCGGCCGTGCTTGGCGTTGCGGCAGCGGTGATGGTGCCGTTTTGCGACGCCACAAGATAGAGCTGATTGTTTGTGCCGCCGGCATGCGAGCCGTCTTCAAGCTGGAAATTCCAGAGATAGGAACTGTCGGCGACGGTCGTCGCCGCAAGCCCCGCGCCGTTGACGGGATCGGCGGCATTGCCGGTGCCGATCAGAAAGCTGCCGGCGGCAAGGCCGACGCTGTTCGTCCCGACCTGCACGCAGGCCCTGCTCGTGTCGACATTGATGCCGGAACTGGTGACATTCAACATGCCGTGGCTGGCGGCGTTGTTGACGGAGAACTGCAGCGTGCCGGCCGGCGCGGCGGCCATGGTGTCGAGCGTGACGGTATTGCCGGGAGAGATCGTCAGCGTGTCGCCGGAATTGATGGCCAGGCTGGAGACGGTGAAGTTGCCGCTGGTGGAAAAGTTTCCGCCAATAGTGACGGGCGAATAACCCGCCGAGGGGTTGCTGTCCGTCACATCGCCATTGATGGCACCGCCGTTGATGTTGACCGGCGTGGCGCCGGGAAGCGCGTTGAGAGAGATCGCCGTGCCGCCCGTGCCGGTGATCGTGCCCGACGTCGTAATGCCGCCGGGGACCGAGGAGGAACTCTCGACCTTGATGCCCGTGACGCCCGAAATCGTGGCTCCTGCCGCGTTGGTAATGCCGCCATTGAGATGAGCGCTTGAGCTCACCTGGATGCCCGCCCCTGTGGTTCCGCGAATGAGACCGCCGGACTGGTTGTCAATGCTGCCGGTTGCAGCGCCGCCGCCGCCGATGATTATACCCGTGGTTCCCGTGATGGTGCCGCTGTTCACGATGGCGTTATTCTTGCCATAGACATCAAGCGCCGTGGCGGCAGGATCGCTTATAAGACCCGCATTGGTCAGTGTGAGATCGCCGTCACCCACGTAAATCGCGGCAATATTGCTCGCACTGCTGATTTCGGCGCCGGATGCCAGCGTAATAACGTTCGTTACGCCGCCTCCGCCCCCGGGGAGCAGATACACGCCGGCACGGGTGCTGCCGCTGATCTTTGCGCCGGACTGCATCGAAATATCAGTGTATTTTGCATTCACGCCTGTTGAACCGGCGATGATTTGGGCATTGGAGCCCAGAGTCACAGTCACTTTCTTGGAAGCGGTGAAAATGTTGTCAATGCCTATAGTGCCGGCATTGATCTCTGCCCCTGCACTGAGGGTAATAACGGCATTGCTACTTTGCAAGATGCCTATGCTGCCGGAATTAACCTGCGCATTGTCGCCCAGGATAACGGTGGAATTGCTTGCATATGATTCAATGCCTATACTAGTTGCATTGACCTGCGCGCCGCTTCCCAGCGTGACATTCCCGACACCGGTCGTGGCGATAGCGTTTCTTACATTGTTGATACGCGCGCCCGTGCCAAGCGTGACGGTCGCTGTTTGAAGGTAAATGCCATCAGCGCCTGCCGTAGCCTGGTTCAGAAAATGGTTGTCCTGCAGATTCACGGTCGCGCTGGTGGTGCCGTCGCCAATTTGCGTCGTCGATGTCTGGCCGGCGTAACATGTCACGGTCGCGCCGTTGGCGGGGACGGCAACTGTTCCGGCCGACGCCACACACTGCGCCAGCGCGTTGGGCGCAAAGGCAAACAGCGCCGGCAGTACGAATGCGGTGCTGAAAGAGAGCTGCCGTCGGAAATACGTTTCGTTGCGCATAATTCTTCACCCAGCCACAGTAAAGAAAGTGGTAAAAACAATTTATCCGGATAAATTTTCTCACAAAACCAATCACGTTCTAATTTATAACAAATAGTTAACTTGGCAAAACATAAAAAAGCATTAGTTTTACGAAAATCATAGAGCTATACAGACGATGAATAGCGCTCCTTCCTGCTCAACAGGCAATATGGCATACTTCACAGAATGAATGAGGATTCTGCATCACCGGAGACGCTTTCGATCGCCGAAGTTCGAGGGGATACCCCGAAACGGAGTGTCTCTAATCCCTTCCAGTTGCATGTCACCGAAGATTTCCGCAAGTGGCTGAGCGCACAAAATGCCAGCCTCGCGTTCACAACATACGAAGGTGCGAAGCTCGTCATTATGGGCCCTGGCCTCTATGGCGGGATGACCGTCACGGAACGGAATTTCGAACGCTGCATGGCGATAGCGGCGCAGGATCACCGCCACATATGGATTTCAACGCACCATCAGGTCTGGAAGCTGGAAAACGGCTTGCAGCCCGGACGTCATCTGGACGGATGGGACAGAGTGTACCTGCCCCGCGCGGCGCATATCACCGGCGGCGTCGATGTCCATGACATGGCCGTCGGCAAGGATGACGTGCTTTACGGCGTGATCACCCAATACAACTGCATCGCTCGCATCGGCGGCGTCCGCGGGAGTTTTGCGCCGGTATGGAAGCCGCCGTTCATCACTGAAATCATAGGCGAGGACCGCTGCCACCTGAACGGCTTCTGCCTTGAAGACGGTTTGCCCGCTTATGCGACGGCGGTCGCCGCCACGAACAAAAACGGTGAATGGCGCGGTCACCGGCATGATGGCGGCATTATCCTGAACGTTCGCAGCGGCGCAACCGTCGCCACAGGCCTCGCCATGCCGCATACGCCGCGCCTTTACCGCGGACGGCTCTGGTTTCTCGAAGCGGCACGCGGCTGGTTTTGCTCCCTCGACCCCGCGACCGGCACGGTCGAACGGCACCTGTGGCTGCCCGGTTTTTTAAGGGGCTTGCGGTTTCATGGCAATTATGCGCTTGTCTGCATGTCGCGCTCGCGCGACGAGGTGTTCCGCGACCTGCCGCTCAACGATGAATTAGCCAAGCGGAAAGCGGAGGCGCGCTGCGCCGTCGAGATTATCAACCTCGCCACAATGAAATCGGAACACACGCTGGAGATTACCGGTGCGGTAAAGGAACTTTACGATATCTGTCTCCTTGAAAATTGCCGCCAGCCCCTGCTCTACGGCATCGAGGGCGATGACATCCGCCAAATGGTCGTGCTGGGAGACCAGGTCTAGGCCGCGCTTGTCCGGCTTTCTGCCTGCGGCGCTTCATCCGCCCAATCCTGATCCGTCAGGAACAAACGTCCCCACTGTTCGCACATCGCCAGCCACGCGCGGAAATCTCCAAGCCCGCCGGCGAAGGCCTCCCGACGGAACAAAAGCGTGCTGAGCGCGGGCGCATAAAGGCGGCATTCGCTGCAATCGACATTGGGCGTGCAGCATTTCGCGGCCGCCGGCTTCATGTCCACGCCGTAAGCCTGATGCCAGTGGTTATTGCGGCCGCCGCAGTTCACGGCAATCCCCGTAGCTGCATCGATGTCATAGCGCGAACCGCCCAGCGTCATCCAGCGGTTCAGTTCCTTCGTATGCAGGCACGAACGCGGATAATCGTCAATAATGCGGTTCACGGCATCGTGCGCGTGCGGCAGGTCTTCGGGCAGAAAATGCAGGTGATAGCTGCTGCTGCTGATACGGAAAAAAGCATCGTCGTTGCCATGGAAGCTGCTGATTTTTTGCAGGTATGAAGATGTCGGGCTGTAATAGTTGAAGGCAAAGCGCGCGCCCTCGGCATCGAGGATATGCGCGACGCGGGCGGCAGAGGCAAGGTTGTTGCGGTTGAGTGTGTAGATGAAACGCGCCCGCGGATCGCGCGCGAAGTTGCGGATGGCCTTCCAGAACGTCCCGCCACCGCGGAACTTCTCCGTTTCCTCCTCGTCACCCCAGACCGAGACAAGGATGGTGTACGGCAAGCTTTCGTCAATGCGCACCGTGCCGTTGGTGGAAATGCTGCCGCGTTTGATATATTTCGCCGCGGCATGCAGACGGTCCTGCTCCAGCGCGGGCTCCGCGCCGGCAAAATATCCGTAGCCGATGCCGCGGTCGCGCGCCTGACGCCTGAAGAAATCGTCCCAAACGGCAATATCGGTATTCTCCCGCAGACGCGTCTGCGCATCGCCTTCAAAATAAAAGCAGCCCTCGCAGTACAGGTTGCAGCGCGACGTCATGTCGTAGTTGCAGGCATGCCGCGTGATGTCGCGAAACTTTCGCGCACGCGCGTAACGGCGGCGCAGTTCCGGATCAGACAGACAATCCTTCAGCAGACCGCGAAGACCGCCGCTGCCGGCAACGGCCGTTTTTGAAAAAGGAGGAAACGGACGGTCATTCTCCGGCTTGCGCATGTCAGAAATCCCGCCGGTAAATGATGTTGCCCAGGTTGTCCTTGCCGGTCATGCCCCAGCCGATGCCCTCAAAGGCGCGTTGCAGGCTCACCCGCATGAGTTTCGCGTTCTGCGCAATGGCCACGATGCCTTTCGGCTTGTCCGCGGCGGCATAGCCCTTCAGGTAATCGTACGCGCTCTTCACCATCGTCTTGGCCAGATGACCCACGCGGTCTTGGCGGTTGATAAACATGCGGTAGCAATAAAATTTATCCGGCGGCGGGTTTTCCATGCCGGTATGCTGCAGGTCGCTGACATAGACCGTACTCACCGCGACGATTTTTCCGTCTGCATTCGCCACGACAAACAGCGCCTGCCGCGCACGCTCCCCGGGATCCGCACCGGCGGGCAAAGCGCCGTTTTCCAGCCACAGATTGATGATGCTCCGCCGCACCTCTTCTGTCGTTTTTCCCAACACGGGGAACAAACGGTATTCGCTGATGCTATCATAGACGCCGTAACGGTCTGCGAGAGCTGCTGCAGGATCTGTCGCCTGCGCCGGCGTGATAGAGTTCTCCAAAATCACCTCCATCGTTGACCTAGGGATAGCCTAGTTATGCAATTTTAGCAAGGGCAAGCCGGAAGCCGGGGAAATTACCGATTGGACAGATAAAATGAGAAGTGATGCAAAACCGGACATCATCGAAGATGGGAAAAACTCCTGGATTTGTTGAGAATCCTGATGATTCATGGCAAAAAAATATTTACAAGCCACCCGACATGCAACCCCGCCTATGAAATACAGGCATTGCATATCCCCGGATATGACGATCCAAGCCCTTCTGAAGTGATCCTCTGGTCGCAAGCTGTGGAATTATGGCATTCCCATCAAGCTCCAGTACATGCCCCATCTTGGGACCGCCTGCGGAAATCTGAAAAAATCGCCCATGGACTGCGGATGGTCAAAAAAGGACTGTCGTCCGTGCGAATGAAATGAAATAGGACAACAGGTTTGAAGAGTTCGCTATATAATGATGAGGTGATCACAGTGAGTCTGTGGACAGACTTCGACATTTTAGGCTCGCCATGCGTGTATCAATTACACCGAAACAGAATCTTTCCGACATAAGAACCAAGGCAAAAGCGGTTAAAGCCAGATGGGCCAGGCGGCTTCGGAAAAAATACTTGTCCAGGTCTGCAGCCTTTTGGATCAGGTTGCTAGCTGCCTGCGCAATCGTGTTTGCGGTTTTACTGGAAGCGGATGAGTCGTATCTAAGCGCGTTTTTCTATTCACAGCTTGCGGGAACCATGCATTTCAAAACCTCTGCTGGTGCCAGCCCCGCAATTTCATTTCCGCAAGCCGGACCATATGACCAGCGTCTTGGGTATGTTGAACTGCCGTTGTTCATACGGAGGCTGGAAAATCAGCACTTCGTCATACAGCGGCAGGCGCGTCAGTCACTCGGCTTGCGGTGGTTCATGAAAACAGGCGGCAAGGCGGTGTACCATGAAAAGCTTCAGGCGGGATTTGTCTTACGCGGACAATCAGGGGCGCTTCTTGACGTGGCGCGCTACCCGTCCATTGCCTATCAAAACTTTGAAGAAATTCCTCCGGTTCTCGTTCATACCCTGAGCTTCATCGAAGACCGCGGAGTTCTTGACAAGAGCCACCCCTACCGCAATCCGGCTGTCAACTGGCATCGTTTCCTGATCGCCGCGGCACGCGTGATAGCTGGAAAACTGGACGGGCATCCTTCGCATGGCGGCGCCAGTACATTGGCGACCCAGATAGAGAAGTTTCGGCATTCTCCCTATGGCCGCACGGAGAAAATAGCGGAGAAACTGCATCAGATGGAGACGGCGACGATCCGCTCATATCTGAATGGTCCGAATACGCTGTCTGCGCGGCACGACATCATGACAAGCTATCTTGATTCAACGCCTCTTGGATCGCGGCCGGGTTATGGCGAGGTCATCGGCCTCGGCGATGGCTTGTTTTCCTGGTATGGGATCAACTTTGCGGAAGCAAACCGTCTTCTGTTTTCCGGGAAGACTGCCGGCGCCGCGACGACGCGGCGCGCTGACATCTACAAGGAAGCCTTGAGCCTGCTGATCGCTCAACGCAGACCCGCATTCTATCTTAATTCCGGGCGTGGCGCTCTTGAGCGCCTGACGGAGCATTATCTTCGCCGCCTTGCCGCAGCCGGCGTCATCAGCCGGGATATGAGTGAAACGGCCCTCAAGCTGCCCCTTGTCTTTGCGCCCGCACCGGCTGTGCCGGCATCGGCCTCGTTCGTTATGCGCAAGGCTGCCGATTCCATTCGCTCGGAATTGCTGGGCCTCCTCGGTGTGCCCAGTCTTTACGATCTCGGCCGGCTGGATCTTGCGGTGGACTCCAGCATCGATGCGGGAGCGCAGAAGCAGGTAGAAACCTTTCTTGAGGGGCTCAAAAACCTAAAAACTGACAAGTCACTGAGTTTGACGGGGAACCAGTTGATGGGGCCGCATAACCCCGCAAAGGTCACCTGGAGCGTCGTTGTTTATGAACGTATGAACGGCTTCAATCTTGTCCGTATCCATGCGGACAGCCTCAACCAGCCCTTCGATATCAACTCGGGAGCGAAGTTGATTCTTGGCTCGACGGCGAAGCTGAGGACGCTTGTCACCTACCTGGACATCATCAAGACCCTTCGTGATGACTTATCCGGCCGGTCGGCTGCGGCGCTGCGGCATATTGCAAGGACCACGGCTGATCCGCTACGCCGATGGGCGGCAGCATATCTGGCCGCGGCCCGACCGGAACAGCGCGACCTGCGGGACATGCTCGCTGCGGCCATGCAACGGCGCTACTCGGGCAGTCCGGATGAAGTATTTTTTACGGGCGGGGGAATTCAGATCTTTCACAATTTTGAACGCGTCGAAGATGGGCAGTATCCTACGGTGGAGGACGCCTTCGAGCATTCCATCAATCTTGTCTTCGTTCGCTTGATGCGCGACGTCATCAAGCATTATGAAGTCGAGGGCGCCGCCCGCCGGAAAATCCTCGACAGCGCCAATAACCCTGCCCGGATGGTATATCTGCACCGCTTTGCCGATCAGGAGGGCAAGCTCTATCTCAATCATTTCTATACGGAATATGCCGGCTTGTCGCCCGCCGCCGCGTTGAACTATATGGCGAGCCATGTCCGGCCGTTACCGCGCCGGCTTGCCGTTCTATACCGGTCGGTCAGACCCGATGCATCTGTCGCAGATTTGCAGCACTTTTTGGCAAGGCGGTTGCCCGGGATAACAGTATCTGTCAGCAGGCTTTATGATAGATATGCACCCCAGAAATTTTCGCTTACGGACCGTGCCTATCTTATCGGCGTTCATCCGTTGGATCTCTGGCTGGTTTCCTATCTGCAGAACCATCCCCGCGCCACGCGGTCAGAGGTTATGGCAGAGAGCGTGCGCCAACGGCAGGAAGCTTACAGCTGGCTATTCAAGACGCGGAACAGGCGCAAGCAGAACGTCCGGATACGCGAACTTATTGAAGAGGATGCCTTCCGCCAGCTCCTCCTGAACTGGAGAGGCCAAGGCTATCCTTTTAATCACCTCGTTCCTTCTCTTGCCACTGTTCTTGGAAGTTCGGGCGATCGTCCGGACTCGCTCGCAAGGCTGATGGGAATCATTCTGAACGATGGAATGATGCAGCCCACTACAGACATAGAACATCTTCATTTTGCAGCCGGAACTCCCTATGATACCCGGGTGGCTTATCGCCCCCCTCTTCCGGAGCGTGTTATGGCCCCCGAAATAGCGGCGGTTCTGCGGCATGCTCTCGAAGGCGTAGTGAAAAACGGCACAGGCGTCAGAGTTCACGGAGTTTATGCCGCCGCAGACGGAACGCCGCTCCCCATTGGCGGAAAGACCGGCACCGGCGACAATCGCTTTAAGGTTTTCGGCTTGGGTCACCGGCTTATCGAATCCCGCGCCGTTGACCGGACAGCAACTTTTGTGTTCTTCCTCGGCAACCGCTTCTACGGAACGATCACAGCCTATGTCTACGGGAAACAGGCGGCGTATTACCACTTTACGAGCGCGCTATCGGTTTCATTGTTGAAAGCCCTTCAACCGGAACTTGCCCCATTGCTGCGCCAGGAAAAATCAAGTAACTCTCCATCAATGATCCATTAAAAATCATTACAAATCCCGATTCCGGAAGACGAGCCAGGAAACAGTTATTTTATGCTGTTTCCGTATGAAATATGTGACCAGCCTTTTCATCGGCATTCCGCTCTCCGGCGCCGGATTTGGCGGCGCCTGCTTTTTTGATTTTGCGCGGCTTCCACATCGAAACCGGCAAGCTTTGAGCTTGATGACGCGCAGCCCGATCCATATCTTTTTTGTTGTTGACCGGCGTCAAATACTTTTCTGCAGACAGCATATCTGATGAATAATCGAAACATTCAAGCCTAGGGAGCGGTCGTACGGCTATCAACAATCTTCAACGAAAGGCGTTCTCATGGCGATTTCAAATATTTTGCTCATTATTTTTATACTGTTTCTGATTGGAGCGCTGCCCGTGTGGCCGCATAGCAGAAGCTGGGGATACGCTCCGGGCGGAAGTATCTTGGGAATTCTGGTTCTCCTTATTCTTCTGCGGCTCTTCGGCATTATTTAGAGGTAAAAGAAACTTATTCCCTGAATCGGCGTTTATTCTCTGTTCGGAGCAGAGTAGAGAAGCCGCTGGCTAAAAAAACATAGGAGAAAGAAAAATGACACATATAAAATATACAACGGGCCTTTTTGCTATCGCGCTCTGCGGCATGTTGGGTACCGCGAGTTACGCGCAGGACGCCGACCAATCGCCCGTTCAGCCCGACAACACCAAGGTGAATATGCGCGACCGGAATACAAATTGACCTCCTCCCCAATCTCAACCCAATTTGAGGTAGAGTCTGCGGTTGATGTTAGACGGATGTTTCAAATCCGTCAATGAAGTGTCAGGGGGCATGCCCCCTGATTTTTTTGCGCCGTTTCCGGCCACAAATTCCATCGGTGTCAGATAGCCCAGAGATGAGTGTGGCCGGACATTGTTGTAATCCTGCCGCCACGCTTCAATCATGGTCTGGGCTTCCTGAAGGCTGCTGAACCAGTGTTCGTTCAGGAACTCGTCCTTCATCTTACCGTTGAGGCTTTCGGTATAGCCGTTTTGCTGCGGCTTGCCCGGTTGGATGTAATGCCAGTCGATGCCCTGAGCATCCGCCCAGATCAGCACGGCCTTGCACGTCAACTCCGGCCCGTTGTCGGAGACGATGACCTTGGGCCTGCCGCGTATCTGCACCAGCTTGTCCAGTTCGCGCACGACGCGCAGGCCCGGCATCGATGTGTCCGCAGCCGTCGTCAGATATTCACGCGAGCATTGATCCATCACGCCCAGCACGCGGAACCGCCTGCCGTTGGACAGGCTGTCGCTCACGAAATCCAGCGACCAGACCTGATTGACGCTGTCCGGCTTTGGCAGCGGCTGGCGTGTGCCAAGGGCCTTTTTACGACCTTTCCTGCGTTGCACCTGCAACTTCTCCTCCTTGTAAATACGGTGGATCTTCTTGATGTTGTGCACAATGCCCTCCCGCTTCAGAAAAATATTGATCCGCGCACAGCCGAACCTGCGCCGTTCTGCCGCAATCGCCCGCATCCTCTCGCGGATGTGCGTATCGGGCGGACGGCGCGAGCGGTGGCGCACAAGACCACGCTGCACGGACAGCGTCAGACAAGCGCGCCGCTCGCTCACCTTGCGTGTTTCCTGTAAATACGCCACCGCTTCACGCCGGGCCCGTGGCGTCACCATTTTTTTGAGTTCACGTCCTTCAGCATCTCGATGTCGAGGCTCAGGTTCGCCACCAGCTTCTTCAGCCGGGCGTTCTCGGATTCAAGGGCGCGGAGCTTTTTGGCATCCGATACTTCCATCCCGCTGAACTTCGCCTTCCACTTATAAAATGTCGCAGGGCTGATCCCATGACGGCGGCATACCTCCCGGAAGACGCCGTAAAAACCCATGCGCTTACGATAAGGAGCTTTATAAAAAGCGGCATAAAATCGAGAATATGTTCGGGCGCATCAAGGACTGGCGGCGTATCGCCATGCGTTATGACCGTTGCGCCCACACCTTCTTCTCCGCCATATGCATCGCGGTCACTGTCATCTTTTATCGCAATTAATGAGTCCTGAGCCTAGGAATAGCCCCCCCCCCAACACAATCAACATCAGGAAAAAGAGCTTATCTCCGTAACGCGCATAAAGCGTCGGCGGGAGCGGCGCAGGCAAAATCGTGTCGAGGTCGCCGCTCACATCCAGCGGACGGATGCCGATGATGCGCCCGAGGGGGTCGACGGTCGCAGAAATGCCGGTGTTGGCGGCGCGGACCAGCGGCAGCCCCTCCTCGATCGCACGCACGCGCGCGCTTTCGAAATGCTGGTGCGGGCCGGTGGTCATGCCATACCACGCGTCGTTGGTGACGTTGACCAGCCAGTCGGGACGTTCCTTGCCGCCGAGCGCCACCGCACCCGGAAAAATCGCCTCGTAGCAAATCAGCGGGCTGGGCTTGGGCAGATCGCCGAGATTGTCGAGCGTCATGACGCCCTTGCCCGCGGTAAAATCGCCGACGCCCGAGATGCCCGCCGCGATCGGCGTCATGTCGAGATATTTGCGGAACGGGATATATTCGCCGAACGGCACCAGATGATGCTTGTTATATACGTCGAGCACCTGCGCATGTTTGTTGAGCACCGAAACGCTGTTATAATAGTGCGTATCGACGCCGCGCAGATCGCCTATGATGCCGATGCTGTTGTCCGGCAGAAATGCGGCGACATTTTTCGCCAGCCCGGGTTCGCTGCTCATGTTGCCGATCAGCGCGGTCTCCGGCCAGACGACGAAGGTCAGGGGCTGCTTCAGATGCGTGGGCGCGGCGGTTAATTTAAGCGTATGCTCGAAATTATGCTGCAGCTCGGAGCGGTTCCATTTGAGGGATTCCTTGATATTCGGCTGGACGATGCGCACCGTATAATGCCTGTTCTGCATCACCGGATGAAACGCCAGCCGCGCCATGCCCGCGCCTTCAACGATCAAAAACGAGACCAGCAGCCCGAGCGCGGTCTTTTTGCCGAACGCGGGTATCGCCGCCCAGAGCAGGGTCAGCAGCGTCAGGCCGTAAATGCCGGTGACGGCGCTGGTTTGCATCACGGGCAGGACGTGCATCCACGCATAGCCCGGCAGGTTCCACGGAAATCCGGTGAAGGCGTGACCGCGCACCCATTCGATGCCCGCGAAGGCCGTGACGAACATCAGCGCGTAGGACGCGTCATTCTTGCGATAGCGCCACGCCAGCAGCGGGATCAGCCCGTAATAGAGCGCGACGATCACGGGGCCGATCACCAAAGACAGCGGCAGCACCCACCAGAACTGCCGGATATCCACGAACAAAGCGTCGCTGACCCAGTAAAGCCCGAAAATAAAATACCCCGCGCCGAACGCCCATCCGGTGAAGAAGGCTTTGGCCTTATTGGGCGCGCCTTGACACAGCCACACAATCGCCGGAATGCACACCAGCAACACCGGAAACGCCCCGAACGGCGGCATGGACAGCACCATCAAAGCGCCCAGCAAAAACGCCAGCGCGTACCGCTTGAAGCCGGTCAGGGATTGAATGTGGGGTTTAAAAGTAGAGAGGTTCATGAAAGACCGGTGTTATCATCCTATTGCCTTAAAGCAGGGCTGTTTACCTTTTAAGCAAAACTCATAAAATGTTCCACGGACAACACCAATAAGAAACAGCCAAGAAAAATTACTCTCCACATTTGCGTATCTTTCAGCAATAGACTTCCTAAAAAAATCACACTCGTGTTTATACACAACACTCATATCATCAAACGATACTAACAAAGCGGTGCTTTCTTCATATTTTTCATGATTACCAATTTTTTTATCCACTACACGCGCTACTTTTTCAAAAGCGCACGTTGTAAGTTCATTATAAGAAAATACTGCAGGGGAGTTTTTATCCACATATGCTTTTCCGCCCCTATGCTTAGTCGCTGTCTTTTTAACTTTCGCTAGATAAGGAACAGTCCCTTCTCTATCAAGAATTTCCATTCTAGCTCTTTCATCTTCATCCATGATCGAATCTGTAACTTCAACGTATTTTAGATCATCATCTTCACACTGAAACTCAGCATCATAGGATTGGGAACCCAACATATGAGTAATCTTGATATCACTTCGGCCAGAGAACTTCGCTTTTAAAAATTTTGCTAAAGGTAAAGCTTCTTCTTTAAAAACCTTAACCAAACGATCTTTATTTAACCGCCATATTGTTATCAATTCTTCATCTTGTGAAACCATTAGCTTATGGTTATCTACCCAATCAATATATTCGCAGGCTGATCGAGGTATGCCGAACTCATCTGCCGTAATGGGCAAAATATTCATCATATCACATCCTGAAAATGCCAAACTTCGGTTCGCCGATCGGCGCGTTGAGCGCGGCGGAGAGCGAAAGCCCGAGAACCATGCGCGTATCGACGGGGTCGATGATGCCGTCGTCCCACAGGCGCGCGGAGGCGTAATAGGGATGCCCCTGCGTTTCGTATTGCTCACGGATGGGTTTTTTGAAGGCTTCTTCTTCCTTGGCCGGCCATTCGCCTTTCATCGCGTCCTTCTTCACCTGCGCCAGCACGCTGGCCGCCTGCTCGCCGCCCATGACGGAGATGCGCGCGTTCGGCCACATCCAGAGGAAGCGCGGATTGAACGCGCGGCCGCACATGCCGTAGTTGCCCGCGCCGAAGCTGCCGCCGATGACGACGGTGAGTTTCGGCACCTGCGCGCAGGAGACGGCGTGGACGAGCTTCGCGCCGTCCTTGGCGATGCCGCCGGTTTCGTATTTCCGCCCGACCATGAAGCCGGTGATGTTTTGCAAAAAGACCAGCGGGATTTTGCGCTGGCAGCACATCTCGACGAAGTGCGCGCCCTTGAGCGCGGATTCCGAGAACAAAATCCCGTTGTTGGCGATGATGCCGACGGGCATGCCGAAGATATGCGCAAAGCCGCAGACCAGCGTTTCGCCATAGAGTTTTTTGAACTCGTCGAATTCGCTGCCGTCGACGACGCGGGCGATGACTTCGCGCACGTCATAGGGCTTGCGGCTGTCTTGCGGGACGATGCCGTACAATTCCTTCGCGTCGAACTTCGGCGGCACGGCTTCTTTCACCGCCAGCGGATTGTTTTTCTTGCGATTGAGGTTGGCGACGATCTGCCGGACGATGGAGAGCGCATGCCCGTCGTTCTGCGCGTAATGGTCGGTCACGCCGGACATGCGGCAATGCACGTCCGCGCCGCCGAGGTCTTCCGCGCTGACTTCCTCGCCCGTCGCGGCCTTCACCAGCGGCGGGCCGCCGAGGAAAATCGTACCCTGATTTTTAACGATGATCGATTCATCCGACATGGCGGGCACATATGCGCCGCCCGCGGTGCAGGAACCCATCACCGCCGCGATCTGCGGGATGCCCTGCGCGGACATGTTCGCCTGATTGTAAAAGATGCGTCCGAAGTGTTCCTTGTCTGGAAAAACTTCGTCTTGCAACGGCAAAAACGCCCCGCCGCTGTCTACTAGATATATGCACGGCAGGTTGTTTTGCGCCGCGATCTCCTGCGCGCGCAGGTGCTTTTTGACCGTCAGCGGATAATAGGTGCCGCCCTTGACCGTCGCGTCGTTGGCGACGATCACGCACTCCTGCCCCGAGACGCGGCCGATGCCGGTGATGATGCCTGCGGCGGGAACGTCATCGTCATAAACGCCATAGGCCGCGAAGGCGGAAAGTTCCAGAAACGGCGAGCCGGGATCGATCAAATTCTTCACGCGGTCGCGCGGCAGCATCTTGCCCCGCGCCAGGTGCTTCGCCCGCGCGTTCTCGCTCCCGCCCTGCTGGATGGTGTGGAGCTTTTCTTTAAAGTCCTCCACGACCGTCTCGATGGCCTTGTGGTTGTCTTTAAATTCCGGCGCCTGCGCGGAAAAGTTTGATGCGAGCTGTGCCATCGGCTGAATCCCTTTCAATGTTGATTCATGAGGATTTTAAAGGAAATACATGGACATTGAAACCGGACATCACTCTATTTTTTCATAATACAGGTCAACGCGCCGCAGGGAAAATTTATGAAATAGTTGCGGATTTACACAAGTGGCGTATTAAACTAGAGGCATGGAACAAGACGCACCAAAAAAGACGCGCGAACAGCGCCATCCGGAGAAGCAACGCCGCCCCGACAGCCCCATCGCGCGCAAGCCGGAATGGATCCGCGTCAAGGCACCGACCTCGCCGGGATATCACGATACGCGCAAATTGATGCGCAACCTCAACCTCGCCACCGTCTGCGAGGAAGCCGCCTGCCCCAACATCGGCGAATGCTGGAAGGTCAAACACGCGACCTTCATGATTTTGGGCGAAACCTGCACGCGCGCCTGCTCATTCTGCAACGTCGCGACCGGCCAGCCCGACGCGCTCGACCCGATGGAACCCGCCCGTGTGGCGATCGCCGTGCAGAAGCTCGGCCTGAAGCATGTCGTCATCACCTCGGTCGACCGCGACGACCTTGAAGACGGCGGCGCGGAACAGTTCATCAAGGTCATCTCCGAAATCCGCCGCCTCTCGCCCGGCACGACCATCGAAATCCTCACGCCCGACTTCAAAGACAAAGGCGACGCAGTGGAAAAGGTCGCAAAAGCACGTCCGGACGTGTTCAACCACAATCTCGAAACCGTGCCGAAGCTTTATCCGACCATCCGCCCGGGCGCGCGCTATTTCACCTCGCTGGAATTGCTCAACCGCGTAAAAAAGATCGACCCGACGATCTTCACCAAATCCGGCCTGATGGTGGGATTGGGAGAAGATAAAATTGAAATTATGCAAGTCATGGACGACCTGCGCGCCGCCAACGTCGATTTTCTCACCATCGGCCAGTATTTGCAGCCGACGCCAAAGCACGCGCCCGTCGCCCGTTTCGTCACGCCGGATGAGTTCAAATCCTACGAAACCATCGCCCGCGCCAAGGGCTTTTTGATGGTCTCGGCCTCGCCGCTGACGCGCTCCTCCTATCACGCCGACGCTGATTTCGAAAAGATGAAACAGGCG
Source organism: Pseudomonadota bacterium (assembly GCA_021849295.1). Taxonomy (GTDB): domain Bacteria; phylum Pseudomonadota; class Alphaproteobacteria; order Micavibrionales; family UBA2020; genus PALSA-926. The sequence continues at coordinate 25,339 of JAJZTA010000018.1, read as the reverse complement.
CGGGAAGCTCTGATAAAGGCGGGATAATGTTTGTAAAAATAACGCCACACCGCACTTGTTGCGGTGTCCATATGGATGCCGGAACAAGTCCGGCATGGCGGGAGCTATAAATATGCCGAGCCATTCCGAAACCCGCATCCTGCCTTACACCTCCCAGCAGATGTTCGATCTCGTCATGGATATCGGCAAATACCCCGAGTTCCTGCCATGGTGCATCGGCGCGCGCATCAACAGCCAGAGCAAAAACAACCTCGAGGCCGACGTGCTGATCGGCTACAAGATGTTCCGCGAAAGTTTTTCCTCGCGCGTGCATTTCACGAACCCGAAAGAGATCGAGGTCGAATATCTCAAAGGCCCGATGCGCCATCTGCATAACACATGGATCTTCAAAGACCTGCAAGCCGGCCGGTGTCAGGTGGATTTTTATGTCGATTTCTCGCTCAAGGCAAAACTGCTCGAAAGCCTCGTCGACCAGTTCTTCCAGAAAGCGCTGATGAAGATGATCAACGCCTTCGATGACCGCGCGGTGGAAATCTACGGAACGAAAACCTTAAACCGGGACCGGCATCAGCCCTGCTGAAAAAACTTTCTCCTGAACCAAAAAGCCACGTTCACCATGGCAATCAGGACAGGCACTTCCACCAACGGACCTATAACGGCGGCAAAGGCCACCGGCGATGCCAGACCGAACGCCGCAATGGCCACGGCAATCGCGAGCTCGAAGTTGTTGCTGGCGGCGGTGAACGAGGCTGCCGTCGTCTTCCCGTAGTCAGCTCCGATCGCCTTCCCCATCAGGAAACTGACAAAAAACATGATCACGAAGTAGATGGAGAGCGGCACGGCAATGCGGAGGACATCGAACGGCAATTGCACAACCATGCCGCCTTTCAGGCTGAACATGGCGACGATGGTCACCAGCAAGGCGATTAAAGTCATCGGGCCGATTTTGGGGAGAAAATGCCCTTCATACCATGCGCGGCCTCTTTGCCTGATCAAAATTTTGCGGCTCAAATAGCCCGCTAAAAACGGGATACCCAGATAAATAAAAACGCTCTCGGCAATCGTGCGGAAACCGGCATGCACAATTTGTCCCTGCATGCCGAACAAAGGCGGTAATACGCTCAGGAAGAACCACGCATAAACGCTGTAAAACAAAAGCTGGAATATGCTGTTGAAAGCCACAAGCGCCGCGACATACTGGTTGTCCCCCTCGGCAAGCTGGTTCCAGACAATGACCATGGCGATGCAACGGGCAAGACCGATTAAAATAAGCCCCGTCATATATTCGGGATACCCCCGCAAAAACAGAACGGAGAGCCCGAACATCAAAAACGGGCCGATAATCCAGTTTTGCACCAGAGACAAAAGAAGGATTTTCCAGTCCTTGAAAACAAGCGGCAGTTCCTCATATTTCACTCGCGCCAACGGCGGATACATCATCAGGATCAGCCCGATGGCGATCGGAATATTTGTCGTGCCAACCGAGAGCTTGTCCAAAAAGGCCGGCGCGCCCTTGAAAACAGAGCCGACAGCCACCCCCGCCGCCATGGCCAGAAAAATCCAGAGTGTCAGGTAACGGTCAAGGAAGGACAGGCGGCGATTGCAGGAGGTCATTGGAAACCCATGTTTCTAAAATCAAGGCGCGTCGCAGGAATCCGACGTCACGCGGATGAACGAACGCTCGCCCGCCGCAACCGTGAAGCGGTATTCCTTCTTGCCGACGACCACGGAATATTCGATCGGCAACAGGCCTTGGCGCACGGCCTGCTTGCCGTATGACGTCCTGAAAGTGATGGTCACAGGCTTGCCCGGATCGTACCACGCCTCCTCGCGCCCGCTCAGGCTGACCGAGGGCGCACCCGAACCTGTGACGATGACGGCGCCATGACCGAAGCTGACGCTGCCGTGCGGCCCTTTGTAGACAGGCGTCTTCATGACGAAACGCCGCGTCACCGGATCCGTGCAGCCGCGCGGCGGGTGGACGGACTGGATGACGTACAGCAGCCGCGCCGGCTTGATGCCGTCGTCAAGCTGCTGTTTGACGGCATCCGTCAGTTGCTTGAACGAACCGGAGGGAACATCTTTTTTATACTGCGCCGAAAGCTGCTGATAGCGTACCTGCGCGGACTGCATATCGGAGCGCAGGGAGGTGATTTGCTGCTCGAGCGTGTCCTTGTCCGCCTGCAGCTTGCCTGCCTGCTCCTTATAGGCCGCCTCGCTGCTGCGCACGTTGTTCGCGCCCGTCCGGTAGGAGAGAAAACAGGCAAACCCGATGACTGCGACAAGGAGAAAAAAGCGCCGCCGCGCCGCCGCCGCCCGTCTCTGATACCGCCCGCCCGGATCCTGTAAAATAAAATTCATGCCCCAGAATAAGCCATCTGTTTTCCGAGGACAAGGGTGCGCTGCCTGACAGGACGCATTTTAAGGCACTGTCGGGGTGCTGGTCTTTTGCAAACCGATGCCCGGTGAAAACTCGCCAAGGCCTTTGAAGCCGATCTCCAGCATGACCCTGCTTTCGTTGACGCCGGACGCGACCGTAGCGATATAGCGCGACCCCTCGATGCCGAAAGTGAAGCATTCATTGGTATAATCGATCCCCGCCGAAGCGCTGCGCAGCCCCGGCTGGTTACCCATGTCGTAAAGCCCTGCGCTGTGGAACCTCCACGTCTTCGTGATGTGATAGGTCCCGTCCATTTCTATCTGCTGGCGCGTGTCCGTGAAATCGGCGCCGATGCCGGGCTGCGCATTGGCCGGCGCGAGGCCGGCAACGGGCTTGAGGAAGAAATAGCGCAGGTTCAGCCTGAAGTCCTTATCCCCGCCGCTGGCCTGAACCTCGTGCCGCCGCGCGGCAAAGGACGAGCCGTCCAGCAGAACGCGGTAATCGGCGTATAGATATTGCGACAGCCCAAGCTGGATTTGCCCGACGACGTCCGAACGCCGGTTCGCAAGACCGGAGCCGTAAGGGTATTGCGGATTGCCGTAGAGGCGATAACTCTCTCCCAGAAAAGCCTTGCCGTATTTTCCATCGTCGCCGTAAACGCCGCCGCGCAGGCCGTAGTTCACGCGACCGCCGTCTTCCTCGCGGTCGAAGCCGGGATACCTGTTCGTCTGGAACAGATTATCCGCGTCAAGCTGGACGTCCACGCTGTTGATGTTCGGGATTGTGCTGTAAGTGCTGGACGGAAGCTCGGGACTGAGGTTGATGCCGACGATGGGCGCGATGACGGCCTGCGCATGCTCCATCTCCCGGACGAGCGGATAGCTGGTGGTAAAACTCGCCGTCGCCATGCCGCGCACAGTGTTTGGATTATGATCCTGCCCCGGCAAGGCGGTGGAAAGATTTTGCACTGTATAGACGTCCGCGCGCCCATCGAGAGAAACCGTGTTTGAAAATCCGAGTGCGGACGTGCCGTGCCGCTTCCAGCCGAGGTCGACGGAGCCCATCTGCTCGTTTTGCAGGTTGGCGTTCTGCCGCAAACCCAAAGCCTCGGCGTCCAAAGACCATCTGCCGCCCCACAGCGCGTTCGGCTCGCCCAGCATATTGTCTTCCACCATCGGCAGAATGTCCGGCTGGGGCGTCGCCGTGTTCAGACGCATATCCTGAAAAGCCATGGCGCCGATCAGCGCGTAATCGCGCCCCGAGAACCGCTCCGCATAAACATCGCTGGTCAGCACGCCGCTGTCCTTGAAGCCTTCCAGGGAATGGTAATTGCCGTTGTAGAGATCGTAGAAATTGAGATACTGCTGGTCGGAGGCGCGCTGCAGGTCGAAGCCCGTCCGCCACTTGTCGTTCAGGTCAAACCTGCCTTTGGCAAAGATGCTGGCGCGCTGGCGGTTGGGCACGATCGTTCCGTCCACGTCGCTGCGGTTCGAGTTGACCGTGTTCGCGTCGATACTGAGCTCGCCGTGCGTGAAGCGCTCGCGGTACTGCCCCTTGAAAACCGTCCCCGCCAGCGACGTCGGCTCGATCTGGAATGTCGCGTCCTTGTCCGGACCTATGGCGTAGTAATAGCCCATCTGCATGTGCGTCCCGACATCGTTAGACCAGCCGTATTGCGGGCGCAGGAAGCCGCTTTTCTGCTTTTCCGTCGGATCGGGGTGCGAGAAGATCGGCGACCAGAAAACCGGCACGCCTTCCAGCTCCAGACGGGCGTTTTTGTAATACACCATCTTGGTTTTGGTGTTGTCGGTGATTTGCGACGCCTTGATCTGCCAGAGGGGGTGCGGATTGTTCTCGCACACGTGGCAGGCGGTGTAGGTCGCGTCGGTCATGACGATTTTCGTACCGCCGTCCTCGCGCTTCGCCGTCGCCGCCGTGAAGCGCGACCCGTCTGCCAGCAGAGAAAGCAGGCCTTGTATGAAGCCTTCCTTCATATGGTCGTGCAGTTCGACATACTGCATGAAATGCACGTTACCTTTCGCATCGAGCAGGGAAACGTTGCCGATCGCCGTGACCTTGTCCTCCGCGAGGTAATAGACCATTTTGTCGGCGCGCAGGATCTGCCTTCCCTGTTCCAGCTGCACGTTGCCGATCGCCGTGACGGTTTGATTGACGTCGTTGTGCGTGAGGCTGTCCGCCATAAAACGCACGGGCATCTTCCTGAAGTTCGCCTTTTTGAAAGTATTGACCGCATCGGCGGTATGTCCGGCGGATGTCTTCGCCAGCAGAAAAGCCACCGTCATGACGGCGCCGCAAACTGTGTAAAAGCGCGGTTTGTAAAAGCGTCGACGGGAAAAAAGCATTAGCAGGCGGCCTGTTTGTTGTGCACGCCCAATAGTCCTGAAAAATCAGTAAGATGTCAACCGTTTAGCCTTTTTTCAGGAAGGCCGGCACATCGGTTCCGAACGTACCGTTATTTTCATCGGCATGACCATGCTGACGAACTTCGTGGTTACGGGGCTTTTCAGAAGGCGTTTTTGCGGCAGAGTGTTCAGGTTTTCCGCCGCGCCTGTTGCGCCGGCCTCCGCGGCGGTTCTTGCGCGCAGAGCGCTCTTCTGTTTTTTCTGCCTCGCCTGTTCCGGCGTCGGCGGGTACTTCCGTCGCCACGTTTTCGCCACCGCCGAAAACGTTGATCTTCTTACCTATCAGTTTCTGAATCTGCGCCACAGCTTTGAAATCATTGGGCGTCGAGAAGGTAAAAGCGCGGCCAGTGGCGCCGGCGCGGCCCGTACGGCCGATGCGGTGGACATAATCTTCGGCATGGAACGGAACGTCCCAGTTGAACACATGGCTCATGCCCTGCACGTCCAGCCCTCGCGCCGCGACATCGCTGCACACAAGCACTTGCACCTGATCGTTCTTGAATGCGTTGAGCGCGACCGTGCGCTCCGATTGTTCCATATCGCCGTGCAGCTTGTCGGCCTTGATGCCCTTGGAGCGCATGAACTTGCAAACGTCATTGATGTCGCGCTTGCGATTACAGAAAACGAAGGCGTTCTTGACGTCTTCCTGCCGGAAAATCCTGTAAAATTCAGCCGATTTGTTTTGCGCGTGCGAGACGTTGACGAGGAAATGCTCCACACTGGCAGCTGTCGAGGACGGCGGAGAAACGCTGACTGTTTTCGGGTTTACAAGAAATTTATCAGCCAGCTTCTTAATTTCCGGAGGCATGGTGGCAGAGAAGAACAGGGTTTGCCGTATCGGCGGCAACAGAGAGGCGATTTTCTCCAGATCGGGGATGAATCCCATATCCAGCATGCGGTCGGCCTCGTCTATAACCAAAATCTTAATATCTGCTAGCAAGATCTTGCCACGACTGAATAAATCCAGAAGCCTGCCCGGCGTCGCGATCAGAACGTCCACGCCACGGTCGAGACGTTTGATCTGCTCGTCCATCGAGGTGCCGCCGACGATCAGCGCATGGGTCAGCGGGTGGTATTTGCCGTATTGGTCGAAGTTTTCAGCGATCTGCGCCGCCAGTTCGCGCGTCGGCGACAGGATGAGAGAACGCGGCATACGCGCCTTGGCGCGACCGCCCGCCAGAATATCGATCATGGGCATGGTGAAGGCCGCCGTCTTGCCCGTGCCCGTCTGCGCGAGACCCAAAACGTCCCTGCACATCAATACGATGGGGATGGCCTGCGCCTGAATGGGGGTTGGATGTTCGTATCCGACGTCTTTAATTGCTTTAAGGACCGGCTCGCTTAAGCCCAGATCCGTGAATGCCACAGTCTCTTTAAATTCCATAATGTACGAGGCCTCGCCTCCAAATCCTCTCTGTCACTTTTCTATATAAGCGGTATATACATTGCAAACAGGCATTTTTCAATGTATTTTGAGTTTTATTTTTACTTAAAGTGCTTTTTGATGAAAGCGAGGCATCCGCATGGCAAGAAACAAACCGCAAATGACCATCCAGCACTCCGTCAGCAATCTGCCCGTGAAGTTGCCGGTGGCCGCGAACAAGCATGATCACGCGCGCAACACCGGCACGGAACTGAACCTCGACTGGATCGACAACCTGCAGGTCAACCTCAGCGCCGTCGAGCGCCGCACCTCCTCGCTCCTCGGCCGCCGCACGGTCAAGAAGGACTGGCAGGCCGCATGGCTCCTCAAAGCCCTCTCCTGCATCGACCTCACGACTTTGAGCGGCGACGACACCCCCGGCCGCGTGAAACGCCTCTGCGCCAAGGCGCGCACGCCCCTGCGGCACGATCTGGTCGAAGCCCTCGGCATCCAAGACCTCAACCTCACCACCGGCGCGGTCTGCGTTTACCATGAAATGGTGCCGACCGCCGTGAAAGCGCTGGAAGGCACAAATATCCCTGTCGCCGCCGTCGCGGCCGGTTTTCCGCACGGGTTGTCGCCTTTCAAGCAACGCCTTGCCGAAATCCGCTCCTCCGTCGCGGCGGGAGCGAAGGAAATCGACATCGTCATCACCCGCGGCCATGTGCTGACCGGCAACTGGCAGGCGCTGTATGATGAAGTGAAAGCCTTCCGCGAAGCCTGCGGCGACGCGCATCTGAAATCCATTCTGGCCACCGGCGAACTCGCCACCATGCGCAACGTCGCCAAAGCCAGCATGGTCGCGATGATGGCGGGCTCGGACTTCATCAAAACCTCGACCGGCAAGGAAAGCGTCAACGCCAACCTCAATGTTTCCATGGTCATGGTGCGCATGATCCGCGAATACCTCGCGCAAACCGGCTACAAGGTCGGCTACAAGCCCGCGGGCGGCATCTCGACCGCCAAGGATGTCATGAGCTACCAGTTCCTGATGAAAGAAGAGCTCGGCAACGACTGGCTCCAGCCCGACCTCTTCCGCGTCGGCGCGTCGAGCCTGCTGGCCGACATCGAACGCCAGCTCGAGCATTTCGTCACCGGCCGCTATTCGGCGAACAACCGTCATCCGGTGGGGTAAGATAAAAAACGCCACGCCGGATTTATTCCGGCGTCCACATGGATGCCGCAACGTGTGCGGCATGGCGAGGAGAGAGAAGAATGGAGAAACAATTCTGCGTTTACATTCTAACCAACAAGAAAAACGGCACTTTGTATATCGGAACAACAAGAGGATTGAATAAAAGAATCTGGGAACATAAAAATGAAGCTGTCGAGGGTTTCACGAAAAAATACGGTCTAAAGACATTGGTCTATTACGAAGTATTGAATGATTTTGAAGAAGCTCTGAAACGTGAAAAGAAACTGAAAAAATGGCCGAGACAGTGGAAACTCAATATCATCAACGAAATGAACCCCGATTGGAAAGATTTGTATGAGAGTATTTGCCAATAAAACAATCGCCACACCGCACGTGTTGCGGTGTCCACATGGATGCCGGAACAAGTCCGGCATGGCGAACGGAGAGATACAACCATGAAACTTAAAGACTTCGTAAAAGAGACGCTCGTGGAAATCGCCGAAGGCATAGATGAAGCCAGGAAACCTGTCGGTGACCGAGTAGCTATTGCCCCAGCCCACTTAAATGGCGAACCTGCATGGGAAAAAAGTTACGTTGAATTCGATATAGCTGTCACAGCTAACGAAATTATCCATACCGAAAAAGGCGGAAAGGGAAGCGTAGGTGTCCAAATTGAAGTTTTGGGCAATAAGGTCAAAGGAGAACTAGGAGGTTCTGCCACTGGAGAGACCCAACTACAAAATGAAAAAGTAAGCCGCGTCCAGTTTAAAGTTCCCGTATGTTTTAGCGCCAGTTATGATCACATAAGAAAGGCAATATAATGACCGCACAAACCAAAGTCGCAGAAATTTTTGAAACCATGGAATACGGCCCCGCGCCGGAGAGCGACGCGACGGCCAAGGAGTGGCTCGCGCAACACAACAACAAGTTCGGCCATTTCATCAACGGCAAATGGGTCGTTCCCGCAAAAGGCAAATGGTTCGCGACCAAGAACCCCGCTACGGGAGAAACACTGGCGAAAATCCTCGCCGGCACGAAGGCCGACGTCGACAGCGCCGTCAAGGCCGCCCGCACCGCGCAAAGGAAGTGGCAGGCACTGGACGGCTTCGAGCGTGCCAAATATCTTTACGCCCTCGCCCGTTTAATCCAGAAAAATTCGCGCCTGCTCGCGGTGGTCGAAAGCATGGACAACGGCAAGCCGATCCGCGAAACGCGCGACCTCGACGTCAACCTCGCCGCCCGCCACTTCTACCACCATGCGGGCTGGGCACAACTGCTGGACAAGGAATTCGCAGGCTATGAAGCCCACGGCGTCGTCGGGCAGGTCATTCCGTGGAACTTCCCGTTCCTGATGATGGCGTGGAAAATTGCGCCCGCGCTGGCCGCCGGCAACACCGTCGTCCTCAAGCCCGCCGAATTCACGCCGCTCTCCGCCGTCCTTTTCGCCGAGCTCTGCCAGGAAGCGGGACTGCCGCACGGCGTCGTCAATATCGTGCAGGGCGACGGCACGACCGGCGCGGAAATCGTCAAACACCCGGACATCGACAAAATCGCCTTCACCGGCTCGACCGAAGTCGGCCGCATCATCCGCACCGCCACGGCGGGCTCAGGCAAAGCGCTGACGCTCGAACTCGGCGGCAAATCGCCGACCATCGTGTTTGAGAACGCCGATCTCGACTCTGCCGTCGAAGGCGTGGTGGACGGCATCTGGCTGAACCAAGGCGAAGTCTGCTGCGCGGGCTCGCGCCTGCTCTTGCAGGAAGGCATCGCCGAAAAAATGATCGCCAAGCTGAAAGAGCGCATGAAGCACATGCGCGTCGGCCGGCCGCTCGACAAAGCCATCGACATGGGCGCGATCGTCAGCGAAGAACAATGGCAGAAGATCGACGGCCTCGTGAAGCTCGGCGTCAGGGAAGGCGCGACGCTCGTCCAGCCGGGCAAAGATTCCTGTCCAAAGGACGGCTGCTTCTATCCGCCCACCATGCTGACCAACGTCCAACCCGCCGCGACCGTGGCGCAGGAAGAAATCTTCGGCCCCGTGGTCTCTGTCCTCACTTTCCGCACGCCTGAAGAAGCAGTACTGCTCGCCAACAACACGCGCTACGGCCTCGCCGCCAGCATCTGGAGCGAGAACGTCAACCTCGCGCTCGACATCGCCCCGAAGCTCAAGGCGGGCGTGGTGTGGATCAACTCCACCAATATGTTCGACGCCGCCTGCGGCTTCGGCGGCTACCGCGAATCCGGCTTCGGCCGCGAGGGCGGACGCGAAGGCATGTACGCCTATCTCAAGCCGAAATTTATTAAATCCCTGCCCGCCTATAAAGAAAGCAAGAGCAAACAGAGCGCGGCGAAACATGTTCCCGCAGCAATAGAAGGCCTGCTGGAAGTCATCGACCGCACCGCCAAGCTCTACATCGGCGGCAAACAAGCGCGTCCGGACGGCAACTACAGCTTCTCGGTCACCGGCAAAAACGGCAAGCTGATCGGCCAGATCGGCGAAGGCAACCGCAAAGACATCCGCAACGCCGTCGAAGCCGCGAAGAAGGCCGAAGGGTGGAGCAAGTCCGCGCATCACCTGCGCGCGCAGATCCTCTATTACATCGCGGAAAATCTCTCCGCCCGCAGGGACGAGTTCAAGAAGCGCCTGATCGAAATGACCGGCGCGACGCCCGCCTCTGCAGGCAAAGAAGTGGACGAGAGCATCCGCAGGCTCTTCACCTACGCCGCCTTCGCCGACAAATACGACGGCGACGTGCACACCCCGCCAGCGCGCCTTGTCGCCGTGGCGATGAAGGAGAGCGTCGGCATCCTTGGCCTCGTCTGCCCCGATGAAGCGCCGCTGCTCGGCTTCGTTTCACTGTTCGCCCCCGCGATGGCAATGGGCAACCGCTCGGTCATCATTCCGTCGGAAAAATATCCGCTTTCCGCGACCGACTTCTATCAGGTGTTCGACACCTCGGACGTGCCCGCGGGCGTGGTCAACATCGTGACCGGCGACCGCGCGAGCCTGACCAAAACCCTCGCCGAGCACGACGAAGTGGATGGCATCTGGTATTTCGGCTCGGACGCAACGGGCAGCGAACTGGTGGAAAAATCCTCTGTCGGCAACCTCAAGCGCACCTGGGTCAACAACGGCAAACAGCGCAACTGGCTCGACCGCGACCAGTGTGAAGGCGAGGAATTCCTCCGCCACGCGACAGAGATCAAGAATATCTGGGTGCCGTATGGGGAGTGATAAATTCAGCTTGCCACGCCGGACCCGTTCCGGCGTCTATATGGATGCCGCAACAAGTGCGGCATGGTAAGTTTTGTGATTTACTCTGTCCCGTTTGACTTTTTACAAAGTCTTGCTAGCATATGAACTGCAAGCCTTTATAGCTTTTTATCTGTACATTCTCATGAATACATCTGATAGCTCTGCAAATTTTACAATGGAAGAACATATAGTCCTGTTCATGGACTTTCTTGGCTTCAAGAACGCTGTGGCGAATTGGAAATCTCAACAGATAAGTTCGTTAATCCAGCAACTGAACGGCTTGGCGAACAATCAATCTCAATTCGGGATTAATAGCCGGACGAACGGCAACAGTACAAATGTTACGATTAGTTCTAATATAACGACTTTCTCTGACCACATTGTCGCAAGCTACCCCTACAAGCCTAACAATCTTCCCGAAGGTATGGACCAAAATGCGTGGGAAGATATGGTTTTGCAGCATATGCAGAAAATCGCCGCACACTTTACAATAATGGGACTTGATCTCGGGCTTCTCGCCCGTGGAGGGCTTAGCCGTGGCGATCTTTATCACAATGGCCGTGTCGTTATGGGAAAAGCGATGATCGATGCTTACGAGTTGGAAAGCAAGGTAGCGCAATACCCGCGTATTGCGGTTGCTAATAACATTACTAATAGCAACCGGATTTACCCAGATATTGACGACAAAAATTGTCTTGAATATTTTACTGAGATGATGATTGCCCTCGGCAATAATGCGCAACAACAGGGTCAGACGTACATTTCTGATATTGACAATACTATCACAAAGCTTAAACAAAACATGCAATATAAGAAAGCCGCAAACTGGTGCTATTTTAGAGAAAATTTAAAGAATGCCGTTGCTACTTGGCCATGACATGCTCCCATGTTAAGGTTACACGTCACTCCACCATCCACACCTTCTTGCTGTTGGCGAGGTTTTCGTTGTAGGTTTCCACGAATTCGAGGAATTTGTCCTCCGGCAGCGGCTTGGAGTATTTGAAGCCCTGCACTTCGTCGCACCCTTCTTCCTTCAGCAGGTCCTCGTGGTCTTTCATTTCGACGCCCTCGGCGATGATCTTGAGGTTCAGGCTGTGGCCGAGGTTGACGATGGCGCGGATGATCATGCGGTCGTTCAGGTTCATGAGCGAAGCGCGGACGAAGGACTGGTCGATTTTCAGGCGGTCAATCGGGAACTGGCGCAGATAGCTCAAAGAGGAATAGCCGGTGCCGAAATCATCCACCGCCAGCTGAACGCCCAGCTGGTGCAACTGGTCCATGATGTCAATGGCGGACTGCGCGTCTTCGATAAAGATGCTTTCCGTCAGTTCCAGCTCCAGCCATTCGGGCGGAAGCTTCGTCTTGCCCAACACATCCTCCACAAGGCGCACGATATCCACGCGGTGAAACTGGACGCCGGAAATATTGACTGCCATGCGTAGCGGCGGCACTCCAGCGTCCCGCCATGCTTTCGCCCGCGCGCAGGCATGATGCAACACCCACTCGCCGATCGGAACGATCAGGCCCGACTGTTCCGCGGCCGGAATGAACTCTGCAGGGGAAATGAACTGGCTGCCACCATCCGGACCGCTAGCCGGCCTGATCCAGCGCAGCAACGCCTCGGCACCAACGATCTCTCCCGTTCTGATGTCGAATTGCGGGTGGTAAAAGAGCTGTAACTGCTTCTCGTCGAGCGCCTTGCGCAAATCGCGCACCATCTGCGCGCGTTCTTTGACGATATCGCTGAAATCCTGCGAATACTCTCGCGCGGTGCCGCGTCCTTCGTTTTTTGCTCGGTTGAGCGCGATGTCGGCATTTTTCAATATCTCGCGCGCCGTGTCGCCGTCTTGCGGATAGCGGGAAACGCCCACCGACACCCGCGTCAGGAAGCTTTCCTGCATGATCTCGACCGGATCCTGCATCGTTGCGAAAACCCGATCGGCCAAAACGGAAATGTCGGCCTCGGGCGCCATGGGCATCATCATGGCGAACTCGTCGGCACTGAGACGGGCGACGACCGCCTCTGCCGGCAAGGCTTTCACCAGCCGCGCACCGACCACTTCGAGAAGCCTGTCGCCGACTTCGTGCCCCAGAGAATCGTTAATATCCTTGAAATGGTCGATGTCCACGGACAGAACGGCGATAATGCCATCCTCGCCGTAGGCTTTCTGCTCGATGCTCTTGTCGAGGTTCTCCAGAAAATACGTCCGGTTCGGCAGACCTGTCAGGCCGTCGAAATAAGCGAGCCGGTAGATTTTGTCCTCGGCCTGTAGGTGCATTTTTTCGAGCAGTCTGTCGTTTCTTTTCAACAGAGGCGCAAGCAGCAACTGGTTCATCGCGATGATCAGGATGACCGTCAGGAGTACGGACAGGAAAAGAATAACCTCCAGCGCGCGCTGTCCATAGGCCGTGACGTTCCGGACGACGTCGGAGGCATCCAGCCTGACGGCGGCGTTATAGGGCTGGCCGATCTCGCTCGGCGTATATATCACATCATAAAAGGATCCGTTTTCAACATAGGCAGACTTGTGATAAACCCTGTTTTTTACAGGACGCAGGGCGGGCAGCAAGCCATGACGATAGACCGGCTTCGCGTCTATCATGCCGTAGACGGCAAAGCCCCTGATCGTCGTGTGGTGCAGCAGCTTGGAGACGTCCCGTTCGACTGCGGCGGGGGTCTCTACGCCAATATCGTTGACGACCGGCAAAATCGCGGCGTGTGCGACGGCGCGCAAACCCGCCAGTTGTTCCGCCGCATATGCTTGCAACATGTTATAAGCGAGAAGACCCTGTATCAGGAAAACGGTGACGAACACCATCAGAACCACGCGCCAGCCTGCCCACCCCGCCCATATATGCGCAAACGTGTCCCTCCCGTGAATCGCGGGGCTTAAAACCTCTGCGTCCTGTTGACTAGTACCCCCCAAGAATGTTTGCCTTCCCCCTGCACTGAACGATGCGTGTTGACTATATTGCATTTTAAATGATTTTTTTTAAAAATATGTGAAAACTGCATATTTTTTACAACGTGTTGATATATAATCATTTAATTGGACACACAGATGTTTCTTATGAAAGTATAGAAAACCGTTCGCGTCCGTGCGCGAAACGATTCTCGCAAGCGCCCGCACCGCAGGATTTGGAAACGGGCCGTATAAGGCATATAATATTGATTCTAGGGGCAAGCCAAAGAAAAGGTCTAAAAAGTGAACGCAAAACCTTCCATCGTCTTCGTGGACGACCAAAACAATATCCTCCAGGGCTTCCGCCGCTCTCTGCGCAGCCTCGAAAGCGAATGGGACATCCACTATTCCATCGGCGGCAAAGAGACCCTGCGGCTCATGGAAACCACCCCCATAGACATTATCGTCTCCGACACGAACATGCCAGGCATGCGCGGAACCGAATTGCTGAGGGAGGTGCAAAACCTTTATCCGCAAACAACGCGCCTCGTGCTTTCCGGCGGCGGTTCGCGCAGCGACGATATATCCATTCTGCTCCGCACCAGCCACCAGTTCTTCTCGAAACCCTTCGACATTGAAAAGCTGAAAAGCACCGTCAACCGCCTGCTTATGCTGCGTGAAAAGGTATCGGACGAAAAGCTCATCAAGCTTATTGCCGGCATTTCAAAGCTGCCCTGCGCGCCGCATATCTACGAAGCCTTCAAAAAAGAGCGCGAAGGTTCCAGCGCTGATCTTGATAAAATGGGAACTTACATCGCGCAGGACCCGGGCCTGACGGCGAAAATGCTGCAAAGCCTGAACTCGACGTATTTCGGCGTCAATAAGGCCGGCGTCCATCCCTTCAAGGCCGCGCAGAGTATGGGCCCCGGCACGATCAACTATCTTTTCGACGAAGACACCCACTTCCACACGATAGAGTCCGATCATCCGAATTACGAATTCCTGTCGAAGATATACAAGCAGAGCCTGCATGCGGCCCTGCTACTCGAGGCGCTGGCGGAAGCCGAGAACCTGCCCGACCAAATCAAAAACATCGCTTATACGACAGGCATGCTGGGCAACGTGGGCACGATCATCCTCGCCTACAGCCTACCGGAAACCTACGCCAAACTGACACCGGAATTCAAATCTCCCGCGCAGCAGGCGCAGCTGGAAAAGAAAACCTTTGGCGGATCCCACGAAGTCATCGGCGCCTATTTCCTCGGGCTATGGGGCTTCCCCGAAGCCGCCTGCACCGCCGTGAGCTATGCCCAAACGCCGGACAAAGCGCCGGAACAGGGAAGCGGCGCCAATCTGACGGCGCTGCTACACGTGACGCAGGCGCTGGTGCAAGCGGACGATCTCGAAATGCAAAAATCGTTCCTGAATATGCCCTATCTCGAAAGCCGCGGCCTTGCCGACAAGCTGCAACAGTGGCACGACCTCGATAAAAACGAAATCAGATCCCAGCCCACCCTCAAAGGCTGGAAGTTCTGAGTCTTCATAAAAGCAGGTTATAGCGTGTCCGCAACGGTCTTCCACCGGGCGAGTTTCTCCGAGGCGCCTGTGGCTTCCAGAAATTCCATGTGGAGATAGTCCTCTTCCGCCTTGGAATGGTCTTCCCTTGCGATGGCAAACGCGCGGGCGACGTGGACGATCGCCAGAACGTTTTTGTCGCCGTCGTCATCCGCCTTTTCCGGCGCGGCGTGCCAACGGATCACATGCTGTATATCATGGGGCAATCCCCACAGTACGGCCAGAAAGGTGCCGACATCTACATACGAATCCGCTGGCCGCGCGGCATCGAGCAAGTCCGCGCTGTCGACTGTTCCCGACGTCTCGCGCCGGTATTCATATAGAGCTACCGCGCCGACGGCATGCAACAGCCCCGCCACCCAGAGTTTATCGCAAGTTTTTTTCGGCAGATCTTCGGCCTTGGCGATCAGGCGGGCGATACGCGCCGTCATCAGGCTCATGTTCCACAGTTCCGCAATAAACGGATCGTTCTCCAAAGTTTTGTCCGGTTGCATGGCGATATGGCCGCCCAGCATCAGCGTCTTCATCCGCTCGAGACCCAAAGCCTCC
The DNA here is from genome assembly GCA_021849295.1 of Pseudomonadota bacterium. Lineage (GTDB taxonomy): Bacteria > Pseudomonadota > Alphaproteobacteria > Micavibrionales > UBA2020 > PALSA-926. The sequence continues at coordinate 9,695 of JAJZTA010000018.1, read as the reverse complement.
CAGATGAAGGAAACGGTGTTGATGTCGCCGTTTGTGCCGAAATAGGACGAGTTCAAGACCTGAAAAATTTTGGCGACAAGACTGATGTCGCGCAACAAAAACTGCTCGATCGCCTGCGCGGACGGCCGCGCACCGCGCAGTTCCGACGTTATATCGGCATACAAAGACGGCCGCGACGGCAGCGATGCAAGCCCAGTGATAAATTTTTTCAAGGCCGCGTCCTGCAGGCGGTTCTGCGCTTCCAGAATGGACTTGATGGCGGAAATAATGACGTCAGTGTCCATCGGCTTGGCCAGATACTGATGACTGACCTCCAGCAGCGGCGCAATATCCTTTTCATCGCATTGTCCGGACAACACGAGACGAATGCTTTGGCCGTGTCTCTGGCGCGCCTCTGTCAGAAGCGCGACGCCGTCCTTCACCGGCATGCGGATGTCCGATACGACGACATCGACGGGCTTCTCGTCCATGAGCTTCAGCGCCTCGGCGCCGTTCGTGGCAAAGCGCATTTCCCACTCGCGATGAACGGAGCGCAAGTTGCGTCGCAACCCCTGCAGGATATTCTCGTTATCGTCGACAAAAAGAACGGACGGTTTCATCTCGGTAACCCTGTCACGCCGTGGATTTTCTGGGTTTTTGCATCGGCTTTGCGTTCGCGACTTCCATCGGCAACTCAATGGTGAACGTCGTGCCCTTGCCCGGCTCCGACTCGACCGACAGCGTGCCGCCATGCTTCTTGACAACGATGTCGTAGGAGATCGACAGCCCCTGCCCCGTGCCTTTGCCCACTTCCTTGGTTGTGAAAAACGGGTTGAAAATCTTGTTCATGTTCTCTTTCGCGATGCCGCTGCCCGTATCCGCGACGCGGATCGTCACTTTCTTTTTGGTCGCCGAAGTCGAAATGGTGATCGTATTGTTGTCCGGATCGGGCGTATCGCCCGATTTTTCCTCGATGGCATGCGTCGCATTGACGATCAGATTCAAAATCACCTGTGTCAGCTTTCCGGGAATGCAGGGAACCGGCGGCAGGCTTTGATCGAAATCCATCTTTATATCGGTGAAAGGCTTCCACTGGTTACGCGAAACGATGACCGTGTTCTTGAGCGCCTCGTTGAGATCGACGTAAACGATGTCCTCGGTCGCAGGATAGCTGAAGCCACGAATGGCGCCGACGATTTCAATGATCCGGCCGACGCCTTCCAGAGACTGCTCCAGCGCCTGCGGCGCCTCGTCGTGGAAAAAGCCGATGTCCTGCGTTTCCTCGATCTTGCCGATGGTTTCCTGCGCGGGCGCAGGCAATCCCGCCTTGATGTCGGTGATGTCCTTGTAAAACCCGTCGTAGGCCTGAAACGCCTCGTTCAGGAACTTCAGGTTATCGCGCACGTATTGCGTCGGCGTATTGATCTCATGCGCAATGCCGCTGGAGAGGCTGCCGAGCGCCTCCATCTTCTGCGCCTGCACCAGTTGACGCTCGAGGTCCTTGCGATAGGCAATATCGCGGATGACGTTGACGAAAACCGGATGCCCGTCCTCGCGCTGCACGCTCGTGACCGCAAGCTCTATGGGGAATTCACTGCCGTCCGATCTCACGCCCGTAACCTCCTGCGGCCCCGCGTCAACGGAGTTGCTGACCCCGCCGTTGATGAAGTCCTGAAGATCCTGCATGTATTGTATTGCCGTGTTCGGCTGGAAAAAGTCGCCGACCTTCTTGCTGCGGATAGACTGCCTGTCGTAGCCGAAAATGCTGCAGGCGCTCTTGTTGAAAGCTACGATCTCGCCTTCCGCGTTAACAGTAATCAGCCCGTCCGCCACGCTGTTGAAGATGGCGTCCAGCTGCCGCGCGGCAGCCGTGCTTTGCTGTTCTGCGTCTTCCGCGCGCCGAAAGCCTTCGTGCACCTGCAGCAAAAGACTGTTCAGGGCAAGGATGACCTCGCCGACTTCGTCCGCGCCCCCGTCGTGCTTGATAATGTAATTTTCGGTGTGGTGCGGGTTCTGGCTGGCATCGACCATCGTCGAGATGATATTCTCCATCGGCTTGAAGATATTGAAAAAGATCACGGCGTTGATCATGAGGATGCCCGCGACGCCGAAAATAAGAAACAGAAACGGAAACTTGCGAAAGCGCTCCGATTCCGAAAAGGCGTGGGCGGACAGCGTCGACGAATTCTGGTTGATATTGTATGCGATCTCCGCCAGATCCTCGTCGATGACCGAGATATTGCTATAGGCCTTGTCCATCGTCTGTTTGCCTTTTGCAGCGTCTCCGCTGATATAATCCTTCATCGCCACGCGCGGCAGGTCGCGCATCTGATCGTAGCTCTTCTCGATATCGCCTCCCTTATGCGAAAAGGACTGCAAACTTTTCAGGTAATCGCCGAACCTGGTGAGATTGCACTTCACACCGCGTTTGGCGCTCTGATCGGGCAGTTTGACGGGCGTCTGGCGCAACCCGTTGTCGAGAACGGCGAACCAGAATTTGACCGCGCCGAAACAACTGATGGCATTGGACAAGACAGCCTGATTGGCCATGATCTGGCTTTGGCTTTCGATCGCCTTATTGCTGGCCCGCGTCTGCCTGACAATGACCATGGTAGAATAGAACAGTCCGAGAAACATCAGGACGAAGATGCTCAAAAGCTTGGTGCGGGTTTTTAAAACAGCTCTTTTTCTGAAAGACGAGCCCTGTGGGCCCGGAGGGCTCAGCCGACTGGTAGAAGGGTCGGAAAACGGGTCACTATCCATCTTTACTTATACTCTCGCCTGCCGTTCCTGATGAAATAACCGTATACTCAATTTGTAAAGGTTAACATCACGGCCGCAATAAATCCACATGATTTGCCCGCAGTTTCACCGGCAAGCCATAATATCCATTTGAGAAACAAGAGACTTTTATTCCGATAAGGTAAATAAAACGTTAATTATCGTGGGCATTGTTTTGAACGTTATTCAGTTGTTAATAAATAATTCAGTAAAAAGAGTTACAATAAAATCATGTGGTGCTTTTAGGACACCGCATACGGGGATCTGCGGGGGCAGGCTGTGAAAAAGAAAATGTCTGAATGGCGAATACCTCTTTTTCGCGACAAGGCAGCAGAGGGATTGGAGGATCCCGAGTTGCAGAGCGGCACCGCGCCGCGTGTATGGCGCAGCCGCATCAGTTGGCGCATCACCCTGACTGTTTTCGCCGTCATCTTCCTCATTCAGGGCGTCGCCCTCTATTATTCAAAACAGAATTTCCAAATGGCGCAGCTCGATCAACTCAGAGCCGTTGCCCGTACCGCCCTCATGCAGCATCTCACGAAAGTCACGCCCGCCCTGTTGCAGCAGGGAGAAATCCCCTTGAGCAACAAGTCCGCCACCCGCATCATCGCCACAAGTCCCGTCCGCGGCCTGACCTTGTACGGCCTCGACGGCAACCAGATCATATCCTACGGCGAGGAAACGACGCTGCCGCCGCAGCACGGTCTGTCCACCTACTGGACCGCCGACAAAAGCAGATATGAAGTCCTCTACACGCCCTCCGACATAAACAGCCCGTTCAACATTGTCGCCACGATAGATTCCTCGAATATTCCGCCGGCCATCAAAAATTATGTCGCAAGGTCCATCGTCATCTTCATCCTCATGACCGGACTGGTGACCAGCATTCTCATGTTCGTCCTCGGGCAGTGGCTGCTCGAACCCATACTGACGTTGCGCAAAAACCTCCTCAGCGCGGCGAAAAACCCCAAGGAACCCGACATCCTCGGCGCGGGAAAGGAAGGCCGCGACGAGATCGGCGTCACCTTGCGCATCGCCAATGGGCTGATCCGCAAAAATGCCTGGAACATAAAACAGATGGAGCGCCAGACGGAAGAACGCATCCACCGCCTCGCCTATTACGATACCCTCACCGGTCTGCCGAACAGGACGCTGTTCATGGACAACCTTGAGGAAGCCCTCAAGCGCAAGGTGAAAGGCGAAGACAGGCGTCTGAGCGTGTTCCTGATCGACATAGACCATTTCAGGGAACTCAATAACACCATGGGCCATGAAATCGGCGACCGGTTTCTGGAGGCCGTTGGCAGGCGGCTGCTCGGCGCCGCGCCACCGGATGCCGTCGTGGCGCGCCTCAACGCGGATTCGTTCGCCGTCATGACCTTGCTCGACTATGCGGACAATGACGGTTCCGCCACTCTGGAGCAGCTCCTGAACGCGCTGGAAACGCCGGTCAACATCCTTCAGGAAGAATTCAAAGTCCGCGTCTCCGTCGGCGTGGCCAACGCCCCCTATGACGGCCACGATTCACGCACGCTCATGAAAAACGCCGACATCGCCCTCAGTCGGGCCAAAGACGACGGCCACGACACGGTGCGCTATTATTCAGACGATCTCGATATGGCAGTGCACCAGCGCTTCCGCCTGCTCGGCGACTTGCGCGAAGCCCTGCAAAACGACCAGTTGCAGCTTTATTTCCACCCGCAATTCGATCTTGGCACGGACGCCATCGTCGGCGCCGAAGCGCTGTTGCGCTGGCAACAGCCCGACAACAGCCCGGAAGGCAACCATCTCGTCCCGCTGGAAGAGTTCGTTCAGGTCGCCGAGCAGACCGGGCTGATCATTCCGCTCGGCGAATGGGTGCTGCGTCACGCCTGCGAAACCGCAAAATCCTGGCAGGAGCACGGCGGCCCCGTGCTCTCCGTCGCCGTGAACATCACCTCCGTGCAATTCCATCATGGCGACCTCGTGAACGCCATTTCGCGCATCCTGCAGGAAACAGGGTTCGATGCGCACCTGCTCGAGCTCGAGATCACAGAAAGCGTATTCATGGAAGACATCCAGACGTCCATCGATACGCTCGGCCAGTTGCACGAACTGGGCGTACGGATCGCCATCGACGACTTCGGCACGGGCTATTCCTCGCTCTCCGCGCTGCGCGCCTTCCACGCCGACCGCCTGAAAATCGACCCATCCTTCATTCGCAACGCGCTGATCAACGAAGAAGACGCCGCCATCGTCAAGACCATCATCACGCTCGGCCACAGCCTCGGCGTGAAAGTCGTGGCCGAGGGCGTCGAAACGGCTTTCCATCTCGCTTTCCTCAAGGACCAGGGTTGCGACGAGGCGCAAGGCTTCCAGTACAGCCGCCCACTGCCCTCGGACAAATTCATGCAATATGTCGCCACCTACCGCCGCGAGCTCGTCCGGAACAACCTCCATGTCGTCGGCAAGGACGAAGCCTAAGCTGAAAAGCATTGATCTTACCCCGCCGTACGGGATATAAAACGCATATGGCTCACCATAGAGAAAGATATGTCGTCGCGGCGCTGTACAAGTTCGCTCCGCTCTCCGGCCTCAACGCCCTGCGCGCAGACATTGCGGACGCCTGCGCGAAAAACGACATCTGCGGAACGCTGCTGCTGGCACCGGAAGGCATCAACGGCACCGTCGCTGGCACGCGGCAGGGCATCGACGCGCTCCTCTCTTTTTTACGGTCTTATCCCGAGCTGGAAACCCTCGACCACAAGGAGTCGCACGCCAACGGCGCGCCGTTCCACCGGATGAAGGTGCGGCTCAAGAAAGAGATCGTCACCATCGGGCTGGATGACGTGAACCCGAACGAAACCGTCGGCACCTACGTGAATCCGGACGCATGGAACGACATCATCTCCGATCCCGACACGATCCTGATTGACACGCGCAACGATTACGAAGTCGCCGTCGGCACGTTCAAAGGCGCTGTCAACCCCGCGACGCAAAGCTTCCGCGAATTTCCTTCCTATGTGCAACGCAACCTCGACAACCAGAAGCACAAAAAGGTCGCCATGTTCTGCACCGGCGGCATCCGCTGCGAGAAGGCCTCGGCCTACATGAAAAAACTCGGTTTCGAAGAAGTTTATCACCTCAAGGGCGGCATCCTGAAGTATCTCGAAACTGTGCCGCAGGAAGACAGTTTGTGGCAGGGCGAATGCTTTGTCTTCGACCGCCGCGTGACGGTCAAACACGGGCTGGAGCCGGGGTCATACGACCTCTGCCCGTCATGCCGGCTGCCGATCAGCGCGGAAGACAGGAAAAGCACGAAGTATATCGAGGGCGTCGCCTGCCCGCATTGTCACGACAGCCTGACGCCTGAGAAAAAAGCCGCAGCCGCCGAGCGCCACAGGCAAATGCTGCTCGCGAAAGCCCGCGGCGAAAAGCATATCGGCGCGAAATACCACCAGCATGCCGGAAGCCTTTGCGAAGACGAAGAAGACAGATTTTAAACCGCGGGCATCGTCTCGTCGTTCGCCGCATCGCGCATGGGCGGGTCAGGCATACGGCACTTCTCGCGCTGGGCGCGGTATTTCGACCCGAAGTTCTCGCCGTCGCCGTAATCAAGGAAATCGCCATAGCGCTTGTGTGTTTCCATCACCTTGCGGGCGTGCTTGATCGGGCACCAGAACTGCTCGGTACGGCTGGCGATCTCGCGGGCATAGGCGATAACACCGTTGGCGTATTCGCAGTAGATGCAGTTTACCTTCTGGATGATATTGAGGTAGGCGAGATATTGCCGGTCCATCACCACATACTCGGAACGCTTCACACGCGGAATGCGGTAAACGCGGAAATTGATATGCTGGTATATGGTCATGAACAAATCCAGCATCGCGATCGGGATGATCAGACTGTAAATCACCGGCGCGGTAATAAAAGCGCCGAGTTTGGAATCGATCAGGAATTTGGACAGCTTCATCCGTGTCAAACGGTGACGCAACACGGCCGCCTGTTCGAACACGATCTTGCCCTGCTTCAGACTGTAGTGGAATTTCTTGCGCCGCTCTTCGGCAAGCTTTTCAAATTCCGATTGAAGTTCGCTGACTTTCTCACGGATTTTAACAACAAAATTGTCTATATACATGGAAATCTTCCGTAAAATACAAGCGCGTGTTCTTTCTTAGATTTATATGCTACACCGGAAGCCATGACAAAGCCTATTTTAAAACACCTTGCCGCCGAAGCCGGGGCGCTCGAGACGCAAGGCCTCTTCAAGTCCGAACGGATCATTGTCTCGCCACAGGATGCGGAAATCCGCGTGCAGGCTGCCAATGACTCCCGAAAAGTCATCAACCTGTGCGCCAACAACTACCTTGGCCTCGCCAACCACCCGACGCTGATTGCCGCCGCGCATAAGGCGCTGGACGATCACGGTCTCGGCATGGCCTCGGTGCGCTTCATCTGCGGCACGCAGGATTTGCACAAAAAACTGGAAAAAACGGTCAGCGATTTTCTCAAAACCGAAGACACGATTTTGTACACCTCCTGCTTCGATGCCAACGGCGGCCTGTTCGAGACGCTATTGGGCGAAGAAGACGCCGTCATCAGCGACGAGCTCAACCATGCCAGCATCATCGACGGCATCCGTCTCTGCAAAGCCAAACGCTTCCGCTACAAGAACAACAATATGGACGACCTTGAGGCGCAGCTGAAAGATGCCGCCTCGACGCGCTACCGCCTGATCGTCACCGACGGCGTCTTCTCGATGGACGGCATCATCGCCAACCTGCAGGGCATCTGCGCCCTCGCCGAAAAATACGACGCGCTGGTGATGGTCGACGACAGCCATGCGGTCGGCTTCATCGGCGCAACCGGCGCGGGCACGCCCGAGTGCTGCGGCGTGCAGGACAAAGTCGATATCGTCACCGGCACATTCGGCAAGGCTTTGGGCGGCGCGTCCGGCGGTTATACGTCAGGACGGAAAGAAATTATCGGCTGGCTGCGCCAGCGCTCGCGGCCTTATCTTTTTTCGAACACCATGGCGCCGCCAATCGTAGCGTCCTCGATCGCCGCGATCGAACTGATCAAGTCAGAACCGCAGCGGCTCGAAAAACTCCGCGCCAATGCGCAGTATTTCCGCGCCGGCATGACGAAACTGGGCTTCGACCTCGTGCCGGGCGAGCATCCCATCGTGCCCGTCATGCTTTATGAGGCGCCGCTGGCCAAAAAGTTCGCCGATGAAATGCTCAACGAAGGCGTCTACGTGATCGCCTTCTCCTACCCCGTGGTGCCGCAGGGCAAGGCGCGCATCCGCACGCAAATGTCCGCCGCGCACGAAACGGGGCACCTCGACAAGGCGATTGCGGCGTTTGAGACTGTGGGAAGGAAGTTAGACGTGATTTAGACGGTGATTTTCGCCCAAAGATCAGGGCATGGACTTACGGCACGTTTAACGCCAATCACTTCTTCCGCATAATCCGCATACGCTTTTGCCGTCTTTTTTGCATGAAGAAATTTCAAGTCAATGGCTTTGCCATTCAACTCATAGGCCAACCCGATGAGAGATATGGCAACGTCCCTCTTCAAAACGATCTTACGGGAGTCCTCGGATGTTTGCGAAAACTCTGTCATCATTTCTATGCAGTCCTGAACCTTTGAGGCATACTCATGGAAGCGTTTGGATTCACGCTTCATCGCCCACTTTTTAAAGAGCAATGATTGCTTTCCCGCGTCGCTTTTCTGTCTGGCGACGTTATCAAACTTTGCCTTCGATGTAATTTTGATGCGATGCATATTCAATATTAAGGTATGGTATCAAAATTTATTTATTATGTAAATAAAAATTACAGCGTAACGTGCAAAAGCTTGTGAATATCAATATCTTAGTGCATTATTTTTGAAGCATGAAGAACATGCGGGAGCCGCTAAATTAATGATCGCAGCGTTTTTTCTCTTTCTGGCCTATATCCTGCCGATTCCGATTGCGGGGGCGTGCTTCTATTATCACGTTTTTGCGGGCGTGCATCCGGCCGCCACGCGTCTGGTCTATATCGGCATACTCAGCGTCGCGCCGTCGATCCTTTTGATGATCTTCGCGCTCAAGCGCATCATCCACTCGGTCTTTCACGTCATAGGATACGCGGTGATCTTCTACGCGCTCTATCATCTGGGGATTATCGGCCACGCGCACGCGCCCGTACATGTGAAGTAGGCGCCGATACGGCTTTATGTTTCTGTCTTCTCCTAAGTGCCGCCAGAGCCGCCGCAGCCCCCGCAAGAGCCAGAGCGCCGCCGCCAATTTCACCGGCAAGGACGAGCTTCGGTTTCACATCTTTTTCGAAGTGCTGATGCTCCATGAAGTTTATCGCCCTCTTGGCTTGCGTGTAGGTGATGTGCGTGCCGGTTGCGCCGGTTTCGACCTTGGCACTGTTGAAATAAGGCACGAGGCTGCTTTTCAGCCCGATCTTGACGGCGGCTTGCGGAGTGGCAGCCTCCATTGCAGCCGTGGTCTGCATGTGCTTCACCGTATCGAGAAGGTCTTGCTGCTGCGTGTCGGTCAGCTTTTTGCCGTGATTGTTCTGCAGCCCCATCTGGATCACGCTCGGGATGAAGAACGGCACTTGTTGTTGCGTGATGATGTCGTTGTCCACAAGCTTCTGCATCGCCGCCGCCAGCTTGGGCGACTGGACGGCTTTGTCGATCTTGTTGATCTCCTGAAGGTTGAGGCGGCCATTCACTTTGACCTCGTGAACGGCCTGCTGGATAGCCTGATGGATGGCGGCATTGTTGGCATCATCGTTCAGTAGCGTATCCATCAAGATGATATTGTTAGGTATTTAGTCCCACGATATGGTGGCATAAGATATAACCGCATACGGAGGGACAAGCTATGGGACAGATACTGCACAAGTGCGCCCGCACGACAGAGGCATTGCGTCGATAGTGAAGAGAGCATAGCGGCG
>JAJZTA010000002.1 GCA_021849295.1 Pseudomonadota bacterium | reverse complement strand
CAAACACTGACGGCTCCCGTTACCGGCACGGTGCAGCAGCTGGCGATCCATACCGTCGGCGGCGTAGTCACACCGGCGGAAGCGCTGATGAAAATCGTTCCCGCCGGCAGCAAGCTCGAAGTCCGCGCCATGATCCGCAATCAGGATATCGGGTTTGTGCATGTCGGACAGGGCGCTGCGGTCAAGGTCGCCACGTTCGACTTCACGCAATACGGATTTATGCACGGCAAAATTCAGTCGATCTCGCAGGACGCGATTGTGCAGCAAGCGCCGCCTGCCCAAGGCAACGGCGCTCCGTCCGGTAGTAACGCCAGTGGAGACAATTCACAGGCGCAAGGGCTGGTCTATGCAACCGATGTCGCACTCGACAAGCCGTGGATGAACATCCACGGACGCCGTGTCCGTCTCGAACCCGGCATGGCCGTCACCGTCGAGATCAAAACCGGAAAACGCAGCATCCTTGACTATCTCCTCTCCCCGCTGGCGCGGTACAAAGAGGATTCACTGCATGAGAGGTAAGAAGACATGAGACAGTTTATATCTGATTGTTGAGATTATGGGTATGTATTTTCTATATATCCCCCAGCTCCCTTCGATCATTCGAAAATATCTTAATTGAATAGACTTTTCTTGTCTTTTCGATACCCTAATGTAGTTCAAAATAACTAATGGAATTTACCCATGGAAACTCAGGCAACCACGCAAGAGGCTTACCCTCTTATACAATATGATGGCGCTTGCGCAGCATTATTGGGGAAAAAACTTTCCGGAAAGAAAGGGGGGGGAATGGAAAGTAATTGAAAAATTGCAGCCTAAACACCACCAAACCGGAGGAACTTTTTCTGTTGGGTATAAAGTAGAAGATAGAAATGGCCGCAAGGCGTTTATGAAGTCCACAGATATCGGTCTCCTTATAAGAGGCGAAGGCGACACCCTTGTGAAATTACAGCGTGCTGCCAATGAGCAAACTTTTGAACGCGAAATCCTAGACTTTTGTCAGGGCAATAGCATGGACAAGGTAGTGCACGCTCTAGACTATGGCGATATGCCTGTCGTGCATAATGGCATTAATGATTCTGTTTTTTTTATTATATTTCCGCTTGCCCGCGGAGATGCCAGATCAGTTATTAATCCGGGAAAAGGGTATGATTTCTTGTGGACCTTAAGTGCCATGCATTCCCTATCTGTAGCAGTCCAGCAGTTACATACAAAATCTGTAGCTCACAATGATATAAAACCATCTAATTTGTTAGTTTTCGAAAAAGGCGAGCAAAAACTATCTGATTTAGGACGCGCCACTTCTGAGAGTATCGTTAGCCCTTTTGAGGCATACCCCCATCCCGGTGATATGCGTTATGCTCCACCAGAACGAATTTATCGAGTGCAGAATTCAAGTCGATTCAAAACGAGAGTTTCTTTTGATGAACGAAGAGTATCGGATTTATACTTGCTGGGAAGTATGGGGCTCTTCTTCACTACAGGGCTTCACACAACTTGGGCAGTCGATTTGTTATTACGATCTGAATTTCTTTCGATTAATTGGCAAGGGACATTTGAGGAGGTATTGCCACAATGGAGGGATGCATTCAGCAAAGTCATGATGAAGACAGAAGATACTTTGATGCGCGGTACCTCTGGAAGATCCGCCAGCGTAAGACAAGAATTTCTGGGGGCTATTAGACAATTATGTGAGCCCGATCCAAATCTAAGAGGGCACCCAGCTAACCAAGTAGGACTATATGATAGGCTAAGCACAGAACGATATGTTTCCTTATTTAGCCGTTTAAAATCATCATATGCGATTTATGTGACAAATACTTAAATGGATGAGACTGGAATAATATTTAATAGAAAGGTTCTTCCGCGATGGAGGGACTCTAAGAGGCTTCTTTCTGCAGAGATTGCAAGCACGACTCAGGGTATGCCCAATCAGAAGCATACCGATGAATTAATGCGTCATTATTATTATCTATGGCAAGCTAACCCCACAATAGAAAACGCTTTAGATGTGCTATGCTATGCCCAGACGGCTAAAGATAACGCTCTAGCGTATGGGGCCGCAGAACAAATTCTAAAAACAAAGGGTGTGCTCCCCGGTGTATATGATCTTGCGCATGCCATTAGACATCGCCCAAAACTATTAGAAGATGATATTGTCGCTAACGCATCGCAAAATATACCTCTAATTATTAGTGCACAGCGCCAAAAAATACATGAGGCTCGCCAAAGATTGATAGACGACCCTAGAAACAGTCTTCTTTGGTTAGAGCTTTCAAGGTTGCACATTGGTTTAGGTAATAATGAACATGCTGATGCGGCGATGCGTAAAGCTTTAGCAGCAACCCCAGATAATCGCCTTATCTTAAGGGCGGCATCTCGATTGTATATTCATTTAGGATGCGCGGAAGATGCGCACGAATGCCTACTGAAATCTGACGCATTGAAAGTTGACCCTTGGTTACAAGCTGCGGAGATATCTGTTGCAGCCGTTTCCGGAAAGGGTTCTGTGACAATGAAATCCGCGAAGGCGCACGTTGCAGATCTACAGAGCATACCTATTCACTTTAGTGAATTGTCAGCAGCCATTGGTACAGAAGAGTTAAACAATGGAAAAGTAAAGTTGGCAAAAAAGTTCATTAGTAAATGCTTAGAAAATCCAACAGATAATTCAGTTGCTCAGGCATTATGGGCTCGTGAGCGTTTAAATACAGAAGTTCTTTTAAGCCTAATCGAGAGAACGCCGAATACATACGAAGCACAGTCAGGCTATATGCTTTATAATGGCGACTATAAGGCGGCACTAGCTGCATATATGCTGTGGCACTTTGACGAATTTTTTTCCCCCACACCTAGTATTCAAGGCTCATTTATAGCTCTTACTTTTTTAGAGGATTATGAAACAGCGTTACACCTTGTTAACTTAGGTCTAAAAGCAAATCCTAATAACCCCTTTCTTCTCAATAATGGTGTTGTTGCTTTAGCAAAACTGAACCGTACAGCAGAAGCACGCACTAAGATAAAAAAACTCCTTTCCTTACGTACAGAGAATTTAACTTTAGAACCTACTTTTATCGCGACAGAAGGTCTTTTGCTATTCTGTGAAGGAAAATTTTTAGAGGGCCGCAAAAAATATTCTCAAGCTGCACAGTTAGCCGCTGCTGCCAACACAAAAGATGTGGAGTTCAGAGTAAAGCTTCATTGGCTTAGAGAAGAGGTTTTAGCAAAACAAATCACCCCTGAGGAAATGATGAAGATAGTTAACTCATTGGATGAAGCTATGACGAGAGGGGGGCACCGCCTACCTTTCTTAACAAGAAAAACATGGGAGCATTTCAAGAAAAAAATTCTAGATGCATATATGCCAGACACTGAAGAAACAGGACGACTGCAACTCTTTTAGCATGTGCGAATAGAGCGATGGACGGCTCACTATACCAGACAAAGCCGTGGATGAATATCCACGGACGCCGCGTCAACCTCGAACCCGGCATGGCCGTTACCGTCGAGATCAAAACCGGCAAACGCAGCATCCTCGACTATACTTAACGTTGTGCATTCGAACCTCTTAAGCGGCGGGCATTTTCTTGGAACGGACGGAACTCGCATTTTATGGCTGAAAAACGAATCGCAGCACTGGGCAGGAAGACGCCGAATCCCAAAATTCTTCTGCACAGTTCCTACACAGGCAAAAATCTAGTAAATTTATTTATACATTTCAATTATTTGTATAAGTCCAAAAGAATGGAGCGGGATTGGGGTTGATGTTGCGGGCGCGGTTCTCCCAGACGATCGTGCCGGATTTGACCAGTTGCGACAGAGTGTCGAGCATCTCCTTGTCGCTTTTCGCCGCGCTCAGTTTTTCCGCATCCTTGTCGCCGAAGAGGTCGCCGAAGCTCTTTTCGAAAGAGAAAATCTGCAGACCGTGGCGCATCATGTCGTCCGCGTTTTTGATCGTCGCCGCTACTTCCGTTTTGGCGAAGGGCACAGCTTTGGTTGAAACGCTCTGGTTCTGATAGTGCGGCAGTCGCACGAAACCCTCGTCGGGAAAGGAGAAAATCGTCGCGTCGCGTTCCCGTGACATGAATTTCTCGCGGTCGACGACAACGGCGATTTCGGTCTGCGCGGACTCCACAAACGTGTTGAACAGTTTTTCGCCTTTGATAATCGTGAAGGCCAGCGCCTTGTCGAGGTTCGTGGCGGCAAAGACCAGCGGCGTCTGTTCGTCGGGCGGCATGCCGAGCAGCGTCCGCACAGTGGCGGGGATGTCCGCGCCGTAATTGGCGCTGGTTTTGATGGCATCCCCCTCCGGCACGCCGGGGATGGCGTGAAACAGTGTTTTTTGAGGCAGAAAACGGCTCATATCCGACCTTTCCGGGCTGTTCCCATTTTAAGGGCAGGATATTAAGTTTTACTTAATTATGTTAACGATCATACGTGATATCATTAGCCTCCGACCACCATATCTGGTATAGAAGTGGCAGCTTTATCAAAATATGGGGTTATTCCCTTGTCGGACGCACATAAAATCGTCGCCATCGCCGCAGACCATGCCGGTTTTGATCTGAAGAGCAATATTGTCGAATATCTGGAATCGGCAGGTTATGAAGTGCTGGATCTCGGCACCCATTCGACCGAGCGCGTCGATTATCCCGACTACGGCCATGCCATCGCCGAAGCGATCTCAGCCGGCAAGGCGGAGCGCGGCATCGCCATTTGCGGCAGCGGCATCGGCATCAGCATCGCCGCCAACAGAAATCCCGAGATCCGCGCCGCCCTGTGTCACGACGTCACCTCGGCGCGGCTTGCGCGGCTTCACAACGACGCCAACGTTCTGGCGATGGGGGCGCGGCTGATCGGCCCCGCCGTCGCGCTGGAATGCATCGGCGTATTTTTAAACACGACATTTGAAGGAGGACGCCATGCAGAACGCGTTAAAAAACTTGGCAACTGCTGAAGAGGGATTTTTTACAAGCAATCTCGAACAGGCCGATCCGGAAATCTTTTCCGCGATCAGAAAGGAACTTGGCAGACAGCAGGACCAGATCGAACTCATCGCCTCCGAGAACATCGTCTCCCGCGCCGTTCTGCAGGCGCAAGGCAGCGTACTGACCAACAAATACGCCGAAGGCTATCCGGGCAAGCGTTATTACGGCGGTTGCGAGTTCGTCGATATCTCCGAGCAAATCGCCATCGACCGCATCTGCAAGCTCTACGGCGCGAAATTCGCCAACGTCCAGCCACACTCCGGCGCGCAGGCCAATCAGGCGGTCGTGCTGGCTCTGATACAGCCGGGCGACACCATTCTGGGGCAGGCGCTGGCTTCCGGCGGTCACCTGACGCACGGCGCAAAGCCCAACCTCTCCGGTAAATGGTTCAATGCCGTGCAATACGGCGTGCGCAAGGAAGACGGCCTGATCGACATGGACGAAGTCGAAAAACTGGCGCAAGAGCATAAACCGAAACTGATTATCGCCGGCGCGTCGGCCTATCCGCGCGCGATCGACTTTGAACGCTTCCGCAAGATCGCGGATGAAGTCGGCGCGTACCTGATGGTCGATATGGCGCACTATGCCGGTCTGGTCGCGGCGGGTCTTTATCCCAGCCCCGTGCCGCACGCGCACGTCACGACCTCGACGACGCACAAAACCCTGCGCGGTCCGCGCGGCGGCATCATCCTCACGAACGACGAGGATCTGGCGAAGAAGATCAACTCCGCCGTGTTCCCCGGCCTGCAGGGCGGGCCGCTGGAGCATGTGATCGCGGCGAAAGCGGTCGCGTTCGGCGAGGCGCTGCAGCCGTCGTTCAAAACCTATCAGCAGGCTGTGCTGGACAACGCCCGCGCGCTCGCAGCGACCTTGAAGAAGGGCGGCACGGACATCGTTTCCGGCGGCACGGACTGTCACCTTGTGCTGGTCGATCTCCGCCCCAAGAAGCTGACGGGCCGCGTGGTCGAAGTCAGTCTCGAGCATGCGCGGATGACCTGCAACAAGAACGCCATTCCCTTCGATCCCGAAAAGCCGATGGTGACCTCCGGCGTGCGTCTCGGCAGCCCCGCGGCAACGACCCGCGGCTTCGGCGTGAAGGATTTCGAAACGGTCGGCGCCTACATTCTCGAAGTGCTGGACGGCCTTGCCCAAAACGGCGCGGAGAATAACGCGGCGGTCGAACAGGACGTGGCCAAGCGCGTGCTGGAATTGTGCAAAAAATTCCCGATTTACGAGATGGAGTAAAAACATGAGATGCCCCTTTT
Source organism: Pseudomonadota bacterium (assembly GCA_021849295.1). Taxonomy (GTDB): domain Bacteria; phylum Pseudomonadota; class Alphaproteobacteria; order Micavibrionales; family UBA2020; genus PALSA-926. The sequence goes on along the minus strand of JAJZTA010000002.1, from coordinate 169,949 downwards.
GCAATCATGAAGACACGCAGGTGAAGGACTCCCGCCCGAGCGAGGACAATTCCGCCATCCGCCGCCGCCGCGAATGTGCCCACTGTGACGCCCGTTTCACCACTTTCGAGCGCGTGCAGTTGCGCGACCTGACGGTGATCAAGGTGGACGGCCGCCGCGAAAACTTCGATCGCGAAAAACTGGTGCGCTCGCTCAAACTGGCGACGCGCCGCCGCCCCGTCGAGCCGGAGGTGATCGAGCGCACGGCGAGCGACATCATCCGCCATCTCGAGGCCGCGGGCGATTCCGACGTCACCACAAAAGTCATCGGCGAGCGCGCGATGGAGGCGCTGGCCAAGATCGACCCCGTCGCCTATGTGCGTTACGCCTCGGTTTACAAGGACTTCCGCGAGGTCGAGGATTACACCGACTTCCTTAAAAAGAATTACAAGAAAGCTTAAAAAGCGTGGCCCCCATCAAAAAAACAACCGGATTAGGCGCCCCGCCAGAAAAACGCGTCGTCAAAGACAATGCCGGTTCCCCAAAAGCCCGCAAAACGGCGGCGCGGCTCGGCGCCGTGCAGGTGCTGTATCAAATGCGCCTCAACAATCAGGACGCGAAATCGGCCTTACGCGAGTTTCTCGACACCCGCGTCGGGTTCGAACTCGACGGAGACAAGTTCGTCCCCGCCGACGCGGAACTGCTCGAGGAAATCGTCAGCGGCATCGCGGCGCGCTGGGCGGACGTCGACGTCATCCTCGCCAAGGCGCTGGCGGACGGCAAGAAAGGGGATCCGGAAGCGCTGCTGGACTGCATCTTGCGCGCAGGGATCTACGAGCTGATGGCGAGCAGCACAGTCGATACCGGCATCATCATCAACGATTATCTCAACGTGACGACGGGCTTTTACGACGGCAGCGAGCCGAAGATCGTCAACGCCATCCTCGACAAGGTCGCGAAAGCGGTCAGGGACTGAGCCTTGACGCGCGCAAGCGAAGAAAAGCCCTTTCTCATCGCCATTGGCGGTTTTTCCGGCAGCGGCAAGACGTCCGTGGCGGCGGCTTTGCAGAAAAATCTTCCCGATACCGTGCATCTGGACAGCGACCGCACCCGCAAGCGGATTTTCGGCGTTGCGGAAACGATGCCCCTGCCGCCGGACGCCTACACGCCGGAGGCGACGCGGGGCGTGATCGCGGAAACGGAACGGCAGGTGAAAGAGCATATCGCGACGGGAAGAAACGTCGTGATCAGCGCGACGTTCACGCCAGCGCCGTCGCGTGTTGCGGTGGAAGCGCTTGCGCATGCTGTTGAGGCGCGCTTCGTCGGCATCTGGCTGCAGGCGGATTTAAGCGTCCTTTTCGTCCGCGTGAAGAAGCGCGTCGGCGATGCCTCGGATGCGGGTGTGGAAGTCGTTAAATCGCAAATGGAAAATGAAACGGAGACGGTCGCCTGGCCGATGGTCGATGCCACGCTTGCGCCGGAAGCTATTATGGCGGCGGTTTTGCGAATGATCGAAGGATAAAAATTCTTGTAGATGATGTGGCGTGATCAGGGCCGCGGCGGTTTGGGGGTAAACTGCTCTAGGATGTTATCCATCGTTTCGCCATCTTCAACAAAGCGTTCGATGACCTTGATGAATGTTTTGCCCAAACCCGTTTCATTTTCGATCGCCTGAGCGAGTTCCCGCACGGAATAAACTTTATCGCTGGCAATAGAGGGTGCATCCGGTGTCGGATGATTTTTTGCATATGCGTTGAAGGTGTCTTTTATTTTTCTCAGATCTGCTGGACTCAGGGTCATGGTCGGCTCTCCTTAATTCAAGATCAAGAAGAACATACATATATTGACATAAAGTTTAAAACCTAAACTGAAAGGCGCTTAAAGCCTTGTTCCAAATCGCTTTTTAGGTCTTCGAGGTCTTCGAAGCCGATGTGCAGACGAAGCAGCAGGCCCTTTTCCGTCCACGGCAGCGCGGAGCGGGAGGCGGCGGGCTGCTCGGGGAAGCAGAGCGATTCATAGCCGCCCCAGCTTGCACCCATGTGGAACAGCTCCAGCCCGTCGAGCATGCGGGCGAATTTCTTCTTGTCGCTTTCGTGCAGCACGATGCTGAAGGTGGCGCAGGAGCCGTTGAAATATTTTTTCCAGTTTTCATGGCCGGGGCAGGAGGGCAGCGCCGGATGCAGCACGCGTTTGACCTCGGGCCGCTTTTCGAGCCAGTGCGCCATTTCCAGCGCGCGCGTCTCGTGTTCTTTCAGGCGGATGTGCAGGGTGCGGAGACCCCGCAGGCCGATGTAAAGTTCTTCCGACCCCGCGCAGAGGCCGAGCGCCAGCGCGGTGGCTTTGACTTTGTGAAAGGCGTCCTCCGTTCCCGAGACGACGCCTAGCATCGCGTCCGAATGGCCGGAGATGTATTTCGTGCAGGACATGACGGAGACGTCGATGCCGTGCTCCAGCGGCTTTAAAAAGAACGCGGAAGACCAGCTGTTGTCCATGATGGTGGTGATGTTGGCGGCCTTGGCGGCCTTGACGAAGGCGTCGATGTCGCACACCTCGAAGGTCAGCGAGCCGGGCGCCTCGATAAACAAGACTTTGGTGTTCTTGCGGAACTGTTTGCCGATGTCGGGCGTGAGCGGCGTGTAGAATTCCACCTCGACGCCGCAGTGGCTCAGCATTTTTTCGCAGAATTTGCGGTTCGGCCCGTAGGCGTTGTCGGGGATCAGCACATGGTCGCCCGAGCCCGCGAAGGCGGTGATGGCGGTGACGATGGCCGAAAGTCCGGAGCAGGTGGACACGCTGCCCGCCGCGCCCTCGAGAGCGCAGATGGCCTGCTCGAAGGCGGCGCTGGTCGGCGTGCCGGCGCGGCCGTAAATGAACGGCGGTTTGGGTTTTCTTTCAAACTCTTCGTAACTGTTGAAGACGATCGTGGAGGCGCGGTGTACGGGAATATTGACTGTGCCGTCGTATTTTTTCGGGTCCGTGCTGATGTGCGTGAGCAGCGTGCCGGTCTTTCCCTTCCGCGCCGCGGTCATGACGCGCGCTTGCCGGTCAGTTTCGGCAGCATGGAGAGCGCGTTCCATTCCGTCCACGAGCCGTCGTAGACGGCGGCGTTCTTATGTCCCATCTCGAAGAGCGCCAGCGCGAGGACGCAGGCGGTCACGCCGCTGCCGCAACTGCAGGCGATGGGCCTCGGCAGCGTGACCTGCGCGTCCGCGAAGGCTTTTTGCAGCTCGGCAACGGGCTTCAGCGTGCCGTCCTCGTTGATGAGGCCGGTGTAAGGCAGGCTGTATGAATCGGGGATATGCCCCGCCTCGAAGCGCGCGGTGTCGCGGGCGTCGATCACCGAGAATTCCTTGCGCAGCAGGTTGCCTGCCACTTGCTCGACCTGCTTGAGCAGGGCGTTGTTGGTCTTTGCGGTGTAGGGGACGGGTTCCGCGTCGTCGGTCTTTCTCGCCGTCGGGAAGCCGGCCGCTTTCCACGCCGGCAGGCCGCCGTCGAGGATGCGCACGTTTTCGTGCCCGAACAGGCGGAACATCCACCAGGCGCGCGCCGCCGCCATGGCGATGCCTTTGCGGTCGTAAACCACGACGAGGTCGTCGTTGGTGATGCCGAGCGAACTGACCTTGGCGGCGAAAACGTCCGCCGTCGGCACGGTATGGGCGAAATGCGAGTCCTTGTTGGCGACGTCGTCGATGTCGAAATCGAGCGCGCCGGGGATGCCCTCCGCGTCCGCAGGCTGGTTGTAGCTTGCGTCCAGCACCCTGACATTCTTGTTGTTCAGGACGCCTTTGAGTTCTGCCGCAGTGAAGAGTGCCGTCATTCTTTCGTTCCCCATTTTTTTTGCAGACGCTCGTGATTCCTCGCGAACCAGTTCATGCAGATGAGCGTCGCTCCGTTGACGATTTTTCCCGTGTCGAGCATGCGTATGGCCTCGGCGGCGGGAATGAGATGCGTTTTGATTTCCTCGCCTTCTTCTTCAAGGCCGAAGTGCCCCGTTTCCGCCTTGCCGATGCGCCCGCAGTAAAGCATATGCACTTCGTCGCTGGCGCCGGGGCTGGAATAGGATTTGCCGATGAATTCGAGGTCGAGGATTTCGCATCCGGTTTCCTCGACGGCTTCGCGGCGGACGGCCTCTTCCGGCGTTTCGCCTTCGTCGACGAGTCCGGCGCAGCATTCGATCAGCCACGGGTTGGTATCGCCCGCCATGAAGGCGCCGACGCGGAATTGCTCGTTGAAGAGGATCTGGTCCGTTTCCGGCTGGTAAAGCAGGGCGACGGAGCAGACGTGGCAACGGAAGAGTTCCCGCTGCATCGGCTCGGCCTTGCCGCTGTGGCGCAGGCTGTCGGTCTGGACGACGATGGTTTCCAGCTTGTGCCAGCCTTCGAATTCCAGCTTTCGGGAAATGATGTTCGCTTTGGAAGTGTTTGTCATCTTTGCTCATAAAAAATATTGTGACGGAATGATTTTAGTCCAAAGCGCACAGCCCTTCAAGCTTTGTGGCAGCGCACCAATGTAATAATTATGTAATTCCAAGGGGGGGGTAAACCCCAACGGCCGCCTTATTTTTGCTGCGCTTCGGCTACCAGCCTGTCGCTGGCCTCTTCGATGGTTTTTTCGAGTTGCTCCATCATTTGCAGCGGCGGCAAATCGGGCGGCAGGGGCGGCAGGAACTCGAAGGTGATCGTGCCGGATTTTTTGAAAAAGGCGTTCTTGCCCCAGAAAACGCCGGAATTGAGCGCCACTGGGACGACGGGCACATGCACGTCGCGGTAGACTTTGGCGAGCCCCGCCTTGTAGGGTTTTTTCGCGCCGACGGCGGTGCGCGTGCCTTGCGGGAAAATGATGACCGGACGCCCCCCCTCGAGTTTCTTTTTGCAGCCAGAGACGATGGAGTCGAGCGCTTCCTTGGCCGAGCCGCGGTCGATGGCGATCTGCCCCATGCGTGCGGGATACCAGCCCCAAAGGGGGATGCGCGTCAGTTCCTTTTTGAGGATGATCGCGGGGTAGCCGAGATTGCGCATGTAAGGCAGCTTCAGCGTCTCGAAGGCGGACTGATGCTTGGCGGCGATGATGTAGGCGCCGCTGGCGGGAACGTTTTCGATCCCCCTGATCTCGAGGCGCAGGCCCATGATGTATTTTTCGATCAGCTTCATGTAGCCGCCGTAAAAGTCGCCGACTACTTGCGCGCATTTTCTTTCGGGCAGGAACAGCGCGGGCAGCAGGATGATGCTGCAGCCGAGGGAGCCGGCGAAAAAGAAAATGTTGAAAACGACCGAGCGGATCATATCGGTGATTTTTTTCATGACGGATACCTGATGTCCGTGACGACGTATTTCAGATATTCGCCCCCCACCAGCATACCGGTTGCGAGCGACTTCCACCAGTCGCGGACGTTGAAATTGTCAGGCACGATCGGAAAGGGGGTGATGGCGACGCCCGGCACGAAATGATGGAACTCCAACAGCGCGCGCTGCATGTGGTAGTCGGCGGTGACGAGATAGATGGAATGGAAGTTTTGCTTGTGCAGCCACGCGGCGGTTTCGATGGCGTTGCCGGTGGTGTTGCTGGCCTTGAAACCCAGTACGACGCAGCAATCGAGGCTTTTTTGCGGCGCGGCCTTCCAGCGTTTCAGCAGTTGTTTGACGTCGAGGCCGTGATAGACGCCGGAGATGAACAGCTTTTTGCCGTAGCCCTCCTGCAGCAGCCTGAAGCCGGTGTCGATGCGGTTGCTGCCGCCGGTCAGGACGACGATGGCGTCGAGTTTTTTCATCGGCGGCTGCGGCTGCGGCATGGCGGCGACGGTGTCGATGAACGACAAAAATCCCGTGCCCAGCAGAACGAGCGCGAGAAGGACGGCGGCGGCGAGCGCCGTTTTGAGTTTGGGGTTTATTTTACGGTCGGCAGTCACTGCGGGCTCACGGCAGCTTGGCCAGTTCCCGCAGGACGGACGCCTGAGCGGTCAGATGCGCGATCACGCAGCCGGTCAGGGCGGGCAGAGTCACCAGCAGGGCCCATTGTGCGGGCATCAGTTTCAGATGGGGGAGAACGCCGCTGGCGGCGGCATGGGTCGCATGGCCGAGCGCCAGCAGGGTGAGGAGCGTGCAGACGATGCCGAAGACCGCGCCCTTCAGCGTGCCCTTCAGCGTGTGCTGGCGGAACTGGCGGGCGATGTATTCGTCGCTGGCGCCGATCAGGTGCAGGGTTTCGACCTCCGATTTGTGAATGAGCATTTTAGAGCGCACGATGCCGGCGATGGTCACGACCGCGAGCAGGGCGATGATGCCGGTCAGGATCACCATGAACAAGGTGGCCGTGTCGGACAGCGTTTTGATGTTGTTGAGCGTGGAGCTTTGCCTGTCCACCACCGCCGAAGGCTCGATGGTGCGGACGTTTTTCGTCAGGCGCGCGATGTTGGCGTTGGGCGCGAGATGCACGTCGATCAGCGTCGGCAGGGGGATGGCGTCGAGCGCGGTGTTGCGGTCGCTTGGCCCGAGCCACGGCTCGATCAGTCCCTTGACCTCCGCCGTCGTCATCAGCCGCGCTTTGGCGACCGCGGGGCTTTTTTCGAGAAAGGAGAGAACGTTTTGCACGGTGGTCTGGAATTTTTGCTGCTGTCTGGCGGCGGCGGCCTTGTCGTTCAGCGGCGGCAGCGGCGCCTTCATCTCGACCGTCAGCGTGCCGGAGAGGCTGGTCATCCACGCTTGCGATACCGTCGAGAGCGTGAAGTTGAGCGCCAGCGTCAGCGTGGCGAAAAAGACCATCAGGCCGGTGACCCAACTGACCATGCCGGCGCCGACGCCTTCGTCGAGGGAGATGTCATAGGTGTATTTTTTGTTGAAATGCTTGCGTGACATGTTTTTTAAGCTGCCTTTGCGGACGGATTGCGGCGGATATCCAGTATGCCGTGTTCGAGGTGCATCTGGTCGTGCGGAAAACGCCGGACCAGCCCCTCGTTGTGCGTGGCGATGACGACTGTCGTGCCGTGGCGGTTCAGCTCTTCGAAGAGGGTGAGAAGCTTGATGCCGATGTTCTCGTCGATGTTGCCGGTCGGCTCGTCGGCGAGCAGGAGTTTCGGGCGGTTGATAATGGCGCGGGCCATGGCGATGCGCTGCTGCTCGCCGCCGGAGAGCGTCGGCGGGCGGGCGTTCATTTTGCCGCCGAGGCCGACCCATTCGAGAAGTTCTGTTACGTTCTTTTTGATCGCGCTTTCGCTCACGCCCGAGACGCGCAGCGGCAGCGCCACGTTGTCGAAGGCCGAGAGATGGGCCAGCAGGCGGAAGTCCTGAAAGACTACGCCGATCTGGCGGCGCAGCTCCGGCAGGGCCTTGGGGGACACGGTCGCGAGGTCGCGCCCCATCATGGTGATGACGCCGCGGGTGGGCTTCTGGCCGATGTAAAGCAGCTTCATCAGAGAGGTTTTTCCCGCGCCGCTCGGGCCGGTCAGAAAGTGGAAAGATCCGGGCTCCAATTCGAAACTGACGTCGTGAAGAACTTCGTCGCCTGTGCTATAGCGCAAGCCGATATTGGAAAATTTGACCAAAGCCATAGTGCCCTGCCTCTATACATTGTGATACTTTGCATGTTATCCTGCTTTATGGTGCAATACTACCTGTTTTTTAGGTCACGGGATGGTTTGAAAATATGATTGTGACGTGCCAGAAATGTCAGGCGCAATACAAGCTGAATTCCGCCATATTGGGCGCTGAGGGCAGGGAAGTGCGCTGCGTTTCCTGCAGCCATACGTGGTTTCAGATTCCCGAGGACGAGATCGGGGAAGAGGACGCGCCGGCCGGTCCGGAATCGCCCGCGCTCGCGCAAGAATCATCGGAGCAGACGGAAGAATCGCCGGTGCAGCAGACGGAGACGCCGCGCTCCGTGACGGAAGACTTGAGTACGATTCTCGAAAAAGACGACGAGGCGCTCGATGCGGTTTTATCCACAGTCGCCGAGAACGAGGAAAAGAAGAAAAAATACGCCGCCGGAACAACAGCCGCGCCGGAAGCCCGTGCGCCGCATGAAGAGGCGCACGCAGATGGAATGCCTGCCGGCGTGCTGCCCGCCGTCGACGCGGGCGAAGCGGTGGAAACGACGAGACAAACCTTGCCGCAGGAGACCGTCCTGCCGATCGTTACGCATAATCCTCTGGGCATGAACGCGAACCTTTTCGGAGGCATGGTGTTTTTGTTCTGCAGTTTCCTCACGCTCTCCGTCGTCTTCATCGCCAAAAGTCCGATTCTCCGCCACTGGCCGTCGACGGCGCTGATCTACCGGACGCTCGGCTTCCATGTGCCCGTGGCGGGCGAGGGGCTGAAGTTCAGCGACTTCACGGTGGAAAGACGCATCGACGATCAGGGGAAAACGCTTGTCATCTCGGGGCAGATGGCGAATACGACGAACCACGACATCGCCTATCCGCCGCTCAGCGTGATCCTGAAGGACGCGGACGGCGCGACCGTCACGTCATGGGACCTCAAAACCGGCGTGACGCAGATCTCCGGCGGCGACAGCGTGCCGGTCATGATGAAACTGGACAATGCGCCCGCGGTCGGCACCACGGTGGAATTGCGCGTAAAAGGAAAGCAGCAATGAGCGGTAAAACCATACTTGTGGCGGATGACGAACCTTCGGTGCGCGAATTCGTCGTGCGGGCCTTGAGCTACGGCGGGTTCGAGGTGACGTCGGTGCCGGACGGCAACGCCGCGCTCGCCGCGCTGGCGGAAAAGGAGTTCGATTTGCTGCTGACCGACATCGTCATGCCCGACCTCGACGGCATCGCGCTCGCGCTCAAAGTCTCCAAGGACTATCCGGCGACGAAGATCGTGATGATGTCCGGCTACGCCAACCAGCGCCAGCGCGCGCACAATCTCGACTTTCTGGCACAGGAAGTGATCAGCAAGCCCTTCACGCTCGAGGACATCGTCAAGAAGGTGAAGGCGGTTCTCGCCTAGTCTGCCGCGCCTGCTTCAGCGCTTTCATGGGGACATGCCGCGCGAAGTCGAGGATGGAGGCGAAATGCACCGCCGCCGCGTCCTTGTGCCCGCCGCCCGTCGCTCCCGTCGTTTTGCAAAGATGTTTCGCGATCTCGCTCGCGTCGGTGGTGCCGTCGGTACGAATGTAGAGGCTGACGGCGCCGTTCTTTTGCAGCGACCACATGAAGGCCGCGGGCGCGCCGTTGTCCTTGCCGAGGTCGACAAGCCGCGCGGAGATGCGCCGTCCGTATTGCTTGAGGTTGCCGTTGACGATGGGCACGTCGAAGGCTTTGCCGCCGGGCAGGAGCTGCAGATGCACGGCGGAGGCTTTTTCGAACAGGCGGTCTATGAGTTGCGTGTGCTTCGCGTTGATGCTCCCGCCTTTTTGCGCCATGTCGTTGAACTCCAGTTTCGCAAGGCCGCGCAGGGCGGCGAAGGCGTCTTGATGCGTGCGGATGTTTTGCGCGTCGACCAGCGCGGCGGCGGCGAATTCCTCCGGCGTGGAAAGGCCGTTCGCGGCGCCGTCCATCAGGTCGATCAGTTCGATGACGGCGGGCGGCTCTTGGGAAGGGAAAAAATGCGACCAGATCATCTTGGCGGCGGAGGGCGCGGCGGGATTGAAGCGGGTGTGCAGGTTTGCCTCCGTCCGTCCGTCGAGCGTTTCCGCCGCGCTGGTGTGGTGGTCGAGAACATGCACTTCTTTTCCGCTCTTGAGCAGTTCGTCGAGAAACGGTTTTTCCGGTGTGACGTCGGCGAAATAGACGTCGCTGCCCGTCTTGAGCGCGGCGCGGACGGCGTCTTCGCCGGTCTGGCCGTCGTTGTGGCGATAGGGTATGAAAACCGCCGCGTCCTTCGCCACCGCATCCTCGACGCCGAGCGCCTTGGCGATGATCCAGGCCGAGGCCGCGCCGTCGATGCAGTCCGCATGGTAGACGATGATGGGTGGGCTGGTGGGCAAGGCGGGGCTTTCTCCTTTAGGGGATGATATTGTTTATCATAATATAATTAGTGCGGATCGCCTAGGCCAAAGCGGGCTTTTTATCACATAATATTGAAATATAAGGTTAAAATTGGTCCAGTAGCCGGTTGACGTAGTTGCGCTCGACGTTGCCGCGGGAGGGGTCGCTCTCGCGGCGCTGCAATTCCTCGATGATCTTCTGCACCTGACGCTGGCGGCCTTTGTCGGGGATTTTGACGCCCGTTCCCGCGGCAAGGCCGTAGGGGCGTCCCAGCGGGTCAAACCCGTCGCCGTAGCCGCCGCTCATCATGCCGAAGGGCAGAAAGGCGCGCTGCAGCGCCTGGGATATTTGTTTGGTGGTGCTGTCCATGCCTTTTTTGAGATCGTCGAGCGCGATCTTCTGCTGCACGAGCGAGGCGTCGCGCTGCGCCCTGCCGAGCGCGTCGGCGGATTTCCCCATGGCCGCGCGCGCGTCGGCGAAGCTGTCGGGCACGGCGATGCCCGCGTTGTCCAGCTTGTCCATCAGTTGCTTGAGCGCGCCGCTGATGGCGGTCTGCGTCTTGCGCTCTTTTCTCAGGGCGGGTTTGCGCTGCGTCTCGTTGGTCTTGTCGTACAGGTCCTGCTGGCGGTGGATGACGTCCTGCAGGTCTTGCAGCGCCTGCAGCGCCTTGGCCTGCTGTTCCTGCATCTTGCGGAATGCGTCGAGGTTGAAATTGTCGAGCGTATGTTTAAGGGCGGCAGCTTCCTTTTGCAGGTCTTGCAGCGAGTTCGCGCCCGAGAGGGCCTGCATCTGCGCGACCAGTTTGCTGACGTCGATGTTCTGCAGCAGCTTCGCCGTGAGCTCCGGCGAAAGATGCGGCATGCTGGCCCCGTGCGAGAGCCTTTGCGCCAGCTCCCGCGTCAGCGTCACCAGATATTGCTGCATCGCCTTTTTGGCGTTGTCGAGGAGTTCCTGCATCTGCTGCTTCGTGGCGGTTTTGTCGGCGATCGCCTGCTGCAGCCGTTGCAGGGCCTTGTCGAGCGCGAGACGCGCCTGCGTCACGCCGCCGTCTTCAAGGCGCAGCGCGAGGTTCCACAAGAGCTTGATGACCGAAGGCGGCGTTGCATCTGTTTTGCTGAAGGCCAGCCGGTGCGCGGCGCTGGAGAGCGACAGAAAGACCGTGAAATCGCCGTTGTAGGCTTGCAAATTTTCGGCGATGTCCGAAAAATCCTGAATGGCGGCGTTGTATGCGCCCTTGCTGTGGATATGGATGAGCATTTTGCGGTCGTTGATGATGCGCTGCGCCAGCGGATTGTTGAACTGCCGCTCCGGCAGCGTGAAAGAGACGGGCGCGGAGGAGGTGATATGCCCCGCGCCGTCCTTCGCGTCGAGCCACAGCTGCGCTTTTTCTCCTGCCCAGGGGTTCTCCGTCAAATCTTCCGTGTCGCTGACGGCCTCCTTGCTTGTCGTCGGCGGCATGGCGAACGTGTAGGCCTTGCCGTGCACGGCGACGATGCCGCTCAGTTTGGTAATGGCGTGGTCGTCGTTCGCTTTGTAGGTGATCTGCACGGCGGCGAAGGAGGTCGGCTTTATTTTGACGATGCTGACGGTGGGGGGCGTGTCTTTCAGCACGGCGATATGCCATGCGCCGATGCGGTGAAAGAGGCTGCCGATCGTGAGCGTGCCGCTTTTTTCGAGCGTCATGTCGCGCGTGTAGTTGCGCGGCGCGGCTTTCGTCGTCGCGATTTTCCGCCCCGCGTAGCTGACGCGCGGCGCGAAGCGCAGGCCCGCGAGACGCAGCTTTAGGACGCTTCCGGCAGGCACGGAGAGCGGGCCCGTCTGCTTGGTGAGACCCTGATCCGCCGAGGACAAAAAGACGGTCGCGTCATGCGTGTAGGCGGGCGGCTCGATCCAGAGATCGAGCGTCGCGTTTTCCGCGCCCGTCACAACGCCGAAGTCGGGCGTGAAAGACTGGCGCAAGCGCGACGGCGCATCATGCCGCGCCGCCAGCAGCCCGAGCGCGCAACAGAGCAGGGCGAGATAGCGCAGCCGCCACGGGTCGCGGCGGGCGACGTCCGTCTGCGGCTTGTAGAATTTCAACAGCGCCATGGCTGCGGCGGCCTTTTCGAGATGTTTGCGCCACAGCGGTTCGGCCTCCGGCGCGAGATTCCCCGCCGGTTTGTCGCGCCGCGTCTGCAGAGGGCGATGAGGAAGGCCGCTGGCCTGCTCCAGCCGCCGCTCGACGACCGCGCGCGTCGGAAAAACGAAGGGCGCGCCGCCTTTCAGCAGAGCAATAATGAATGCAACGGCGAACAGCGCGAGTAAAAACAGTTGCCACACGCCGCCGAAAAGAAACGGCACGCCGAAGAGCGCGAGCGCGGCGTAAAACACGATCGAAGTGACGGCGGGCCAGAAACGGCGCCACAGCCTTTCCCACAAAAGGGCGAAGAAACCGCACATGAGGATGAGGGCGTACCTCATGACAGCCATGCGGGGATGACGTCTGCGGCGACGATATCCTCCGTCCTTTGCCGCGGGCGGACGATGTCGAACGCAGCGCCGCCGACGAGGACTTCCGCGGGCAGTGGGCGCGTGTTGTAGGTGGAGGCCATCGACGCGCCGTAGGCCCCCGCGGTCATGATGGCGAGCAGCGCGCCTTGGCCGGTTTGCGGCAGCTCCATGTTGGTGCGGAACGTGTCGCTGGTTTCGCAGACGGGGCCGACGACGTCGTATTTTACCGTCGCGGCGTTCGGTGCGGGTTCGACGCAGGGCAGGATGGCGTGATAGGCGTCGTAGAGCGCGGGGCGCATGAGGTCGTTCATTCCCGCGTCGACGATCAGGAAGCGTTTGTTGTCGCCTTCTTTCAGATATTGCACGCGGGCGAGCAGCACGCCTGCGTCGGCGGCGATGGAACGTCCGGGCTCCAGCACGACATGCACGCCCAGCGGCGCGATGATGTCGCGGATGAGCCCGACGTATTTTTTGATGTCCGGCGGCGTTTCGCCCTGATAGGGCACGCCGAGCCCGCCGCCGACGTCGACGGTGGCGATGTCGTTGCCTTGCGCGCGCAATTCTCCGACCAGCGCGGCGATGCGCTTGAAAGCCTCGGCGAACGGCGCGAGCTTCATCAGCTGAGAGCCGATGTGGACGGCGACGCCCGTGGGCGCAATGCCCGCCATGTCCTTCGCCTTGCGGTAAAGCGCGGGCGCGGATTTGATGTCGATGCCGAACTTGTTCTCGCTCCTGCCGGTGGTGATTTTTTCATGCGTGTCGGCGTCGACGTCGGGATTGACGCGGAAGGCGACGCGGGTTTTCGTGCCCGCCTTGACGGCTGCGGCGGAGATGCGCTCCAGCTCCGGCGCGGATTCGACGTTGATTTGCAAAATATCGTTTTTGACCGCCGCTTCGATTTCCTCCGCCGTTTTGCCGACGCCGGAGAAGACGATTTTGCCGTGCGGGATGCCGGCTTTCAGCGCGCGGAGCATTTCCCCGCCCGAGACGACGTCCGCGCCCGCGCCGAGGGTGCCGAGCAGATGCAATACGGCCTGATTGCCGTTGGCCTTGCAGGCGTAGCAGACGGTGAAGGTGTCTTGCGGCAGAACATCCTTCAGCGCCGTCTGGTAGGCGCGGAAGTTGTCGGTCAGTTGTCTGGCGGAATAGCAGTAGAGCGGCGTGCCGTGTTTTTGCGCGATCTTTTCGAGCGGCACGTCTTCCATCTGCAGGACGCCGTTTTTATAGGCGATCGTGCTCATTGTTGCGGTTTCTGGGGTTGCGGGTCGGTCGCGGGATCGGGATAGACGTGCGGATAGGCGTTTTGATCCGCGCCTTTCGGCGCGCCCAGATGGGTAGGCTTGATGCCGCAGCCTCCGAGCGCGGCCACCGCGCCGGCGAGGGCAAGGCAAAAGGTTAGGTCTGTCAATCTCATGAGTCCCTCTTTATACTCGTCTTACTTAGGTATTTTGGAGAGCCTTTCCGTGCCGGTAAAGCGTCATTTTTTGTTTTTTGTCTTCGTGGCCGCGCTTCTCGCTTCTTATGGGACAGCGCGGTTCCTGCAGCGGAAAAATCCCCCGCATTTTTCGCGCCTGCCTGCCGTGACGTTTTACGACAAAGCGGGGCACAAAGTGACCCTGAACGACTTCAAGGGCAGGGTCGTGCTGGTCAATATCTGGGCCACATGGTGCCGGCCCTGCGTTGCCGAGCTGCCGTCGCTCGACCGGCTGCAGGCGATGCTGCCGGAAAAGAAATTCGCCGTCGTCGCCGTTTCCACCGATACGACGTCGCAAAAAACCGTCATGGACTTTCTGCACGCGCATAACATCGGCCATCTCGCCTTCTACTGGGACAAGGACCGCCGGATTCCCCTGAACTGGCGCTATGCCGGCCTGCCGACCAGTTTCCTGCTCGACCGCAAGGGGAATACCGTGGCGCGCTTCGACGGCCCCTATACGTGGGACAAGGGAAAGCTGCTGCAAGAGATCAAGGCGCTGGTTTACCAGTAACGGACCCGGCCCGTGTCGACATGTACGAAGTCGCTCTGCGGATAGTAGCCGACGCCGCCGGATCTGAGATGCACCGCCGCCTGACGGAGGTGGTGCAGGTGCGTGCCCGGCAGGTTGAGGTCGATCGCCTGTCCCTGCATGTGCAGGCTACCGCGGGCGACGCCGTGGGACCGCTCGCGCAGCATCTCGTTGGTGGCGGGCGAGCGGTATCCGGAGAAAACGGTGAACGGCCTGAAATTGTCGAGGCGGCGCTGCACGACGAAAAGGATATCCATCAGGCGCGGGTCGATCGGGTAGGTAGTGTCGGTGCGGAAATCGCGCAGGACGGTCTTGATTTCCTTGAAGGCGGACGGGATGTAGCGCCCGTCATACCAGTATTCGCCCTGAAAGACTTCGTTGGTATGGGCGTTGATGAAGTGGATGTTGCGCCCCTTGGCGGGCGCGTTGCCGCTGAAGCTGCGCGCTTCGGCCAGCGAGGGCATCCAGAAGCCTAAAGCCGCCGAGAAGGCGAGCCCGTGTTTGAGAAAGCCGCGGCGGTCCGATTGGTAAGCTTCAGCCGCCGGTACGTTTTTTTGAATAAGATCATCCATGCACAAAGACACTCCAATGGATTTAAGTTTAATTCCTTATAAATTTAGGACAACAAAAAAGTTATTTTTCCGGGGAGAAAAATAATTTCATCCCTCATCACCAATAGTATCACAGGGATGGTTAAAAATCTTCTTTTCTTTGTTTAGGCTCTTTTCCCTTGCCGTGGTCCATGATGGACTTGGCTTCCTGAATGGCCTTGCGGAAAGAGACGGGATTTTCGATCAGCGCGGGCAAAATCACTTCGCCGACGCCCATGCCGCGAATGATGATCGTGCCATAATCCCACAAACGTCCCCAGACGCCCTGACTGACCGAGACGCCCTCGATACGGTCGATGCCCAGCTCGCCGACGTGGCGGGCGATGAGGCCTTTTTTGTAGACGACGCGTTCGCTGGTCACGGCGATTTCGGTCGTCGCCTTGATGATCATCAGGTGCGCGAAGAAGAACAGGCCGAGCAGAAAGAACCCGAGAATGCCGAAACGGATGATGACGGGCAGGGTCCAGAGAATACGCAGGTATCCGCCGTGCTGGACGACGATCTGGTGCCAGGCCTGGTCGTAGAGCTGGGGCGGGAGGCTGTCGCCGTAATAAGCGCGTATTTCGTCGGAGACTTTCCACCAGATGCCGCCGTAGCCGATGGCGATGCCGAGCGCGAGGCCGAACAAAATCCAGAAAACGGCGCGCACCGTATACATCCAGTGGAATCTGGCGCCGGTCAGAAGTTCTTCATCGGGGCCTAAAGACTGCTGGACGTAGAGCATTTGAAACTCCTTAGGTCAGATAAAATCTTTTTCGTCAGTCATAAATTGCGAGTTTAGCGGTCCATGGCGCGGCGTGAAAGCTTTTCGACTTCCTTCGTGACGGCCTTCTCGATGATAGCGGGAAGATTCTGGTCAAGCCACGCTTTTATGAGCGGTTTCATAATGGTAAGCGCCATATCTTCAAGTGTTACTTTACCTTCGTGCTTACCGGATTCGACGGCGAGATTGCTGGTCAGCAGCTTTGCGAGCGAAGTCGTCACGGCATTTGCCGTTTCCGGAGACATCAGCGCGTCGGCGGCTGCGGTTTCCTTGTCCTGTTCAGCTGCACGGTCTGTCATATCAATGTCTATATCCATATTTGTATCCGTCATGTCTATGTCCGTAGAGGCTGGATTAACCGGTTCAGCGATGTCCGGTGTGAGCGAGAGCGGCTCTTTCTTCGCGTCGGGTTTCTCTTCTTTCGGCTTGAGGGAAAGATCCGACGGCGGGATGGGTTTCTCTTCTTTCGGCTTGAGGGAAAGATCCGACGGCGGCACCGGCTTTTCCGCTTCCGGTTTCAGGGAAAGGTTGGACGGCGGGACGGGTTTTTCCTTTTCCGGCGTCAGGGAAAGGCCGGGGTCGGACCCCTTGTCTTTTTTGTCAGCCTCTGCCGTTTTCGCTTCCTCTTCCGCATCTTCGGAAATGATCTGGCGGATCGATTCAAGTATCTCCTCGATAGAAGGTTCCTGCTCTGCTTTTGCTTCTGCCATGGATAAGCGGCTACCCGATTCATTTAAATGTTATAATTATAGGACGTTAGGGGATTATGATTGAAAAAGCGAGTCAGTTTCTCGACTCATCCCCATGAAATGCCCGACAAAACATATTTTATAGAGTTCTGAAAATTATTTCCCGTTTTATGAGTTGCCAAAACTATTGCCCGAATTTTTTGTGGCGTGCGGAATCAGGCTGTGGATAAGTCGTATAACGCTTGATGGTGTCCAGAACCTCCTGCACGCCGATCTCCTGAATGCGATGGCCGAGGATGATGTGTGCGGTGTTGTTTTTTGTCATGGGTTGCCACGTGGCGGGGTCGTTGTAGTAGCCGAAGAAGGCGAAGACCTGACCGCCGGCCTGCGCGGCGATGTGCGTGGGGCCGGTGTCGCAGCCGAGCGTGAATTTCGCGCCGCGGGCGATGGCGGCGATTTCGTCCAGCCGCGTTTTCCCGCACACGTCGATGGCCTTGTTGCCCGAGAGCGCATTGATTTCGGCGCAGAGGTCTTTCTCCTCCTGCGACGGCCCGCCCATCAAAACGGGCGTAAGGCCTTGGCGGAGGCAGTCTTGCGCGACTTCGGCGAATTTCTCTTTCTGCCAGCGTTTCAGCGGACGGTTCGCGGCGCAGACGGGGATCAGCACGGCGTATGCGCCTTTGATGCCGAATTTGTCTTGCGTGTCTTCCATGAACTTTTTGTCGGTGAAGGCGGGCGGCAGGCCGGGGACGGAGAGATGTTCGGCGTTTTTCATGATGCCCGCGTCCTTCAGGCAGTCTTCGAGCAGCAGGGCCACGTGCTTTTTGCCGACGACGGCGCCCGCGCCGAAGCGGGAGGTGTCTTCCTCGAACACTTCGACATTTTCCGGCGCGTAATAAGGCGTGCTCGGAAAGCGGTCGTGAATGGTGTCATCGTAGAGATTGAGGTTGACCAGCATTTTGGCGTCCTGCGGCAGGTCTTTGGGGTCGCGCACGTCGAGCTTGATGTCGCCGAGCGTCTGCACCCATTCTGCCGAACGCGCGCTGCCCGTCGCCAAAAGCGTCAGCCCCTCAGCCGCGCAGTAATCCATCGTGCGCTTGATGGCGGGCAGACCGAGCAGACAATCGCCCAAATCCTTCGGGATGTTGAGAATAACGGATTGATTTTGCATGAATAACCGGATTTCCCCTTGACTTATTAACATAATCATAAAATAATTGCCGTCCACTGTCAAATATGGAGACGGAACATGGCCCAGCAAAACCGGCATATCATTTTCGATCTGGACGGCACCCTTCTGGATACGGAGTACGAGGTCGCCTGCATTTCGGCCGATCTGGCGACGGAGCAGGGCTGCGCTATTTCCGCCGATGAGGTTTTCCGCGATTTCTCCGGGCTGGGCAGCCGCGAAAAATTCGAAAAGATCGCCGAATCCCGCGGCGTGGAGCTGTCCGATGCGACGCTCGACACCTTGAGCCGCCTGCATGAGGAGAGGAAAGGCGAAATATCCAAGCGCAGCACGCACGCTGCCGCTCAATCCCCACGTTCCCGAGACGCTGGAAGAGATGAAACAGGCTGGCGATCTGATCAGTCTCTGTTCGAGCAACCCCTCGCAACGCTCCAAGACATGCCTCAAGACGGCGAGGCTTTCCGCCTATTTCAACGAGCGCGTTTACGGGCCCGATATGGTCGCGGGCAGAAAGAAGCCTGATCCCGCATCCTACATTCTGGCGATGAACGAGAACGGCTCGAATGCCACGAACACCGTCGTGGTGGAGGATTCCGAGCCGGGCATCGTCGCGGGCAAAAAGGCCCATGCCTTCGTCGTCGCCTATCTTGATCCGCGTTTCGGCACCGGCGCGGTGGCGGAAGCGAAGAAGCGGTCTTTCAGGGCAGCGGGCGCGGACATGGTCATCCGCGACTTCAAAGACTTCAAGGCCGCCCTGCCGCGGCAAAAGCCGGATGCCCCGCGGAGCCGTCCGCCGAAGCCGCGATTCTAGTCAAAGCGACTGATAATATCCTCCGGCAAACTTCCCGCATCACGTAAGCTTTTAAGTGTAACGGCATGATTACGCTTGGCGAAACGTTTACCTTCTTCATCGAGCAGCAAGGGGTGATGGTGCCAGACGGGCACGTTCAGCCCCAGCAGATGCTGCAGCAGGCGGTGGAGGTGCGTGGCGTGAAAAAGGTCCTCGCCGCGGGTGACATGCGTGATGCCCTGCAGGTGGTCGTCGAGCGTGACGCAGAGGTGATAGCTGGCGGGCGTGTCCTTGCGAGCCAGAACGACGTCGCCGAGAATTTCCGGATGCGCCTCTTGCCTGCCCTTGGCAAGATCTTCCCAGACCAGCGGCGCGTCGAGGCGGGCGAGGGCCGCCGCCACGTCGAGGCGCAGGGCGTAAGCGTCGCCTTTCTCCATGCGGTCCTGCCTCTCGGGCGCGGAAAGGCTGCGGCAGGTGCCGGGATAGAGCGCGCCTTCAGGCCCGTGCGGGGCAGAGGGTGCGCGGGCGATTTCCTCCTGAATGTCCCGGCGCGAGCAGAAGCAGGGATAGAGCAGGCCTGCGCCCGCGAGGGTATCCAGCGCGGCGCGGTAGTCGTCCATATGTTCCGATTGTTTGCGCATCGGCTCCTCCCACGAGAGCCCGAGCCAGCGCAGGTCTTCCGCGATGCCCGCCACGAACTCCGGACGGCAGCGCCCCGCGTCGATGTCCTCGATGCGCAGGATGAAGCGTCCGCCGTTCTCTTTCGCCTTGTTATAGGCGAAGAGCGCGGAATAGGCGTGGCCGATATGCAGGCGTCCCGTGGGGGACGGCGCAAAGCGCGTCACGATACCGTCCAGATGATCGTGCATGTGACCGGCGACGGGCATGGAAGAAGGCTTAGCGCGCGGTGTTCAAGGCCACTCTGAGCGGACCGTTCTCGCGTTCCGCCAGACGGTATGTGTCCGTGACGTCGCGGATATGATGCTCGAAGGCGAGCAGCGTGTGGCCGTGCAGGCTCTTGCCGAAGTGCGGCAGGGGCACCGTCAGCGGGTTGCGCTGGCGGCCGTTGACCAGAATTTCGAAGTGCAGGTGCGGGCCGGTGGCGTGGCCGGTCATGCCGACGTAGCCGATCACTTCGCCCTGCTTGACGCGGGAACCGACGTGCAGGCCTTTCTTGAACCGCGACATGTGGCCGTAGGCGGTGGAGAGGTGGCGCGAGTGGCGGATGCGGATGTAGCGGCCGTAACCGCCCCACCAGTGCCGTTCGGTGATCACGCCGTCGCCGGCGGCCATGATGGGCGTGCCGGTGTCCGCGGCGTAGTCGACGCCGGGGTGGAAGCCCCTGTGGTGCGTGATCGGGTCGATCCGCGGGCCGAACGTCGAGGAGATCCATGAATCATGGATCGGGCGGCGCCAGATGGACTTCTGCGCCGCTTTGCCGTGCTCGTCGTAATAGCCGACGACGCCGTGCGCGTCCTTATAGCGGTAGAGCGGCATGTTCTTGTGGCCCAGCACCAGATCGGCATAGAGGATGTCCGTTCCCTTGGCCTTGTCGATCGTGCCGTCTTCGCGCGCGTACTCGCGGTAGAGGATCTTGTAGAGGTCGGTCGGCTTGACGCCGTGCTTGAAGTCGACGCTCTGCTTGTAAAGCTTGATCATGGCGAGGATGACGTTGTCGGGCACGCCCTTCTTGCGCGCCGAGAGGTAAAGGGAGCCGCCGATCGTGCCGTTGAATTCGCGCACGACGGGGTGGAGCATAACCTGCATGACGCTGGCGCCGAAACTGTCGTCGCCGGCGCGGGAGACCGTGACCGTGCTGCCGTCGCGCTCGGTCACCTTCATGCCCTCGAAAACTTTTTTGGCGAACAGAACGGTGACTTTGTCGCTGGCGTGCATATTGCGCGGATCGTAAACCTTCGTCATCGCGCCGACCGCCAGATAGGCCTGATGATGGGGAACGCCCGCCCTGTTGGTCAAAAGTCCGGCCAGCGTGCCGCCTTTGCCGAGGGTGATGACTTTCCGGGAGGTGATGGCGGGCGCGGACAATTGCGCCGCGGTTTCAGCTTTGGCCTGCTGCTGCGGCTTGGGCGCGGGCGTTGCCGCCGCCGTTTGTGCCATGGGCTGCGCAGCGGTTTTTGCCGCCGGTTTCGCCACGGTCTGCGCCACGGTCTGCGTCGGGCGCGGCGCGGGCGTTGCCGCGTTCGTTGCGACCGTGTCCGCCGTCGCGGGGGCGATTTGTATTTTTGGCTCCGGCGTGTCGGCGTTGATCATCTGCAGCGCCGCCGCCGCGCTGAAGCCCTTTTCTCCGGCGGCGGGCGTGACTTCGCTCAGGCTCTGCGCCGTCTCCGTGCCGTTGTCCTGCTGCACGGATGCCTGCGTGGCGACCGGCCGGCTTTGGGTGAGCGAAACGGAAACCTGATGGACTCTGGGCGCGGCGCTGGAGAACAGGCCGAGGGCGGCCATAACGACGCAAGTGGCCCCCGCGCCGATCAGTGCGCTGGAAACGGAAAATCTATTGGAGGTTCTTGAGGAGGCGATGCTTTCAATCTTCGAGGACAAGGACGGCAAATCGTGTTCCTTTTTCTACATTCACATTCCAGAAATAGAGCAGCAATTTTCCAATTGGTCAACTTGTTATTTTAAAAAATATCCATAATTTTCAAAGGGAAAGATGTATCCTTCAGAGATATTAAGCGCTAATTCCCAATGTAAAACTTTCAATAAATTACCTATGTACATGATATTTTAGGAAATGGTGCTGTTGGAGGGGATTGAACTCTCGACCTCACCCTTACCAAGGGTGTGCTCTACCACTGAGCTACAACAGCATTGCGATATACCGACCGCCGTCATGGATAAAGTAAGGTTTTTCAATTGTCAACAGGCTTGCCAGAACCCCTGCCCAAATAACTTTGCAAGAGTCGGTAAAATAGGGTATATTCCATATTAATAATAGACTTAACCGCTTTTCCGCAGACCGTCCGCGTGGCGGGGCTGCGCGTCGGGAGCCCATATATAATGTCTTTCTCCGTCGATCTTATGAGCGATCTTCATGCCGAGCTGCACAGCGAGCAGCTTGACTATGCGGCGCTGAAGAAGAACGACATTGCCATCGTGGCCGGCGATCTCGGGCCGGATCCCGCGACCAGCCTTGCGGAACTCGCGCGGATCGCCGCGGCCTACAAGACCGTGCTGTTCGTCGACGGCAACCATGAATTCCGTAAGGGTCTGCCCGACTACGCCTACAATTTCGACTTCGACGCGGTGGAGGAAGACCTGCGCCGCGGCATCGCCAAGATCCCCAACGTGGTCTATCTGCGCGACACCCCGTTCGTCAAAGACGGCGTCGCGATCATCGGCCGCAACGGCCACTGGGATTACAAGATGGTGAAGGGGTATCCGCGGCGGCAGGCGATCAAGGACAGCGCCAGCATTCTGGAGACGAGCTTCAACAAGGCCGCCTCCTTCTCGAAGATGGCGCGGCGCGACTATTACGCCCTGCGCGACCAGATCATCCGGTTCAATAAAGACCCGTCCATCCATACCATCGTCGTGGTGACGCACACCGTGCCGCGCGCGGAGCTTTTGCACGACGGCCCGCCCGTACGGCAGACGATCAAGGGCTCGAGCCAGATGCGCCATCTTCTCCAATATGACGCTAACAAGAAGGTCAAATTCTGGTTCTTCGGCCACCAGCACAACGCGAAGAAGCAGGAGATAGACGGCGTTCTTTATCAAGAGAACCCGCGCGGCCATGATCAGCAAACCGCCAAAAATTACAAGCCTTCCGCGGTCAGACTCACTGCCTGAATATTCCATATAGCGTGACGTTGACTGTTTTCCCGTAGTCTGCTTAGCTTGTCCGACAGTTTACAGAGTTTGGATGAGGAGTTTCCGGGAGTGTCTCTCTCCGTCGATTTCTACAGCGATTTGCACGCCGAGCAGCATGCCGATGCGCTTGATTACGCGGCGCTGAAAAAAAATGACATCGCCATCGTCGCCGGCGACGTGGCGTCGGACCCCGCGACCTGCCTTGCCGAAATCAAAAAAATCGCCGCGGTTTACAAGACCGTGCTGTTCGTCGACGGCAATCACGAGTTCCGCACCGGCGCGCCCGGCTTCAAGTACGATTTCAACTTCCGCGCCACCGAGGAAACCCTGCGCAAGGGCATCGCGCAGATGCCGAACGTGGTTTATTTGCGCGACAAGCCTTTCGTGCAGGACGGCGTCGCGATCATCGGCCGCAACGGGCATTGGGATTACAGGATGATCAAGGGCCTCTCGCGCTGGCGGGCGCTCCGCAAGGCGCGCGGATATCTGAAAGCCAGCTTCAATCAGGCGGCGCAGTTCTCGAAGATGGCGCGGCGCGACTATTACGCCTTGCGCGATCAGGTTATCGATTTCAACAAGGACAAGTCGATCCATACCATCGTCGTGGTGACGCACACCGTGCCGCGCGCCGATCTGCTCGTGGTCAAGCCGGGCACTTCGCGGGAAAGACAGGCGATCATGGGCTCGGGCAAGCTGCGCCGTTTGCTCAAATACGACACGGGGAAGAAGGTCAAACTCTGGCTGTTCGGACACCAGCACGCGCCGGGCACGAAGACCATCGACGGCGTCCTCTATCACGAGAACCCGCGCGGCCATCCCGGCTATGCGGACAAAAATTACAAGCCGACCGCGCTGAAGGTGGCGTAGTCAGTGTTGTAAATATTGAGGCCAACCGTTTGGGCCGAAGACCTTGACGTAGAAAGGCTTCGGTTTTTCGTCGTTTGAAACCTCCAGAAACGTTTCCACGTCCGGTGGCAGTTTTACGGCGTGGTCCGCGCTGATGGTGATCCTGTATTTTCCGGCGGGGAAGTTTATATAGTCGTGAATATAGCGCGACATGTGGTACAGCCCGCCCGAGTCCAGACCATAGGTGTTGATGTTTTCTTCCGGCACCAGCGGCGTGACTTTCTTGCCGTCGATCCGGTCGATCTTCATCGTGACCGGAATGACGACGCCCGTTTGGTGGCCGGTCGGCGAGAGGCTGAGAAAGTCGATCAGCTTGTTGCGGTCTTCGTAATTGAAAGTCTTTTTGTCGATCGCGCGGCAGTCCAGCACGACCCTGTATTTGCCTTTCGCGTTGACGGTAAAACCCTGCACCAGTTGATTGTCTTTTTTCGAGATGTCCCATTTGACTCTGAAGCGCCGCCCCTCATTGGTTACGTTCTTGCCGTCAGGCGCGGCTTTGATGCCGGGTTGGACAAGGCTGCAGCCCGCGAGCAACAACCCCGTCAGCGCCGCCGAAAAACCCGCACCCCGAAAAAACTTTGGTGTCTTTTTCATGTCATCTCCCAAGACCGCGATCCTGAACGACTATAACAGGGGGCGGGCGTTTATATCAATACGTCTGCATGTAATTGTCTTTCTGCAACCCCGCAAACCGTGTATCGTCACGGGATGATGTTTCCTGTGTGGGCGGTGTTCGGGTCGGCGTCGGCGGTATTGTCCGCCACGATGCTGCTTGTGCAGGAGCGTTTCAAGGTCAACGGCTATGTGATGGCCTTCTGGTGCAAGGTCGTCTGCGCCACGGCGCTGATCCCCTTCGTGATCGTGCAGGGGCTGCCGCGGGACCCGCTCTTTTACGCCTATGTCTGCTCGGGCGCGGTGATCTGGGCGGTCAGTGACGTGATCTTCTTCAACAGCATATCCAGGGCGGGCGCGGGCGCGATCTCGCGGCTCATTCCCGCGTCGGTGATTTTCAGTTTTCTATTATGGTTCGCCGTCGAGCCCGGCCTGCTCGACAAATATTTCGCCGTGCCGGTGCGCAGCGGGCTGATCTTCCTCGTCCTCTGCCTGTTCGCCTTTTCCGCCGCGCAGTTGAAGAAATGCGAGGTTTCGATGCGCGCCCTCAGGATGATCTGGTTTGTGCTGCTCGCCGCGGTGGTCGGGCCGCTGCTGACCAAAAAGGCCACGCTGCACGCGCCGCTCGCCAAAGGGCCTGCGTCTTATGTCTTCGTCGAGGCCCTGAGTATGATGACGTTGTGGCTGCTGTATTACGCGGTCAAAAAGCCGGTTTCGCGCGCAGCCTTCTTCGAGAAGCAGGCGTGGCAGGGCGGTATCATTGTAGGATCGGCGATGGTGCTGATGGTCGCCCTCGATATTATGGCTTATTACTACGTGGACAATCCGGCCTATGTTTCCGCGCTCAATCTGCTCGATTCCGTCCTGATCCTGCTTTTTTACCGCTTTATCAAGCACAAGGACAAAGGCAACATCCGCGCGGGGCTGGGCGTGGTCGCCTGCGCGATCGCGCTGATAATTCTTAAGGCTGGTGTGTAAGGCTATATGTTGACAAACCCCCTGAGGCGGCGCATTTTATCGCTGGTCCTAATTCAAAAATCCAAGCAGCAGAAAGGGTATATATCATGTTGACTGTTGGTCATAAATTTCCGGAATTCAAACTGACGGGCGTCGTTTCCTCGGACGACGACACCAGCAAGTCCTTCAAGCAGATCACCAACGAAAGCTACAAGGACAAGTGGCTGGTCGTGTTCGCGTGGCCGAAGGACTTCACCTTCGTCTGCCCGACTGAAATCGCCACCTTCGGCGAACTCAACAAGGAATTCGAAGGCCGCAAGGCGCAAGTGCTGGGCATGAGCACGGACAGCGACTTCGTCCACCTCAACTGGCGCAAGAGCCATCCGGACCTGAAGAACCTGCCGTTCCCGATGCTCTCCGACATTAAGCACGAACTGTCCAACGCGCTCGGCATCCTGCATGAAGGCGCGGGCGTCTGCCTGCGCGCCACCTTCATCGTCGATCCGAAGGGCGTCATCCGTCACGTTTCCGTAAACGACCTGAGCGTCGGCCGCAACGTCGAGGAAGTCCTGCGCATTCTGGACGGCCTGCAAAACGGCGGCCTGATCCAGTGCGGCTGGAAGAAGGGCGACAAGCCGCTCGCGGCTTAAAACCAATAGGCCGCTCGCGGCTTAAAAGTCTGCTTTTATAGCGATTTGAAAAGGGCGTACCGGAATGGTACGCCCTTTTTATCATGCTGCACTGCGGCATTTTCAGGCGCGTTTTTGCGCCATTTTTTTAATTCAAGGTGTTTTAACTCTTTCTATACTCGGCTACCCTATCATGTCAGGAAAACAGGAGTCTTCGCATGTCGGTATCCCATTCCCGCAAACATCCCGCCCACGCCAAAAATAACAGCGCCCAAGTCGCGCAAGGAAGAAACATGAGCACAGAAAAGAAAACGCTGGCCGCTTTTTCAAAAGCTTTTTATCAACGCGTTCCGGTCGAGGACATGGAGGGATGGAGCGCGAAGGATCTTCATCAGGTGATCTCATCCCTGTATGCCGCCGCCGAGACGCGCAAGCCGCACAGGCCGAACGTCCGCGTCTTCACGCCCGAACAAAAGCGCGACGGCTGGCATGCACCGCACACCGTCATCCAGATGATCAACGACGACATGCCGTTCATCATCGATTCCGTCACGGCGGAACTCGCGGCGCAGAACCTGACGATAGAGGTCATGTTCCACCCCATCGTGCAGGCCGAGCGCGGCAAAGGCGGCAAGCTGAAAGACATCTGCGCGGAAAAGAGCCGCGGCTACATCACCGAATCCCACGTTCACATCCAGCTCGAGCAAATGCTCTCGCCGGAGGCGTCGGTCAAGCTCGAAAAGCGTCTGCACGCCGTGCTCGACGACGTGCGCGCCGCGACCGGCGACTGGAAGAACCTGATGGTGAGGATGGACGACGTCGTGCGCACGCTGGAAGCCTCGTCGAACGATCCGGCGCGCCCCGACGATCTGGGCGAGGCCTACGATTTCCTGAAGTACCTGCAAAACAGCAACTTCACCTTCCTCGGCTACCGCGCGTTCAAGTTCTCCGGCAGCGGCGCCAAAACGCAGTCCCTGCCCGTGCAGGGCTCGGTGCTGGGCGTTTTGAAGCACAACAAGACCGGCTGCTTCGGGCAGGGCGTCGGCTCGCCCGAGATCGCCGCCATGCGGAACGCGAAGACGCCGGTCATGATCAGCAAGCTGATCGACCAGTATTCCGCCGTCCACCGCCGCGCGCCGCTCGACGCCGTCAGCATCCGCGTCTACGACCGCAAGGGCCATCTTTCCGGCATGCACCTGTTCGTCGGCCTGTTCACCTCCGGCACCTATTCCTGCCGCACCGGCGAGGTGCCGCTGGTGCGCCTGAAGGTGCGCGATATCATCAAGAAATCCGGCTTCCATTCCGGCACGCACGACCGCGCCGCGCTCGAGCACATCCTCGAAACCATGCCGCGCGACGAACTGTTCCAGACCTCGGTCGGCGAGCTTTACGACACGGCGATCGGCCTGCTCGGCCTGCAGGCGCGCCACCGCGTCGCGCTCTTCACCCACGAAGACCCGATGCAGCAATATATGTCGTGCCTCGTTTACGTGCCGCGCGACCGCTACAACACCAAATTTCGCTCGCAGGCAGGGGCGATCCTCGAAGAGGCCGTCGGCGGAGAATACACCAATTACTTCACCAACCTCGACGACAGCCCGCTGGCGCGCATCCTCTTCACGATCCGTTTCAACGAAGGCCCGCGCCAGCGCTTCGATCAAGAGGAAACCGAACGCAAGCTCATCGAGATCGGCCGCGAGTGGGACGAGCGCCTGCGCCAGGTGCTGATCATGACGCACGGTAAGACGCAGGGCGTGGCGCTGGCCGACGCCTACGGCAGGGCCTTTTCCGGCGCGTACCATGAATCCGTCGATATCAACAACGCGCTCCACGATATCCGCCGGCTCGAGGACCTGCTGCACAGCGACGACAAAATCTGCGTCGATTTCTACCGCCTGCAGGGCGAGCCGGAAAACGCGGCGCGCCTCAAGGTCTATCACAAGGACGTGCCCGTTACGCTCTCCGACATTCTTCCGGTGCTGGAAAACATGGGGCTGAAAGGCCTCTCGGAGATGCCTTATGAAGTGCGTCCCGCGGGGCGCGGCGCCAAAACCGTCTGGATCCACGATTTCGAGCTGCTGGGCGTGGAAAAGATCAGGCTGGATCTGGTCAAGGCCAATTTCGAGGAGACCTTCCTGCAGGTGTGGAAGGGCCGCGCCGAAAACGACGCGCTCAACAAGCTGGTCCTGAACGCCAACCTGACGTGGCGCGAAATCATCATCCTGCGCACCTACAACAAGTGCATGCGCCAGCAGAAGTTCCCCTTCAGCGTCGTCTACATCGAGCAGGTGCTGGGCATGTACCCGAAAATCGCGCGCGAGCTGGTCAACATGTATCTCGAGATGCACGACCCGAAACTCAAGATGCCGCTGGACAAGCGCGGCCGCAAGGCGGGCGCGCGCATCGAGGGCATGCTGCAGGACGTGCAGAAGCTCGACCACGACCGCATCCTGCGCGGCTTCAAGGCGCTGATCGAGAACACGCTGCGCACCAACTACTTCCAGACGCACGCCGACGGCACGCCGAAGTCCGTGCTCGCCGTCAAGCTGAACAGCCACAATATCCCCGACCTGCCGCTGCCGCGTCCGCACGTGGAGATTTTCGTCTATTCCTCGCGCGTCGAGGCCGTGCACCTGCGCGGCGGCGAGATCGCCCGCGGCGGCATCCGCTGGTCGGACCGCCACGACGATTTCCGCACCGAGATTCTGGGGCTGATGAAGTCGCAGATGGTGAAGAACGCCGTGATCGTGCCGGTCGGCGCGAAGGGCGGCTTCGTCGTCAAGCAGCCGCCGAAGACCGGCGGTCGCGCCGCCTATCAGGAAGAAGGCATCGAATGCTATAAAATCTTCATCCGTGCGCTGCTCGATCTCACCGACAACAACGTCGGCGGCAAGATCGTCCGCCCGCGCGACGTCGTCTGCTATGACGACATCGACCCCTATCTTGTCGTCGCGGCGGACAAGGGCACGGCGACCTTCTCCAACATCGCCAACGCCCTCTCGGCGGACAAGGGCTTCTGGCTCGCGGACGCCTTCGCCTCCGGCGGCTCGGCGGGCTACGACCACAAGGCCATCGGCATCACCGCGCGCGGCGGGTGGGAATCCGTCATGCGCCATTTCCACGAAATGGGCAAAAACACCCAGACCCAGCCCTTCACGCTGGTCGGCGTCGGCGACATGGCCGGCGACGTATTCGGCAACGGCATGCTGCTGTCGAAGAAGATGCGCCTGCTCGGGGCCTTCAACCACGTCCATATCTTCTGCGACCCGGATCCGGACATGGCGCAGAGCTACGCCGAGCGCGCGCGCCTGTTCAAGACGCGCGGCGGCTGGGATATGTACGACAAGAAGAAGCTCTCGGCGGGCGGCATGATTTACGAGCGCTCCGCCAAGACGCTGAAACTGACCCCGCAGATCAAGAAGTGCTTCGGCATCGAAGCGGACAGCGTCACGCCCGACGAGCTGATCGTGGCGATCCTGAAAGCCGACGTCGAGCTGATCTGGTTCGGCGGCATCGGCACCTATATCAAGAGCTCGAAGCAGAGCCAGGCCGACGTTGACGACAAGAGCAACGATTCCATCCGCGTCAACGCCAATGAGGTGCGCGCGAAGGTGATCGGCGAGGGCGCCAACCTCGGCGTGACGCAGCTGGCGCGCATCGAATACGCCCGCCGCGGCGGCCGCATCAACACGGACTTTATCGACAACTCCGGCGGCGTCGACTGCTCCGACCACGAGGTCAACATCAAGATCCTGCTCGCCGACGTCATGGCGAAGGGCAAGCTGACTTTGACACAACGCAACAAACTGCTGCAGAAGATGACCAAGGAAGTCGCGGCGCTGGTGTTGCGCGACAATTACCAGCAGACGCAGTCCTTAAGCCTGCTGCAGTTCCGGGCGAAGAAAGACCTCGGCCGGCACGCGGAATTCATCCGCGACCTCGAGAAGGCGGGGCTGATCAGGCGCTCGCTGGAAGGCCTGCCGGACGAGGAAACGCTGAACCGTCTCGCGCACGAAGGCAAGGGACTGACACGCCCCGAGTTCTGCGTGCTGCTCGCCTACGCCAAGATGACGCTCTTCACCCAGCTGATGAAGACGGACATCCCCGACGATCCGGCGCTGGAAGGCCTGCTGTTCGACTACTTCCCCAAGGAGCTGCACAAATACGGCAAGGAAATCCGCAACCACAAGCTGAAGCGCGGCATCATCGCGACGCAGGTCGTCAACGTGCTGGTCAACCGCATGGGGCCGACCTTCGTGCAGTCGCGCATCCTGAAAGTCGGCGCGTCCGACGAGGAAGTGATCCGCGCCTTCATGATCGTGATGGAATCGTTCCGTGTGGACGAGATCTTCAAATCGGTCGAGGCGCTGGACGGCAAGGTGCCTTATCAGGCGCAGATGGCGGCCTTCCACGAGATCGCGCAGATGGTCAAGCGCGCCGTCACGTGGTTCCTGCGCTTCGGCGGCGGACATTTGCAGGTCAGAGAGGGCATCGAATCCTACAAGCCGGGCGTGGAAATGCTGCGGCGGGACATCAAGCGCGTCATCCCCGTAGGCATCGCCGAAGGGCTTGCCCGCACCGAGGCGCAGCTCATCAACAAGGGCCTGCCGGAAGACATCGCGGAGGAGATCGCGGTGCTCGACCTGCTCTCGTCGGCGAACGACATCATCACCATCGCCCACAAGACGAAGTGCGACATCCGTGCTATCGCCGTGGCCTACTTTGAAACCGGCGAGCTGCTCGGGCTCGACTGGCTGCGGCGGCAGGCGGCGCATATCGATCCGCAAAACACCTGGCAGTCGCGCGTCGTGAGCGGCCTCACCGACGATTTCTTCAGCCAGCAGGCGGAGCTGACGGCGGCGATCCTGCAGGAACGCGGCAAGCGGCAGAAAATATCCGGCACGGCGGCGCAGCAGCAGAAGAAGCGCATCGATGCCTGGTTCGAAAGCCATGACGACATCGTCAGCAAGATCGTGCAGATGGTCTCCGACCTGAAGCACGAGAAGGACATCGAGCTGGAAATGCTGACGCTGGTCAGCCAGCGCATCGGCCAGCTGGTGCTGTCGGCTAGAGGGTAGAAAAAGTCAGGGCGACGGCGGCTTTTTCTTGCAGCAGTTGTCGTTTTCCGGCTTGGGCGGAACATAGGCCTTTTTGCCGAGGATGATCTCCGGCTGGAAGTCTTTTTTGCCTTTGTGTTTTTTGTAGGCCTTCAGCGCGTCCTCGACGAAGGGGAAGGCGAGCTCCTTCCAAGGAATATCGTCCCATTTGAAAAAGCCGACGGCCTGCGATTCAATGCCGGGAGCGGCCTTGCGCTTGCGCAGCGTGCCGCGGAAGATCATGATGACTTCGTGCTTGCTCGGCGGCTGGTAGATGGCGATAAGCTCGCCGATTTTCGGCCGGGCGGTCGCTTCCTCGAAGGCTTCGCGCAGCGTGCCTTTCTTCAGGCTTTCGCCGTTCTCCATGTAGCCGCCCGGTATCGTCCATTTGCCGACCGGCTCGATCGCGCGCTTGCAGAGCAGGAATTCTTCCTCGCCCGTATTCTTGTTGATGTGCGTCGCGACGACGACGTTGACGATTTTTGGATTCTCGTAGGCAATGAAATCGCATTCCGGACAGACGAGACGTTCGTGCGTGTCACCGGGCGGAATTTTTCTGACGCGCGGACCTTTGTCTTTTTGTTGCATAATAAGATTTATATTATGAATATCAATGGCCGTCAACCGGAATTTAGACCGCCAGCATCAGCAGCACAAGCAGGCCATATACCTGATTTGCCTTGAAGATTTTAAGGCAGGATTGCGGGTCATCCATGTCCCAGACCCTGACCTGCCAGACGGCGTGCAGCGCGGGCAGAAGGACGAGCGGAAGCGGTCGGAGGTCCGGCGCGGCCGCGTATTTGGCTTTCAGCAAAAAGGCAAGCGACAGGGCGAAAAAGACGCCCACGTAGTATTTGCTGTTTTTGCCGAAAAGCCTTGCTGTGGATTTGATGCCGACGAGCGCGTCGTCTTCCTTGTCCTGATGCGCGTAGATCGTGTCGTAGCAGAGCGTCCAGAAAATGCCGGAGACATACAGCAGCAAAGCCGGCCGCGCAAGGCTGCCCGTCACGGCGGCCCAGCCCATCAGCGCGCCCCAGTTGAAGGTCAGGCCGAGAAAAAGCTGCGGCCACCATGTCACGCGCTTCATGCCGGGATAGACCGCGACAAGAACGAGCGACAGCACCCCGAGCAGGATCGCCGCGAAGGGCAGCGTGATCAGGATGAGAAAGCTTAAACCCAGCAGCACGGCGAGAACCTGCAGCGCGCGCGTGACGCTGATCTCTCCCGAGGCGAGCGGGCGGGTGCGGGTGCGTTCGACCGCGGCGTCGAGTTTGATGTCCCATAAGTCGTTGACGATGCAGCCTGCCGTGCGCATGAGGATGGCGCCGGCGGTGAACAGTGCCAGCAGCTTGACGGTATGAAGCGTGAGGTCGGCGACGCCGCCGCTTGCCAGAACGATGCTCCACAGGCAGGGCATGAGCAGCAGCCAGATGCCGATCGGCCGGTCGATGCGCGTCAGCTTGATATAGGGGTGCCATGTTTCCGGCGTTTTTCTGAAAACGATGCGCGAGAGGTTGATGTCCGAGAACATGGGTTTATTTTCTCCGGTCCTCATAATAGGCTTATGATAGAAACGTGCAAGGTAAGTGATCCCGACATGAAAGACACGAAAAATCTGGTCCGCCTCTTTGTTCCCGACGCGCATTGTGCGGACGGAGAACTTTGCGTGTTATCAGAAGGTCAGGCACATTACTTGAGAAACGTAATGAGAAAATCCGAAGGCGACCATCTGCGCGTGTTCAACGGACGCGACGGCGACTGGCTGGCCGAGCTTGTAGAAATAAATAAAAACAATGCTATAATAAAATTAAATAATCTAATATCTGAACAAAAAAAGAGCCCCGATATCCGCATTATCGCGTCGCCGGTGAAGAAGGACGCCTTCGATTTGATGGTCGAGAAGGCTTGCGAGCTGGGCGCGGCGGAGTTTGTGCCTGTGATTTGCGCGCATACGGTCGTGCACAAGGTCAATCAGGCGCGGCTGGAGGCGATCGCCATCGAAGCGGCGGAACAGTGCGAGCGCAGCGACGTGATGACGGTTGCGCCTTTGGTCGATTTGAAAAAATATTTAGAATCAGTTGGTTCAGATAGAAACATCATCTTTTGCATCGAGAGAAAGGAGGCGCCGTCACTGGTCGATGTGCTGCACCCTCTGGCGAAAAAGCCGCTCGACATCCTGATCGGCCCCGAGGGCGGTTTCCCGGCGGAGGAAGTCAATTTAATTATGGGAATAAAAAATATCCATACCGCCTCGCTCGGCCCGCGGATTCTGCGCGCGGAGACGGCTTTGATCGCCGCATTGTCCGTCGCGCAACTTTTTTCTTGAAAAAATATTTCAAAAAAGGCGTAAAGCCTCTTGCGCAGTGCAGCAATCCGGAACATAATATTTAGTTGTTTTTTAGGCTGTTGCTCGATATTTCTTACATACCCTGATATTTTTTTAACGTAAGAAGCCACAGCCTTTTAGAAAAATCGCGTTAGGGGAACGTAAGACATGTCAAGGCAAAGCCACGACATAAACAAAGAGATTCAGGGCAAGGAAGATCTTGTCGAGTGGTTCAAGCACCACTGCAAGCCGGCGGAGGAGCAGCTGGTGGGCGTGGAGCATGAAAAGCCGCCGTTCTACCGTCAGACGGGACATGCGCCTGTGCCCTACAAAGGCGTGGACGGTAAGCCCGGCCTTTACGATTTCCTCGAAAAAATGGTCAAAGAGCGCGGCTGGATTCCAAACTACGAAAAAGAAACGCTGGTCGAGTTGAAGAAGGACGACGTCAGCTGGTCGCTGGAGCCCGGCGGGCAGATGGAAACCAGCGGCGCGCCGCTGAAGAGCGTCCACCAGATTGCCAAGGAAACGGACGCCAACATCGCCGAAGCGATCGAGGTCGCGAAGTCTCTCGGCATCGGCATGGTGGCGCTGGGCTATCACCCGACCAACAACGGCGACCATATGCCCGAGGTGCCGAAGTCGCGCTACACAGCGTGGCGCGAGTTTCTGGAAGAAAAATACGCCGAGCACGCGACGGACGGCGTGAATTGCACGTCGGCGCTGCAGGTCAATCTCGGTTACGAGTCGGAAGAAGACATGGTCAAGATGCTGCGCGTCGCTTTGTCGCTGCAGCCGGTGGCGATGGCGCTTTTCGCCAATTCGCCCTTCAGCGAAGGCAAGCCGAGCGGCTACCAGAGCACCCGCAGCGAAGTGCTGCACGGCAATATGGGCGGGCGTCAGGGCTTCATGCTGCCCGTCGCGTTCGAGAAGGACTTCGGTTTCGAGAAGTTCGTCGACTACGCCATGAAGCTGCCGCTGCTGGGCGTATACAGGGACGGCGTTTTCGTCGACGTCAAGGGCGCGACCTTCGCCGAC
Source organism: Pseudomonadota bacterium (assembly GCA_021849295.1). Taxonomy (GTDB): domain Bacteria; phylum Pseudomonadota; class Alphaproteobacteria; order Micavibrionales; family UBA2020; genus PALSA-926. Next base: position 136,115 of record JAJZTA010000002.1, on the reverse strand, counting down.
TTCATGGACGGCAAGGTGGAGGCCTTGAAAGGCCGCAAGCCCACGCTCGCCGACTGGGAAAACCATCTCAACACCATCTGGCCGGAAGTGCGCGTGCGCGGCTATCTCGAAATGCGCGGCGCGGACAACGGCCCAGCCGAAATGATCAAGGCGCTGCCCGCGTTCTGGGTCGGCCTGCTCTACGATAAAAAGTCGCTCGACGCCGCCTACGAAATGGTGCGCGACTGGACGGACGAGGACCGCGAATACCTGCGCCGCCAGACGCCGCGCACCGGCCTGCAAACGCCGTTCATGGGCACCACGGTGCAGGAGCTGGCGAAAAACTGCCTCGCCCTGTCCGAAGCCGGCCTGAAACGCCGCGCCATCAAGGACGAAAAGGGCAACGACGAGAGCGTTTATCTCGCGCCGCTGCGCGAGATCGCCGAGAGCGGCAAAAACTGGGCGCTGCGCCTGCTCGAGCGTTATTACGACGCATGGAAGGGCGACATCGACAAAGTTTTTGAAGAGCAGGACTACGCACGCGACCCCTCCGTGCTCAAAAAGCCCGCGCCCGCCGAAGCGCCGAAAGCCGACGCGGAAAAGAGCGAAGTTCTGCGCCAGTTCGACAAAAACCGCTTCAAGCCGCCGGAGACCAAACAGGACCAGCCCGAACCCGACGGGTACAGGGAAAGCCGGCTCGATACCGACCGCTTCGGCCAGAACCGCTTCAAACAGACGGGCTGAGTTTTATTTATAAATCACGTCGAGGATTTCGTAGGACTTCTCGCCCTTCGGTGTTTTGACCGCGACCGCGTCGCCCACGCCTTTGCCGATCAGCGCGCGCGCGATCGGCGCGGTGAAGGAGAGCTTGCCTTCCTCGTAGTTTGACTCGTATTCGCCGACGATCTGGTAGGTATGCTCCGTCTCGGTGTCTTCGTCCACCAGCTGCACGGTCGCGCCGAATTTGACGGTGTCTCCCTCCATCTTGGCGGGGTCGATGACGTCGACGCGCGAGATCTTGTCCTCCAGCTCGCTGATGCGGCCCTCGATGAAGCTCTGGCGTTCCCGCGCGGCGTGATATTCGGCGTTTTCCTTCAAATCGCCGTGCTCGCGCGCCGTCGCGATCGCCTGGATAATCTCCGGACGTTCTACGGTTTTGAGATTTTTTATCTCTTCCTGAAGCTGGGCGAACCCTGCCAGGGTAATGGGGACTTTCGTTGTCATTTTGGAATAACCCTTAGAACCAATGCCAAAATTAACGGGTAAGGCCCCATTTTATGCAGGAAGGGCGCGGGATGCAAGCCCCCGTTGCTTGTAATTATATTTCAGCCTGTTATCATGTTTTTAAACATCAAGGAGACAGCCATGCTGAGAGAAAAATTCACCGCCGACCTCAAGACCGCCATGCTTGCCAAGGACGAGGCTGCCGTCGGCACCATCCGCCTGATCATTGCCGCCATGAAGCAAAAAGACATCGACTCCCGCACCGCCGAAAGCCGCGCGGGCATCGACGACACGCAGATTTTGGCCATGCTGCAATCGATGATCAAGCAGCGCAACGAGTCGATCGAGATGTACAAGAAAGGCAACCGGCAGGACCTCGCCGACAAGGAAGCCGCCGAAATCAAGATAATCGAAAACTATCTGCCCAAGCAGATGGGCGAGGACGAGATCAAGGCCGCCGTCGACGCCGCCATCGCCGCCGCGGGCGCGTCGGGCATCAAGGACATGGGCAAGGTCATGGGCGCGCTCAAATCCCGATACGCCGGAAAGATGGACTTCTCCAAAGCCGGCGGCATCGTGAAAGAAAAGCTGGCAGGGTAATCCGCATGAAAAGAAACAAGGTTTCGGCAAAAAAATCCGGCAAAATCGAGGCTCTGCAGGACAGGGCGCTGAAAGCCGTGCAATTGCGGCAATATGACGACGCCGCGCAATATCTCGACGAGGCGCTGGAGATCAACCAGAACGACGCCCGCACGCTGGCGCTGATGGGGATGACGCTGTTCTGGCAGAAGGATCTGCCGCAGGCCATCGGCTTTCACATGCTCGCCATGCAGAATGCGCCGCAGGAGCCCGGCTACAAGCAGGCCTTCATCTCGCTGGCAAGCCAGATCCAGCTCGGGCAGTTCAACCCGAATCTTGAAGAGGCGCTGACCTCCTGTCTCGACGATCCGCGCGTGGATTGCACGCCCGCATGGTCGCTGTGGGGCTCGATGCTGATGACAAGGCCGGGCTTCAAGGCCATTTTCAAGGTCAACGAGACAAAAGACGTACGCTCTTTCGATGCGGGCGTTTTTTCTTCCGGCGCTGATTTGTCGCAGCTGCTCTCGCCGCTGTTTTTGAAAGGCCTGCGCCGCATCGTCGCCTACGGCCGCCTGTTCGAGGAGTTTCTGACCGCGCTGCGCGCCGCGCTGCTCGCCGATCTCGGGCGCGAGGAGAAAGTCTTTTCGGCAGAGGCGCATGCCAAGCTCTCCGTTGCCCTGTCGTTCTATTGCTTCAACACCGAATATATCTTCGACCTGACGGAAGAAGAACAGGCCGCCGCCGAAAAGCTGCGCGGACAGGTGGAAGCCGACGCGTCCGACGCGGCGCTTGTCGCCCTGTGCGCCTGCTACTATCCGCTCCATGCGCTGAAGAACGCGCAAGAGATTGTCACGCTCCACGCGCATACTTCCGCGAAGGACGTCGTGCAAACGCAGATCGCCGCATGGGACAGCCTGAAGAAAGCCGCCGCCGAAGTGACCGCGCTGACGGAGATCGACGACGACGTTTCGTTACGCGTGCGCGCGCAGTACGAGGAATCGCCCTATCCGCAGGTCATCTCCTTCGTGCGCGAGATCCTCAACGAAGACGCGCCCGAGGCCGCCTTCGCCGGAAAGGCGGCGGACGTTCTCGTCGCCGGCTGCGGCACGGGGCGCGAGGCCTTCGAGCTGGCCTCGATCATCCCCGACGCGAAGGTGCTGGCCGTCGACCTCAGCCGCACGAGCCTCGGCTATGCGACGCTCAAGGCGCAGGAGTTCGACATCCACAATATCACCTTCGGTCAGGCCGACATCCTCAAGCTTGGCGCGCAGGGGCAGAAGTTCGATTTCATCAGCTGCGGCGGCGTGCTGCACCACATGAAAGACCCCGTGGCGGGCTGGAAAGTGCTGAAAGGCCTGCTTAAAACGGACGGCCTGATGCGCATCGGCCTCTATAGCGAGCTCGGCCGCGCCGCCGTGGTCAAGGCGCGCGAGATCATCGCGCGGGAGGGCTACGACGCGACCCCCGAAGGCATGCGCCGCTTCCGCCGCGACTGCCGCAAACTGCTCGATGCGAAAAGCTACGCCACCATCACGGCCTGCGGGGATTTCTACCACATGTCGCGCCTGCGCGATTACCTGTTCCACGCGCAGGAGCACAGGTTCACCCTGCCGCAGATCAAAGAGATTTTGAAAGACCTCGGCCTCGAACTGACGGGCTTCAACATCTCCGAAGAAGTGCGCGACCTCTACCGCAAAGAAAACCCCGCCGACCCAGCTGCCCTCGACCTCGACCGCTGGCACGAATTCGAACAAAGGCATCCGGATACGTTCGGGTCGATGTATCAGTTTTTTTGCAAGGCTGTTGTGTAGGTCGCAGTTGAACATGAGGGAGGGGGGGGCGAAGAAAAATGAATCCAAAATAATATTATTGCTCGGTTTTATTGTTTTGGGGTCTGGGCTGCTGGGTTTAATCGTCGACAATCTATCAAGAAGTCACAACCTTTATCCATTTAACTTGGGCATTATTTTGGGCTTTGGAGCCAATATCATTATAGGCTTATTCGCGATCCTTATAGGAAATGGCCTAAAAAAGATAGAAGAACGTATAGATAGGATTGAGACAAATTTATCGATTGATAAATTTTCTGATGGACAGTGAATCTTCACCCCCACCAAACCGCATACCCCTCCGCCCGCAGGCTTTCCGCCAGCTCCGCTTCCATCGCCAGCGCGGCTTCGTAGGGCATCGGGTTGTAGACCGCGAAGAGGTCGGGGCGCAGGTGCATGCCGAATCTTTTGGCGAAGCAGTTTGATTTGTGGCCGTCCTTGTGGTTGAGGAACCGCTCGTGGGGCGAAAGGCCGGTCGAGCCGACGTAAAGGCAGGCCTTGGCGGGATCGTGATTCGGATTGGCGGCGCGGAACTTGCGGTTTTTCAGCACCCGCGGGTTGAGCTCGATCACATAGACGTTGTGATGGTAGGCCGGCGCTTCTCTTTTGCGCTGCTTTTTGGCTTTGGCTTCAAAAAACTGTTCTGCGGTAAACATCAAAACCTCTCGTCCAGAAGCATAACAGCAAGTGGTTAAAAAGGATTTAAACCCGTCGTTTCAAAGCCTTATGGTGGAAAATAAAGGCTATGGCCGAAGAGCAAAAAGGTCTAGTATGACCACAAAACACGCAAGAAACGACGAGGACAGGTTCCATGCGGATTCTTCTGGTGGAAGACGACAAAATGCTTGGCAAGGCGACGGCAGACGGCCTCAAAACCGTCTACGCCGTCGACTGGTGCCAGACGGCGGAGGAGGCCTCGGACGCGCTCCTCACCACGGACTACGACCTCGCCATCTTCGATATCAACCTTCCCGCCAAATCCGGCCTCGACCTGCTCAAAGAGATGCGCGAGGGCAAGGACGACCGCCCCGTGCTGTTCCTGACCGCGCGCGACGCCCTGCGCCACAAGATCGAAGGCCTGAACGCGGGCGCGGACGATTATCTCACCAAGCCGTTCGACCTCGACGAGCTTCTCGCCCGCGTCGGCGCGCTGATCCGCCGCAGCCAGCGGCAGATCACGCCGCAGGCGCTGCAGGGCGGCATCGTGTTCGACAAGGCCGCGCACATCGCCTACAAGGAGGGCAAGGCCGTGCCGCTCTCGGCGCGCGAGCTTGCCGTGCTCGAGGTGCTGGCGGGCAACGTCGGGCGCGTCGTCAGCAAGGCGCGCATCGAGGAGCATGTCTACGACTGGTCGGACGAGGAGATCGAGAGCAACACCATCGAAGTCCACATCTCCGCGCTGCGCCGCAAGCTCGGCAAGGAGTTTATCAAGACGATCCGCGGCCTCGGCTACATGATTCCGTCATGAGCAAGCGGCCTTATTCCCTGCGCCTGCGCCTTTTGTCGATGATCGGCATTCCGGTCGTCATGGCCGGCATGGTGATTGGCGGCCTCGCGCTCTTGTCCACCTATCACGAGATCGACGAGGTCTACGACGCGCAACTGGCGCAGAACGCCAAGCTGCTCCTGCGCATGACGCAGCACGAGATCATGGATCACAGGCGGCACGGGCTCAGCCTCGACGCCGAGGCGCTCGACTTTTCGCACTTCTACGAGCGAAAGATCTGGTACCGCATCTGGCACAAAGGCCGGCTGATCACCCAGTCGCGCGCGGCCGATGCCTTCAAGGACATCGAGCCGGAGCCGACGGGCTATTCGCGGCACGACATCGGCGGCGTCCACTGGCGGTTTTTCGTCTATGTGGACCATAAAACCGCCATTACCGTCGAGATCGCCGAGAACAGCGAGGTGCGCATGGAGCTGATCATGCAGATCCTCGGCAGCCTTGTGATGCCCGGGCTGATTTTCCTGCCGCTCATCCTGCTGATCGTCTGGGCGGGGACGACCGAGAGCCTGCGCCCCATCAGTGCCATCGCCGACGAGCTGAACTTGCGCAGCGCGCAGGAGCTTGCGCCCGTGGCGGAGCAAAAGCTGCCGCGCGAGATCGTCCCCTTCGTCGTTGCGCTCAACAGATTGTTCCTGCGCGTCGCCGAAACCTTCCGCCGCGAGCGCGAGTTCACCGACAACGCCGCGCACGAGCTGCGCACCCCGCTCGCCGCCATGAAAACCCAGACGCAGGTGCTGGCGAAAAAGGCAGGCGACATGCCCGGGTGCAAGGAGGGGCTGGAAAACCTGCAAGCCTCCATCGACCGCGCGGGGCAGCTGGTCGAGCAGTTGCTCTCTTTCGCCCGCCTGCAAAACCAGAGCACGCCGCCGGAAAGCGTGGCGCTGTCGGATCTGGCGGAGGAAGTTTTGCGCGATATCCACGTTTACGCCGAGCGGCGCGGGCAAACGCTGGAGGCTGAGATAGAGCAGGGCGTCGAACTGCAGGGCTATGCCGACGCGCTCTCGGTGATGCTGCGCAACCTCGTCGACAACGCCATCAAATATACGCCCGAAGGCGGAATGATCGCCGTCGCGCTGGCAAAAACGGAGGAAGGAACCGTTTTGACGGTGACCGACAGCGGCCCCGGCATCGCGACGGAAAACAAAGACAAGGTTTTCGAACGCTTTTACCGCGTCAACAAAAGCGCTGGGCTGGGCAGCGGCCTTGGCCTCTCCATCGTCCGCTGGGTCGCCGACATGCACCATGCGACGGTGACGCTGGAAGACGCCAAACCGCACGGGCTGACGGTGAAGGTGGTTTTTTCTTAAGCCGCGCTTTTTAATTCTTTCAGCCAGCCGTCGAAATCTTTGATCGCGCGGGAGGTGTAGGCCTTTTTGCGGTCGCGGCCCTTGATCTTTGCGTCGATGGGCGGGAAGAGGCCGAAGTTGACGTTCATCGGCTGGAAGGTTTCGGCGTTCGCGCCGCCGGTGATGTGATTGAGGAGCGCGCCCATCGCCGTGGTCACAGGCGGCACGGCTGTCTGGCCCGCGGCGAAGCGCCCGACCATCAGCCCGACCGCCGCGCTTTCGACGTAGCCTTCGCAGCCGGTGACCTGTCCCGCAAAGCGCAAACGCGGCTGGGCCTTGAGGCGCAGGGTTTCATCGAGCAGTTTCGGGCTGTTGATGAAGGTGTTGCGGTGGATGCCGCCGAGGCGCGCGAACTCGGCGTTTTCAAGACCGGGGATCATGCGGAAGATGCGCGTCTGCTCGCCGTATTTCAGCTTGGTCTGGAAGCCGACGATGTTATAAAGCGTGCCGAGCGCGTTGTCCTGCCGCAGCTGCACCACCGCCCACGGACGCGGAAACTGCGCCCTGTTCGGATGCCCTTCGGGATATTCCAGCCCGACGGCTTTCATCGGCCCCCAGCGCAGCGTTTCCGCGCCGCGCTCCGCCATCACCTCGATCGGCAGGCAGCCTTCGAAATAGGGCGTGTCTTTTTCCCACTCCTTGAATTCGGTTTTCTCGCCCTGCACCAATGCGTCGATGAAGGCGTAGTACTCGTCCTTCTCCATCGGGCAATTTATATAGTCTTTGCCTTCGCCCTTGTCATACCGTGATTGAAACCATGCCTTCGTCATGTCGATGCTGTCGGCATGGACGATCGGCGCGATGGCGTCGAAGAAGGCGAGGCTGTCTTCGTTGCTGAGCGTGCGCACGGCCTCGGCGAGCGCAGGGGAGGTGAGCGGGCCGGTGGCGATGATGACGTTGTCCCACTCTTCCGGCGGCAGCCCCGCGATCTCGCCGCGCTCGATGGTGATGTTCGGATGCTCATTGAGCGCCTTGGTCACCGCGTCCGAAAAAGCCTCGCGGTCGACGGCCAGCGCCGCGCCCGCGGGCACCTTGGCCGCATCGCCGCATTTCATGATCAGCGATCCCGCGCGGCGCATTTCCTCGTGCAGCAGCCCCACGGCGTTATATTCCGCGTCGTCCGAGCGGAAGGAATTGGAGCAGACCAGCTCGGCGCATTTGTCGGTCTGGTGCGCGTCGGTTTTGCGGATAGGGCGCATTTCGTGCAGTACGACTTTGGCTCCGGCGTTCGCGGCCTGCCATGCGGCCTCCGATCCGGCCATGCCCGCGCCGATGATATGTATGATTCGAGATGTCATAGGTTATGTTTATTTGTATTGCGGCCGTTTTTCAATATATTTTAAGTTATTGATATAAAATGTTTTTTATGGGTTTATCTGATATTAAGGAAATATAATTTGACATATATTTATATTATATATGGAAATAATGGCGGGCAGGATATCAATCCGGACAAGACAAACATTCAGAGGAGAAATGGACATGAACTTACAAAAAGCATTCGCAGCGGCTGTTGCAGGGACTGTTTTACTGGGCTTCGTCGCCGCGGGCGTCGGCGCTGGCGTATTGGGTTATCAGGCTGTCACCGGCACCGGTTATTATCAGGAAAGCGCGGTGACGGCGACGGTCAACGACAAGGCCATTCAGATACAAGGCAGCGGCAAGAACAGCCAGAGCGTCTACATGATTTACACGACCAAAGGCGTTTTCACGGATTCGGACAGCCTCGTAAAAGGCAAGTGGAACTCGTCGGACGTGTATAACGCGCTCGAGAAGGGCTGCACCTATCAGTTCAACGTGCACGGCATCAGAAACCACTTCTTCAGCATGTACAAGAACATCGACAGCCAGACCTTCGTTCCGACGAAGACCTGCCCGGCGGCGCCGAAAATCGGCTAAGACCGGACGGAGAGTTTCGAACACGCGCGGGAGCGATCCCGCGCGTGTTTTTTTTTTTTTTTTTTTTAGATGAAAATTCAATCAGACTTTCGGCGCGGCGGCGCGTTGCACGGGTGCGCCCGAGGCGATCTGGGCGTTGATCTGGTTCTGGTTCTTGTGGCCCTGTTCGGCGACGGACGAGATGTGGTCCGTGAACGCGCGCGGCAGAACGCCGGCGTCGCCCAGCGCCTTGGCCACGGTGTCGATGGGCGCGGCGGCGCTCAGCGTGTGGCTGTTGCGGTTTTCCCTGAAGTCGATATTGGCGGCTTTGAGCGCGTCGCGCACGCCTTGCGGGTTCATGTCGTTCAAATGCAGCCGCGTTTTCACGAACAGCGCGTTGGCTACGAACTGGCTGGCGGAGGGCGTGCCGTCCTCCTGCATCGCCGTCACCGGCGAAAGCGGATAGGCGCCGAGGCTGGCGTCGGTGTAGGCGAAGGGCTCTTTCATGCCGAGAAGCTGCAGGCGTTCGGGAGAGAGCGCGTCGGTTTTGACTTCCAGCAGCCCTGCTGCGGCGGGCGAAAGGTCGAGACGCTTCAGTTCGGATTGCACGATCTCGCCCGCGACGGCTTTGTCGAGCAGGGCGTAGTGCGTGTTGTGTTCGCCGTCCGGCACGTCGGTCGCCAGCGCCGTCGCGGCTTTGAGAAAATCCTTTTCGGTCACGCCCTTCAGGGTCACGCGGTAGTCGCCTTCGTTATGCGTGCTTTCGAAATGCACGTCCTTGAATCCGGCGTGGGCGAGAAGCTCGCGCGCCGTATTCTTGATGTAGTCTCCGGAGCGTCCGCCCGCTTTCAGTTCGATATTGATTTCGCCGCCGGAGGGGTTGTCGGCGCGCGGCGACTGCAGGGTCATGCTTTCGACGTTTTTGCCGAGCGCGCCGCCGTCGGCACCCGCATAGGAGTGCTGGTCGAGGTCCCATTTGTTGTCGCTGGGAAAAAAATCGTATTCGGTTTTCGCCTTCTGACCCATCTCGCCCTCTTGATCTGTGCAATCAGTATCATTCTAGCGGGGCAAGGTAAAAATATTATGAATAAATGCGGGAAATAATTTTTTATGTCAATATTTCAATGTCTTAGGCCGAAGCACGCGCCGCCGCCAGAGCAAAAACAGCGCCATGCAGGCGTTGGAGCAGGTCAGCACCGCGGGATAAAGCCATGTGGAGAGCGAATAATGCTCGATGGCGAGGACGGAGAGAAAGGCGCTGCCGCTGGAGATGAAATAGCTGCGCGAGGTTTCCTGATGCGGCCGCTCCCACGATTTGCGCACGCTCGGGAAGTACCCCGCCGTGTCGATCGTGCAGACGATGATCACCGACCAGACCGGCGTTTTGGTGGCGATCCACAAGGGAATGGTGGAGAGCGCGATGATCAGCGTGATCCAGTCGCTGCGCTTGATGTCGCGCGTGCCGGCGATGAGCGCGACGATCACCACCACGAAATTCGTGGCGGAGGCCAGCGTGCGCGCCCATGCGCCGGGGCCCGCGCCCTTGGCGATTTGCGCCGCCGCCCCGACGCTGGAGATGACGCCCCAGATAAACCACGAAAAGGCATGCGGCTTGGTTTTGCCCTTGAAAATGGAATGAAAATAATTAGCGCGCGAAAGCAGCGTCAGCAGAGCGGAGAGGGCGCCGAGAATTTGGACATGTGACATGATTTCAGTGATAAGGCAGTTATGCGCCCCGCACCATCAAAATGTTGGCGCGTTCCTGCTTTTCCTGCCGCCGCGAACGCGGCGGATTTTAAGTCCATCATAAAAAACCGTTAAATATCAGTTATTTATATTCAAAAAAGCCGGATTTTCAGGCCGCATCGGCGGCTTCCACCGTGTCAAAGGTGACGATCTCGTTAAAGAGCGTGCGGTATTGTATCAATGCGCCTGCCGTCATGCCCAGAACGGCTATTCCTCCGCCCAGCAGCAGGCGGATCCAGTTATCGGCGGGCAGCGGCTCGGTCGCGTTGACGTAGAGCATGACGCAAACCGTTGTGATGACGACCGGAACGACCAGCGTGCGCAGGTAGGTGAAGGGCGTGCACTCGAGACGGGGCAAAGTCAGCATCAGCAGCCGCGGGAAATAGCAAAATACCGCGAGGCTATAGGCCACGACCGCCCAGGCGATGCCGAAGCGCGCAAAAACCAGCAGGGCGGCCGCGAAAAGAATGCAGAATTCGGTGTTCATCCGCAACTGGATGTCCGTCCGCCCGAGCGCCATCATAAAGGCGCCGGAAAAGGCCGTCATCGCCTGCAGCGCCGCCGCCGGCGCGGCAATCATGTAGAGGGAGCCGGAGGGCAGCCATTTTTTCGACAGGAGCAGCTCAAACAGCGGGTGATGCGCCGCCGCCACCATGCCGATGGCGGGAAAAATCAGCAAGGCCTGAATGCGCGTGAGCAGCAGAAATATCCGGCGGATGAGGGCCTTGTTTTCGCCGAGCGGCGCGATATGCGCGTAAAGCACATATTCCAGCGGCCCCGTGATGATGCGCAAAGGCAGGCGCACGAACAGAAAGGCCATCGAATAAAAGCCCAGAAACCACGACCCGAGCATTTTGCCGATGATGAGATTGTCCTGCGACTGCGTCAGCGTCATCATGAAGTTCGCGCCCAGAACGTTGCGGCCGAAAATAAGATGCTCCTTCAAGTCGCGCAGCTTGAGAACCATGCGCGGGCGAAAGCCGGCGCGCCAGAAGGTCAGCGCAAACCGCAGGGCGTAAAGGACGATCTGCTGCGCGATCAGCGCCCAGGCGCCGCCGCCCTTGTAAGCGATGGTGATCGCGGTGGCCATGCCGCAGGCGATGGCGACCGATTCCGTCCACGCAATGGTGCCGAACTTGTGGCTTTGACGGAGAGAGGCCTCGGGTATCGTCGCCGCGGCCTGCGGGACGATGACGAGCGCAAGGGCCGTCACGAGCGGCCACAACAGAGGTTCCTTGAAAAAATAGGCGGCAAGCGGCGCGATCAGCATGATCAGCATCGAAAAGATGGCCCCGAGCAGGATCGTCAGCCAGAAACAGGAAGACCAGACATCGCTGTCGCCGGGTTCGTTTTCCGCCGTGCCGCGCAGCAGCGATTGCCCCATGCCGGCATCCGTGAACATCATGGTAAAGAGAACGAAGGGCATCGCCATCGCGACGACGCCGTAGTCGGCCGGCGACAAAAGACGTGACAAAATGGGAATGACGAGCAGCTGCGCCATCATGCGGAAGATCGTCACCGAGGACATGAGGGCTGTACCGAAAGCGATTTTGCGGAAGGCCATGATTACGTCCCCCGCCTAATGGTCTATGCGCTGGTCGTAGCGGTACGGACTGATGTTGTCGGGATGCTGCGCGCGGTCCATGCAAACGACCCTGTCACGGAAGCTGCCGCGGTAGGAGTCGCTGTAACATTCCTCGAGGCTGCCGTATATGCATTGTGCTATGCCGACCGAATGGACGGCGCAAAAATCCGAACTGCCGTAATAGTAAAGGCGGGCGTCCGGATTGACGGCGCAAAAGCTGTTGGGCGGCTGCGCGGCGTTCATGCACGACCGCACGTCGTTGTAAAAGCATTGCGGCGGTATCCCCATGCCGACGACGCAGAAGTTCGCGGCCTCGGCCGTGCCGGAGGCGAGAGCAAGGAAGGCTGTCACGAGTAGAAAATTACGCATCTGGTCAAGCTCTCTCTCCGCACGGCGGCGGCAATGGCATGTTAGTGGATAGTCGCTCCGGCGCCTATGCCGACAGCGGGGTTGATGAATTGCTGGAAGTTCTGCTGATAGGCCTGATACCGCAGGGCGGCGCCGGTCTTGGGCACGAACACGACGTCGTCGGGCGCGAGGCGCGCGTCCTTGGTCGGGTCGGCGCCCTGCGTCGCGGCATAGTAGTTGGCGACGTAAACCTTTTCGTTCTCCCCCGCGCCGCGGCGGAAGATCAGGACGTCCTTGCGCAGGCCGGAGGGCTTGATGCCGCCGGCGCGGGCGATCGCCTGATCGAGCGTGAGAGCCTGGCCCACAACGAGAAACTCGCCCGGATTGGCGACTTCGCCGCTGACATATATCCTGATCGGCGCGAAGGAGCGGACGATCGTCGTGATGGAGGGGTTCTTGAGAATGCGCTTATAGGCCTGCTTGAGCATGGCGGTGATCTGGTCCGTGGTTTTGTTGTAGACGTAGAGGTTCTGGACGATCTTGGTGGAGATCATCCCGTCGGGGCGGACCGTCACGGTTTCGCTCAGCTCGGGGTTCAGGTAGAGCTCGATGTCCAGAACGTCGCCGATTTGCACCCTGTAGGCGGGCAGTTTTTGCGCCGCCGGCGCCTCGGGTGCGGCTGCCGTGGGTACGGGCGGAACGTTGGAGTAATCGGGGTCAGCCGCGCAGGCGGAGAGCATTGCAAGAGACGCAATGATGAAAATCGCGCCGGAGACGGAGCGCAGTCCGGATTTTTTGGTTTGTTCTGTCATGTTTTTTCCCATTCTCAATTACCCAGTAAATATCGGTTTCTAGTAAGCCCCTTTGCGCTTCAAAACGACCAGGATCGTTTTGAAGAAAATGATAACGTCATTCCAAAGAGACCAGTTTCGCACATACCAGCTGTCGAGATAGACGCGCTGGCCGTAACCCGTGTCGCTGCGGCCGCTCACCTGCCAGAGGCCCGTCATGCCCGGCCGCACCGAAAGGTATTCGCTGATTTTTTCGGCATAGTATTTTCTTTCGTCCTCGACGATCGGGCGCGGGCCCATGAGGCTCATATGCCCCTGCAGGACGTTGAACAGCTGCGGCAGCTCGTCGAGGCTGGTTTTGCGCAGGAATTTCCCGATTTTCGTCACGCGCGGATCGTTCTTGAGCTTGTAGGTCTCCTCGTATTCCTTGCGCATGTCGGGATTGTTTTCCAGCAGATCATGCAAGATTTCCTGCGCGTTGACGACCATGCTGCGGAACTTCAGGCACTTGAAGGGCTTGCCGTCCTTGCCGATCCGCGTGTGCCCGTACATCGCCGGCCCGCCGTCTTTTCTGATCGCGCGCGCAATCAGGATGAGGACGGGCGAGAGCAGCACGATCGCGACCGCCGCGCCGACCCTGTCCAGAACGTCCTTGAGAAACCGGCCCAGCTCCGGCAGCAGCGGGTCTCCGGATTCCAGCGCGATAATGCCGCAGCCGAAGAATTTTTTCGGTGCGGCGTTGTAAAGGAAATATCCCTCCGCCGGCGGGATATAGGCGAAGCGGGCATGGCTTTTTTCCAGTTGCGCGAGCATGTCCGCCTGCGCCGCGGTGCCGCCGTCGGGACAGAAAAAGATATAGTTGTCCGCGCTGATCAGGTCGTCAAGCGCGCCGCAAAGCCGCGCCGCGGGATAGAGTTTTTCGAACTCCGCGATTTGCGCTTCCGTGGCGTCGGGCAAAAACGCATGCTGTACATCGTATGCCAAATAGCTTTCCGCCTGCAGCGCGGGAACGAGCCTGAGGACGGCCGCGTAGTTCCCCGCCAGCGCGGTCGGGATGGCCCAGAGCCCGCGCTCCGTCAAAAACGCGCGGGCGAGCCAGCGCCCCAACATCAGGCAGGGCGGCACGAACAGCCATAGAAGCAGGTTCGCCGCAAGCGGAACCGGCGTTTGCAGGAGATCGATGGTCAGCATCGACACCGTGAAAGCCGCGACGCTCGCAAGCAATATATGACCGACCTGCGTCCACCACGCCGCGCGCAGGGTATAATGCCCCTGCGCCGCGAAATAGCACAGGCAGCCCAGAAAAAACGGAACGGACAGGAAGAAAAGTCCGGAAGCCTCCCAGAGGGGGAATATGAACGCAGCGCACAGCGCGGCAAGCCCGAAGGCGAGCAGGCTTGCGCCGCCGTCGGCGAGAAGAAGACCCGTAGCTGTGCTTTTCGAGGCATGCGACATCATATGGCTCTCGCGTATTTTATATCTTCGTTTCCGGCGTCGAGAGCTGTCTTCCGCAGCTGCCAGCGCCAGGCCGAGGCAACGATCGTCTGCAGGTCTGAATAGAGCGGTTTCCAGCCGAGCAGTTTGCCGGCCTGCGCGGCGTCGGCCACCAGCTGGTGCGGATCGCCGCTGCGGCGCGGGCCGGTGCGCGCGGGGATGGGGCGCTTGGTGACGCGCCGCGCCATATCGACGACGTCCTGCACGCTGTGCCCCGCACTGGTGCCGATATTGAGCGTCAGCCGCCCGTTGCCTTTGCCGATATGGCGCAAGGCCAGAATATGCGCCTCGGCAAGGTCCTGCACATGCACGTAATCGCGGATGGCGGTGCCGTCGGGCGAGGGGTAATCCGTGCCGAAGATGCCGATCTCCTTCATGTCGCCGCACGCGACGCGCATCAAAAGAGGAATAATGTGCGTATCCACCTTGTAGGCGGTGCCGATTTCCGCGCTCATGTCCGCGCCGGCGGCGTTGAAATATCTCAAAATGGCGTAATTCAGGCCATAGGCCGCCGCATAGTCGCGGATCATGTTTTCCATCGCGAGCTTCGTATGGCCGTAGGGATTGACGGGGCGCAGCGGATGGCCTTCCGCGATCATGTCGGTATCGGGCATGCCGTAAACGGCGGCGGAACTCGAAAACACCATGTCGCGGATGCCGTTCTTCCGCGCTGCGTTGAGCAGGCAGAAGGTGCCGAAGACGTTGTTATCGTAATACTCCGCGGGCTTGACGACGGATTCGCCGACGCGGATCAGTGAGGCGAAGTGCAGCACCGCTTCCGGCCGGTAGAGCTTCATAACTTGCGACAATCTCGCCCGGTCGCGGATATCGCCGACTTCCAGCGGCCCCCAGCGGACGTGATCTTTGTTGCCCGAACACAGGTTATCGTAACTGACGGGGGTAAAGCCGTTGGCGGCCAGCGCTTTGCAGACGTGGGAGCCGATGTAGCCCGCGCCACCGGTGACGAGAACGGTGCTGTTCATTTATCCATTCCTCAAAAAACGGCTGTTTTCCTAAGAGATGTTTAAACGTTCATGCCGGAGTTTGGTTCCGCTTCCGGCACCGCGGCGGTATCGTTCTTTTGGCGTACGTCCCGCATACTGCTTTTGGAGAAGGCAACGAGCCAGAAGAACAGCAGCGGCCCCATGCCGTAGGGCCCGAGCGTGTCCACCTCGAAGGGCGAGCGGAAAAAAAACAGGAAAGCAAGGCCGAAAAGGAGCCCTGTCTCCAAAGTCATGCCCCGCCGCCACACCAGAGCGAAGCTCCGCCAGCTGCTCGACGCGATCAGCCATGCCATGAGCAGGGCGCCGGCCAGGCCGAGATCGACGAAGGTCTGGATATAAAGGTTGTGGAAGTGAAAGCCGGTCGCGTTGGTGATGAAAAATTCGTGCCAGTACCATTGGGCCGCCGGCCGCGCCGCGACCCAGAAAGCGCTATAGCCGTAGCCGAGGGCCGGATGCAGCAGCCCGTTTTTGATCCCCTCGCTCCAGAGATATGTGCGCCCCGTCAGCGTCGAGTCCTTTCCAAAGGTATGAAGGACCGCATTAATGACGTCGAAACGCGTCGCGATGACGAGAAGGCCGCCTGTCATCAGGCTCAGGATCGCCCCCGTCAGCATCAGCCCGCGCAACTGGCGCGGCAGGCGCATGAGCACCGCGATGCCGGCCGTCAGGCCGAGCACGAGTGCCAGCGAGGCGATCGACGTCGCGGACTTGCTGAGCGCGAGACAGACGGCGCACAGCCCCAAAGGCAGGAGAATGAACGCGAGTTTCTCGAAAAACGTCGTGCGCGCGGCCAGCAGGAGCAGAGAGAGGTAAATGCCGATTTCCGCGAAGAAGCCCACCTCGTTTTTGGAGCCGAAATATCCCATCAGCGCGCGGGCATGTGTCAAGTAATCCGTTGCGTAAACGCCGCTCGCCAGCGTGATGCCCATGACGGCGACGATGCCGAGGATCATCCCTTTGACGAAAGGCTTCACCCGCACGGTCCGCGCGATGATGATGGCGCTGACCGCCAGCGTCAGCAGTTCCGTGCCGTGATAGAGGCTCGTTGAGGGATAATCCGACCAGAAGACGGAATAGCAGGCCAAAAATGGAAACATCACCGCCGCGAACAGGGCGGACGAAGGGCGCAGGATAAAGGCGCCCTTGTAAAAAATATGCCGAAACCACAGCGCAAGGAAAACCAGAATCGGAAAGACCGTGAACAGCGAGGAAAAGGCCATGATGACCGTCGACAGGGCGACGTAGAGCATGGCGGCAAAGTCGGGGATGCAGGGATAGGCGCTTGCGCGCGCACGCCGGGGCGGCATGATTGCTGCGGACAGTAGTGGATTTTGCGCGATTTCGGTTACCATGCGAGACTCCTGTTGATAAAGCGGGCGATGGATTTGTGACGCAGCAGGGCGGGAATGATCCGCATGGAGAACTGCTGCGCCACGGCTGCGGGCAAAAGCGTGCCGATCAGCCGTACAAGACGGGGAACGGGGAAGTTCTTTTCCGCGATAAGCTGCCTGATTTCCTTCACGTAGGGTGTTTTTCCGCCGATAACCTCTATCAGGTAGAGATTTTCGAACATCGCAAAGGACTTGAGGTCGAAAACGTGGGCGTATTCCTCGAGCTTGCCGAATATCTTCAGCGTCGTGGCCGTGCGGATGCACTTCCAGCAGACGCCGCAATTGGCGAGGCCCTCCGGCGCATTGTGCGGCGCGACGCAGACGTCGAGATAATGGCGGCTTTCCGCGATTTCGGCCACGCGGCGCGTCTTCTCGACGCGGCTGTGCCGCCCGCCGCTGCCCATGCACTCGAGCCGCTCCGTGCTGAGCAGGGGGAGGATGACGGGTTCGAGATGCGACATGTTGGAATCCGGCCCCAGTCTGGTCTCGGAGAGGGGATAGCCGGAGGAATAGAGGAACTTGCAAAATTCCTTTTGCATCAGCAGCGCGACGGCGGTGTTGCGCAGCGTATGGGTCAGCTCGAACTTCTGACCGATGAATTCGTCGAGATTGGAATCGACGGCGACCGCCGGTCTGCCCAGCTTGTCCGCGCAGTCCCGCAGGCGCGCAAAACGCCGCAGAAACAGGGCGCGGTCGGCGTCCATGCCCTGCTGCCCGTGCGCGCCGACGTTGTTGAAGATGAAATGCGTGAGAGCGAAGGCGTCCGGCACGCGCCCGTGTGAATGATCGTAATAGTTGCAAAAGGAATCCACGCCGCCCGAAAATCCCGCGGCCACGCCCGCGCCGCCAGTCGTCGCAGCCGTGAACCCGTCGGGAAAAATGCGCGTGACGCTGGGCTTTTCGAGATATTCGGACAGGATCGGGATGAGCGAGCAGGAAATATTGTAAAACAGCTTCGCGGACATGGGGCCTTTCAGCCGGATGTTCTCTCCGCGCAGGATGGCGGGAATCAGGCTCGCGACGACGAAAGCGTCGAGCGTATCGCCGGCCAGATAATTCTTGTATATTTCGTCGATCTCGAACCACAGGGTTTTCATGTTCCCCCCGATGCGGATATCGGACGCAATCCGCGCCCTCTCTCCCTCGGTCGAAACGACGGGCGGGCTGATGATGATTTCCTCTGCATCCGTCTTCGCGTTGGTGTTCGCGGGAACGGTTTTGCGGACGGCGGAAGCGGAATCCTCCCTATAGGGATTCATGTCTCGCGCTAGAATATTGTTAACCGTTGCCATTCTGGTTTTCCTTTCCGGTTAAGAAGAAACGGGATGATTTTGCGCGTCCGCACCCATGCGGGGCGCCATAAATGCCGGACGGCGCAGGGGGACGCCGCCGCCGCCCGCAGCGCAGACGGAAAATCGCGGCTCTTGATCGCCTTCACAAGGCAGGCGTAGGCGTAAGCCTCCTGCAAATTGGCGTGTCGCTTTCTTTGCGCCTTCGCCGCGGCGGGGGAAAGCTTGTGCAGGGAAACGAACCGCGCGTCGTTGGCGAGGATGTTCTGGATGTCCGTGCCGGTCAGCCGGTGCGAGACGGAACCGGCGCGGGCGGTGTAAAGGTAGCCCTCCGCCGGATCGACCGCGCAGCGCGCGCCGAGGGCGAGCGCCTCGGCCAGCAAAAAATAATCCTCGCCGATGCGCAGGTCTTCCTGATAGCGCAGCTTGCGGCGACGCAGAAACGCGGCGGAGATGACCGGTTTCATATACCCCAGCGCGTAACCGCCCGCAAGGGACGTGTTACCGGCAATAAAATCGGCCAGCCCGAGCAGGGGCAGGCGCGCCAGACGGGCGGGCGGGAACATCGGGAATGTCGCGCCGTCGCTTTCGCGGCAGACTGAAAGATTATCGACGACGATATCCGCCTTTTGTTCTTCGGCAAGCTTTAAAAGCCGCGCCAGCCGTTCGGAATGAAAAGCGTCGTCGCCGTCGAGAACGGCGATCCAGCGGCCTGAAGCGCGCGCGATGCCCGCGTTGCGCGCGCCGCCGGGGCCGCGGTTGACCGTGAGCCGGATGCGCTGCAAACGGGGATCGTTGATCTGCAAAAGCGCGTCCCATGTCTTGTCCGTCGAGCGATCGTCGACCGCGATGACTTCGATGGCGGGGGATTGCGCCAGCGCGCTGCTCACAGCTCTTTCTATGTAACGCTCCACGTTATAGGCCGCGATGATGACGGAGATGTCAGGGCGCATGGTGCCTCCCTGTCTTTTTCATCAATTGGCATGCGGCACCGGCGTGCAGCGCGCCGCGCAGGCTCCAGAACCGCAAGGGCCCCGCGCGCAGCAGATTGAGCAGCGCCATGAGCAGGCACAGCACGGCCTTGACGGCGGCGAGCGCCGCGTTTTGCGTGCGTTTCAGAAATTCGGGAGCCGCTTCCAGCAGCAAAAGACCGTGGGTCTGGCCGAAGCGGAAGCGCCGCTTCAGCAGCCAGAGAAAGCTCTCGCGCTCTTGCGGCACGTCTTCCGTCACCACGGCGTCTCTGGCGTAGGCGATGCGGCTGCCGTCTTCCACGAGTGCATGGAAGTAGGCGGTATCCTCTCCGCCGCAGCGCCCGAGATCTTCGCGAAAGCGCAGCGTTTGCGCCGTGACCCGTTTCAAAAGCACGTTGCCCGCGCCGCCGCTGACGATTTTCCTGTTTTTCCACACCGGCAGCGAGGAATGGAAGTCGCCGCTTTTCATCCAGGCGGGACATTGGGGACGGTAGATGGCGCGTACGGGGCCCAGCACGACGTCGGCGCCGGTTTCTTCAAGCGTGCCGGTCAGGGCGGCCAGCCATTGCGGACTCGCCGTTTCGTCGTCGTCGATAAAGGCGACCAGCGGCGCCGTCGCCTCCGCAAGACAGGCGTTGCGCGCGATGGAGATGTTGCGGGCCGGGGCGTGCACGTAGGCGCATTGCAGCGAATGCCGCCGTGCGGCGGCCATGACGGTTTCCCGTGCTGTCGGCGCATCGTCGTTGTCGGCGACGATGACGCGGATTTTCCGCTCAGGGTCAAGCCTCTGCCACGCGATGGAGGCGAGCGTCGCCGCGATATGCGGGCGGCGGAAGGTGCAAACGCAGACATCGATGTCTGCCGGTGCCGTGGAAGAAGTTTCCGTCATGCCGTCCTCCGGAGCGCCCAGAAAAAGCCGCTCATAAAGCCGGAGGACCAGCCGAGATGCATCAGCATGGCTGCGGGGCCGGCGAGCGCGATCTCCGCCCGCCGCGCGCGGATGGCCAGAACAAGACCATAGCCGAGACAGACCGACATCCATAAAGCCAGCGGCACAGCCGCGATCCATGAGATGAGCGCAACCGGCGCCAGCAGCAGCGCGGGCGCCACGGCCAGAGGCAGTATCTGGCGCAAGCGGGGAATGATCCGGTGTTTGACGAGCGTGCGCGCGCGCCCTTGCCCGAAGTTAAAGTACTGGCGGAAGAGAAGGTGCGGTTTGGCGCGCGGATAATAGGTGAGCGCGGTTTTTCCGGTCAGCCATATTTTATATCCCGCGCGTTGCAGACGGATGTCCAGTTCCGCGTCCTCGTTGTGGGAGAAATTTTCGTCATAGCCGCCGACGGCGCGGAAGGCGTCGAGGCAGATGAGCGCGTGATGCCCGTGATCGACCCATTTTCCCGCGCCCGTCACGCGCCGGTGCGCGGCGCCGCCGTTGCCGAGCAGGGAGTTTTGCGCGGCGGCGGCGGCGCGCTGGAAGCCCGTTTCCCCGACGGTGTTCATCGCGACGACCACGGCGGCCGCGCCGGTGGATTTCTGCTCGTTGACCAGCGTGCGGCCGTAATCATCGGGATAATCCGCGTGCGCGTCCAGCCGCAGAATCCAGCGGGCCTTTCCACCGTAGGTCGCTGCGGCCAGATTGACGGCGGCGCTTTGCAGGCGCTTGGGATTGTGCAGGTAGCGCACGTTGGGAAACTCCGCCGCAAGTTTTCGCGCGATAAGCGGTGTTTGGTCGGAGCTGCCGCCGTCGGCGATTACCAGCAGAAAGGGCGGCAGTGAAACATTGCCGATGATGTTGCGCACGATGCGCTCGAGATGGCACTCTTCGTTCAGGCAGGGGATGACGGCAAGGAGTTCGGGTTCACGCATAGGCAAGCTCCTTCACCGGACGCGGCAGGGAGGCCAGATAATCGACAAGAGAGAGACAATCCCGCTTGTCATGCCGCCACTGCGCGCGCGGCGTTTGCGCGGCGCGTTTTTCGAGCACGCGATAGCCGTCTGCCGTGAGCGTGTCGAAAAAGCGCGGCAGAGATTCGCGCAAAGGCTCCGCCAGCGTCACGCCGACTTGAAGCCGCTCGAGAAAACGCCCGGTGAACACGGTTTTCAAGGCGATCGGCACGGCGTCGAACAGCCCGCCTTCATAAAGCCGATTGGGCAGCAGCAAGGCCGAATTACCGCCTTCCTCGTAAAAATCCACCGCCCAGACAAAATGAACGTCGCGGTAGATCGCGGGCAGGTCGTCCGGTGATTTGTACGCACCGCCAAAAGACATGCCGGGCGTGCGTGAAACGACATCGTGGAAATCCGGAATTTGATCCAGCGCGGGCTTCCCGCGGATCACGACCTCTATCCGGCCGTTGCTGCGGCGGGCGAGATCGGCGAGGATCATCAGGCTTTTGCGGCAGCGGATGACGCCGGACCAGCCGATCTTCCACGGCGGCCCCGCCGGTCTGGGCGGCCATGCTTTTTTCGCAGCGATTTTTCCCTGCGGGTCGTAAACCTTGTTTTCAAGCAGCCGCACCGGCGTGGCGTAGCGGGAGAAATACGCCTCTATGAAACCGGGGGAGCTGGTGATAAGCGCAGCGGCCTTCGTCGTCAGCCAGGCTTCGATGCGCCTGAGCAGGCGTCCCGCCACGCATTTGCCTAGAAGCAGGCGGTGAATGTCGAGGCTTTCATAGACGAGAACCGGATGCGGCCGCGCGGCGGCATAGCGCGCGCCGATCGCCAGCATTTCAAGATTGCGGGCGATGATCACGTCCGCCTGCGCGAGCGCGGCATTGTGGAGCGGAAGCAATATATGGCGCAGGACCGCCATGATCCTCTGCGCGAACCTGCCGTCGTAGGTCCTGCCGAAATCGACCGGCGCCAGTCCTGCGACGTCGCGCACCGGCCCGGGCGTGCGGCGAAAGCCCGCCACGGCAAGGTCGGCGCCGCCGTCGCGCAGCATCGCGACGCGCTTGTGGACGGCCGCATCGGCCAGATCGTGCGCGAGATAAATGATTTTCCGTCCTGTCATGGCTTCACCTTGAGGGGCGTGTACTTCACCCATGCGACTTCCGCCGTCACGGGCTTTTGATAGACGAATGGACCCATCCATGAATTCTCGACGGCCGAGCCGGACCACAGGCTCAGATAAATGCGCGCGGCCTTTTCGGGTATGGGAGCTTTGGCGGGCGTTTCATGCACCTGACGGCCGTCGACGTACCAGCGGATGGCGGTCGGCGTCCATTCGAAGGCGTAATTGTGGAATGCGGCGGAAGCGTCGTACTTGAGCGGAATGACGACGTGGTCGTATTTCTTTCCGTACTTCCAATAGGTGATCTCGACGGCATGCGTGTTCTTGCCGAGGAATTCGAAATCGATCTCCTCGTGCGACGGGACGCCTACGGGCGGGCCGATGTAAGTGAAGAAGGCGGTGTTCAGGCCGCTGCCGGCGGCCGCGCGCAGGCGGGCCGCGTAGCGTCCGTACTTCATGCGGGCGGCGCTGTGGATTTCTGCGCAGTCGTAGCGCCGCAATTTCCCGCCCTTGTCCGAAAGGCGTAATTGCAAATTTCCGTCCACGCCCGAAAGATCGTCCGCGCGCCATTCGCAGGACTGCCAGTCGCCGTTGGCCCAGCCGCTGGACGGATGCCAGCGCGTGCGGTCAAGATGCGGATAGGGCGAGAAAAAAGGCAGTTGTTGCGCCTGCGGCGCATTCCTCTCCGCCGCCACGAATATAAAGAGCAAGGCGATGCCGAGATAAAAGATGAAGGTTTTCATGAAATGCCTGCCGCTTCTCGCATGATTTTTTCGGGGTATTCGACTGGATATAACGCTGTGCGCGCCGCGCGGTTCCATGCAGATAAAAAAATATTTCATTTGATAATGCGTTGATAAGTTTGTAGCGTTTCCATCGCTCAATCATCAAAACAGTGAGGCACCGAATGTATTTTGAATTTGGTTTACGCGGACTGCTAACGGCGTTCTTCAGGAAGAAGAAAATCTTTCTCCTGATCTTTTCCTTTGCGTTTCTCTTCGGCGGCGTTTATCTGCTGCACAGGCCTGCGATGTACGAATCGAAAGGCACTTTTCTCATCAGGTTCGACCAGGGCGCGTTGCCGACCACCGGCAGCGCGGATAGCGGACAGGCGATGTCATTCTCCAGCGACGGACGCGAGGCGATGCTCCAGTCGAACGTCGCGCTGCTCGAGAGCGACGGCTTGCTGAAGGCCGTGGTCCGCTCGCTGGGTGCGGAAAAAATATATCCCGGCATCGGCGCGGGAACGAAGGGACCGCAAATGGCCGATCTCGCCGCGGTCGCACGGCTGCGCGCGAGCGGCCTCAAGGTCGTGAGCGATCCGCGCAGCGACGTCATCAGTGTCAGCGTCTTCAACCGCGATCCGGTCACCGCGCAAGAAGTCGCGGCGCGCATCATGAAGATCTTCACGGCGCGCCAGTCCGTCATCTTCGGCACGCCGCACACGGCATTCCTGCAGCAGCAGGCCGACGTCATGCGCCAGAAAATGGAGCAGTCCGAACAGGCCTTGCGGGATTTCAAGCAGAAAAAAGGCATCACGCTGCTTGATGAGGAAGTGACGCAGCTTTTGGCCGAGAAGAAGGATCTGTCGGTGCGCGCGTTTCAGGACATGGGCGATTCGCAGGCCGAGATTGCCAAGCTTTTAAAGGACAGGGCTACGATGGAAGCGACCTATCGCGACGACAGCCCCGTCATACAGCGCATAGACGAGAGCCTCGCCGCCGCGCGCGCCGAGGCGCAGGGGCAGAATGCCGGCGACGGCGCCTTTGCCACGCGGATCGCGAATGTGAACAAGCGGCTGGCCTTGCTCGAGGCGAACCGCAAGCGCTATCACGATCTGGAGCAGCGCGTCGCCCTGGACACGGCGAACTATAAGTTCTACCAGCTGCACAACGACGAGGCGCGCGTCAACGAGCGCCTGAATCAGGAGAACATCACGCGCATCTCCGTGATCGACAGGCCGGTGGTTCCTTTAAAGCCGGTGAACGGGCACAAAAAGCTGTTGCTGCTCGCGATTTTGATGACGGCGTCGTTGCTCGGACTCGGAACCGTGCTGTTTTTGGAACTTATGGACGATACGGTCGTTTTTAACGAGCAGGTCTTCGCGGCAACGGGGTTGCCGGTCCTCGCAAGCTTTGGAAGGTAAAAACACATGAAAAATGTAGCAACTATGACATCACCTGAAAAGGTCTATGAAACGCCGCGCGCGGAGGAACCGCCCGTGCTCAGGATGCCGGAAACCCATCCGGGGCAGGTCGTCTCCGCAACGATAAGCCATGCGCTTTCGCCGGCAAAACTTGTCTCCCTCCTTCATGCCGTGGAGAAAAACATGAAGACGGCGGACGCGCCCACGGTGCTTTTTATGGGTACGCACAAAGGCGCCGGCGCCGACATGGTCGCCTTCGAGACGGCCTATGCGGGCGCAAGGACGGGCAAGCGCGTGCTGTTCATCGATACAAACGGTAGCACCTCCGGCGTGATAAGGCAGCTCAGGGGCAAGGTGCCTATGCCGCTCAACAGCCAGTCTGGAGACGAGGTTGAAAGCATCGCGCCGTTCGTGAACGTGCAGGGAACGTCGCTGTTCTTCGCGACCTTCGACGAATACAAGGAGCGTCACAGCTTCTTCCCCGACAGGCGCGCGCATATAAAAATCATCGACGAATTGCGGCCGGTCTTTGATCTGATCGTCGTCTATTCGGAGTCCGGCCTGTCGAACCCGCTCGCCACGATCCTCAGCGGTCTGGCGGACGCGAGCGTTCTCGTCGTCGAGGAGGGGCGCACCAGAATCCCCGTCATCAGGGATTTGCGGCGCCTGATCGACATGCACGGCGGCCGCGTTGCCGGCGTGGTGATGAACAAATGCCGTTCCCACATTCCGCCCGCGCTCTACAAGGCGCTTTTCAGCTTTTGAAGCGCTAAGGTTTTAGCGGAAATTTCTTTGCAATAAGGCGACTTTGCCCAGCATGGCGTCGGTCACGCGGTTTATCTCGCGGTCGGCGCTGAGCTGCGGCGAGGCGCTTGCAAGGCGCGACAGCCTCTGCGCGGCGGCGTAGGTCAGGCCTTTTTGCAGCGCGCCGGCGAAGGGCGATGCGGTGATGGGCTTGCGCAGGACGGAGAGCCGCGCTTCGGCAAGACTGGAAGGCCAGAGACGGCGCCAGCGCAGCGTTATCTTCAGCGAGTCGGCCCAGTCCAGCCATTTGCCGCGGTGCACGCAGTTGAGCGGCAGCAGCGGCACCCAGGGAACGCGCAGCGCGTCGGCGGTGATGGCGCCGTGCATGGCTTCGGCGATGAGCATTTTCGAGCTGCGCAGTTCCCGCAAAACCTTTTCCACGGGGTTGCGCGGGTCGATGAGGCGGATGTTCGCCAGCCGGCAGGCCTCCGTCCAGTTGCCGCGGTGCATGCTTTCCCAGTGCGGCATGAAAGAGACGGTATCGGCTGCGGCACGCGGCTGCGGCTTTTCGAGCGTGCGCAGGAGAATGGCCGGATCCCCCAGCCCCAGATCGTTGGAGATGTCGAGCATTTTCGCCGTGCGCGGGCCGCGCACGAAATAGACGTCCCAGTCTGGCCCCGTGACGCGCGGCCTTTGGTGGTATTCCGGCACGAATCCGGCGCCGAAGACGACTTTTTTGACGTCATCCCGAAAAGTCCTCTGCCCGAGGATGGAGCCGATGCCGATAAAGACGGTCTTTTCATCGTCATTGAAGAAATTCGGGATGAGCCGCGGCCAGAGCCACGGGTTGAGTTCGTCGCCGAAGTTCGGCTCTTTTCCTTTAAAGTAGGTGATTTTCATCCTTTTGCGTCTCCTTTCGGGGGTGCGCCGCTCATCCGAACGGCTGAGCGTCCATCTTTCTAAACGCTGCCGCGCAAGGAACGTTCCTTTTCTGCAAGCGTTTGTGTGCAGGACAAGCCGATGGAGGGCGCTATGGGTTATCATGTTCCGTTGAAAGTGAAAAAGGCCGTCTTTCCGGTCGCCGGATTGGGAACGCGTTTTCTGCCGGCGACCAAGGTGTTGCCCAAGGAAATGCTGATACTGGGCAGCAAGCCGCTCATCCAGCACGCCTACGAAGAGGCGCGCGCCGCGGGCATCGAGGAATTCGTGTTCGTCAGCAGCAGGGACAAATCGCTGATCGAAAGCCACTTCCGGCCGCACAGCGCCCTCTATCAGACGCTGACCGCGCGCCACAAAACCGCCGAACTGGCGAGCCTGCAGGACAGCACCGCGGACGAGGGCAGGATATCCGTCGTCTATCAGGACGAGCCGCTCGGCCTCGGGCACGCTGTGTGGTGCGCGAGGGAAGCGATCGGCGACGAGCCTTTCGCCGTCATTTTGCCGGACGACGTCGTGATCGGCGAGCCCTGCCTCGCGCAAATGATCCGGGCTTATGAAGAGGTGGGCGGAAATCTGGTCGCCGTCGAAAACGTGCCGCGCGCGGAAACCTGCAAATACGGAGTGCTCGACATTGCCCACGACGGCGGACGGCTTGTGTCGGTCAAGGGGCTGGTGGAAAAGCCGGAGCCCGCCGCCGCGCCCTCGACGCTCACCATCATCGGCCGCTATATTTTGCAGCCGGAAATTTTCGGCCATCTCACCAACGCCGGCAAAGGCGCCGGCGGGGAGATCCAGCTCACGGATTCACTCGCGCAGCTGATAGGCGCGCAGCCTTTCCACGGGTTCCGCTTCGAAGGCAAGCGCTACGACTGCGGCAACAGCATGGGCTTGCTCAAGGCCAATGTCGCCTATGCCATGAACGACAACGCGGCGGTCGGCCCGATCGCGGAATTCCTGCAGGACGCGCTCAATTCCAGCGCGGCAGGCCGTCATTACAGCGGCGCGCTATAAGCTTACACAACCAGATTGCCGTGATTGATGAGCGTTTGCGCGTCGAGATTCGGCTCGCTGAAGATCGTGGCCACCTGCGCCCAGCCGGAAGCGCCCGCATGTCCCGAGAGGTCGACCTCCACGACGCTGTTGTGGCCGCTGGTCACGACGTTGACGAAGTTCGACACCGCCGCGCTCGCCGCGGGGTTGTAATGTCCGGCGAGGACATTGGAAATGTTGATGACATCGCCGTTCGTCGTGGAGAAGCCCCTGATGGTGTCGGTACCGGTGCCGAGGTTGGCGGCGTTGAAGACGAACGTATCGTGTCCGCCCGAAGCGCCGAAGAGCATGCTGCTGCCATACCCGAAGGTGATGGTTTCTCCCTGCGTGGGAGAAGGCCCTATGGTGACGTCCACCGTGCCGGTCGCCGTATGCCCCGCGCTGTCGTTCAGCGTATAGTTGAAGCTGTCGGTGCCGATGAAGCCTGTCTTCGGTATGTAGGTGAAGGTGCCGTCGCTGGCCTCCGTGACGGCTGCGCCGTGCGCCGTCGTCAGGGTGGCTGGCGTGAGGCTCAAGGCAAGGCCGTTCGGGTCCGTATCTGCGCCGAGGCCGTTATTGGTCAGTACGTTGCCGAACATCGGCAGGTTTTCCATGCCCGTCCAGAGGTCGGTGTGCGCGACCGGATCGGCGGGCGGGAGCGCGGGGGGCGGCGCGTCTATGGTAAGCGTCGCCGTTCCGGTGGCCGAGAGCCCGGCGGTGTCGTGCAGCGTATAGTTGAAGCTGTCCGTGCCGGTGAAGTTTGCCGCGGGCGTATAGGCGAAGGTGCCGTCGGCGTTCGTTACGACCGTGCCGCCGTGCGCCGTCGTCAAAGTGGCGGCGGTGACGCTTAAGGCGAGGCCGTTCGGATCGGTGTCGTTGGCCATCACGTTGCCGGTGACGACGTGGTTCTCCGTGCCGGTGAAGCTGTCCGGCGCGGCCACGGGCGGCCCGTCGATGACCAGCGTCGCCGTGCCGGTGGACGTGAGCCCCGCGGTGTCGTTCAGCGTATAGTTGAAGCTGTCCGTGCCAATGAAGTTCGCCGCCGGCGTATAGGTGAAGGTGCCGTCGGCGTTCGTCACGACCGTGCCGCCGTGCGCCGTCGTCAAAGTGGCGGCGGTGACGCTCAAGGCAAGGCCGTTCGGGTCGGTGTCGTTGGTCATCACGTTGCCGGTGACGACGTGGTTTTCCGTGCCGGTGAAATTGTCCGGCGCGGCCACGGGCGGCGCTTCGATGGCGAGGGTCGCCGTGCCGGTGGCGGTGAGCCCCGCGGTGTCGTTCAGCGTATAGGTAAAGCTGTCGGGACCGGCGTAGTTTGCCGCGGGCGTGTAGGTAAACGTGCCGTCGGCGTTTGTTACGACCGTGCCGCCGTGCGCCGTCGTCAAAGTGGCGGCGGTGACGCTTAAAGCCAGGCCGTTCGGATCGGTGTCGTTGGCCATCACGTTGCCGGTGACGACGTGATTTTCCGTGCCGGTGAAGCTGTCCGGATTGGCGACGGGCGGGCTGAGCGGCGCGGTGATGGCGATCGTCGCCGTTCCTGCCGCCGTGAGCCCCGCGGTGTCGTTCAGCGTATAGGTAAAGCTGTCGGTGCCGGAATAGTTTGCCGCGGGTGTATAGGTGAACGTGCCGTCGGCGTTCAGGACAACGCTGCCGCCGTGCGCGGTGGCAAAGGTGCCTGCGGTGACGCTTAAAGCAAGGCCGTTCGGGTCGGTGTCGTTCGCCATCACGTTGCCGGTGACGACGTGATTTTCCGTGCCGGTGAAGCTGTCGGGGTTTGCCACGGGCGGGTTTTGCGATGTTCCGACGTTCAGCGTCACCAGACCGCTTGATTTCAGGCCAGCGCTGTCGGCCAGCGTATAGTAAACCTTGTCCGTCCCCGTAAATCCCGTCGCCGGCGTGTAGGTGAAGCTGCCGTCGGAGGCTATCTGCAGAACGCCGCCCTTCGTGGTGGCGAACGTGCCGGGATCGACGCTTAAAGTCAGGCCGTTTGGATCGGTGTCATTGGCCATCACGTTGCCTGTGATGGGGTGGTTTTCCGTGCCGGAGAAACTGTCCGGATTGGCGACGGGCGGCAGGTTTGAGGTTGTCGGCGCCGGAGTCGGAGTTGGTGTCGGCGTCGGAGTTGGTGTCGGCGTCGGAGTTGGCGTCGGCGTCGGCGTCGGGGTCGGCGCAGTGGTTGTCTGCACGCCGACGTGGTTATAATCCGCGATGGTGTTCGGCGAGGCATAGACCTGCACCGAGCTGACCTGCATCTGGGCGGGGAACACGGTCGAACTGTTCGGCGCGCCCGGCCAGCTGCCCGTGCCGCCGACCGCGAGGTTCATCAGCAGATACATCGGCTGGTTCATGTCGGCAGGCGTGGCCATCTGGCCGACCTGCTTTCCGTCGATGTAGAACGTCATGGTCTTCGGCTCCCAGTCGACGGAATAGGTGTGGAACCCCGTCGTCATGTCGACCTGACTGGTGATTCCGGTGGTGCCGTTGGTTTTGGAGTGGAGCGTCATGTAATCGGTGGTCGGCAGATTGCCGATCTCCTCGAGCAGGTCGATCTCCGGCGGCCAGGCCTGGCTGGCCGGCAGCATCCATAGCGCGGGCCACAGGCCTTGCCCCGCGGGCATCTTCGCGGTGATTTCATAGAGGCCGTAAGTCTGCGCGAAGCTCGTGTAGGTGGTGAGCAGGCCTGACGTGTAGGGCAGCGTCGCGCCGCCGTTCGCCGCGGCTTCCGTCTGCAGCATCTGCGAGGTGG
Source organism: Pseudomonadota bacterium (assembly GCA_021849295.1). Classification (GTDB taxonomy): domain Bacteria; phylum Pseudomonadota; class Alphaproteobacteria; order Micavibrionales; family UBA2020; genus PALSA-926. The sequence goes on along the minus strand of JAJZTA010000002.1, from coordinate 106,540 downwards.
CCTTGGCCGCCGTGATCGTCAGCACGCCGTTGCTGACCGAGAACGGATTGACGCCGACGGTCGGGTCGGAATAAAACTCCGCCTCGTGGTTGGAGGAAAGGGTGCGGCCGCTGAAGCTGGCCGATCCCGGCGTCGAATAGGGGAAGGTCGTGTCCCAGGTGCCGCCTTTGTTTGTGGAGGATTCGAGACTGAGCGTGTCAAAGCTCGGCGCGAACACCAGCGAATATCCCGATGGCGCCGTCGATGTCGTGGCCGGCGTCATGGACACATTGACCGTGCCGGTCGCCGTGAGTCCCGCGCTGTCATGCAGCGTGTAATTAAAAGAATCCGTCCCTACATACCCCGTTGCCGGCGTGTAGGTGAAGGTGCCGTTGGCGTTCTCGACCACCGAGCCGTGCGCCGTCGTCAGCGTGGCAGGCGCGACGCTTAAAGCGAGGCCGGCTGGATCCGTATCGTTCGTCAGCACGTTGCCGGTGATGGGCTGGTTTTCCGTACCGGTGAAGCTGTCGGGATTGGCGACGGGCGGCAGGCCGGTGGGCGTGCCGACGGTGAGGTGCACGTCGCCGGCCGCCGTGAGGCCGGAGCCGTCTTTCAGCGTGTAGGCGAAGCTGTCCGCGCCGTTGTAGCCCGTCGTGGGCGTGTAAGCGAAGGTGCCGTCGGCGTTGACCGTGACGGAGCCGTGCGCGGTCGTCTGCGTTTCCGGCGCGACGCTTAAAGTCAATCCTGCGGGGCCGGTGTCGTTCGCCAGCACGTTGCCGGTGATGACGTGGTCCGCCGTGCCGGTGAAGCTGTCCGGCGCCGCGACCGGCGCCTGAATGCCGCCGAGGCCGCTGCCCGCGATATGGCTCATGTCGAGGCCGTAGAACGTCGCCTGTCCCGTGCCCGTCGCCTGCGGCAGGTTGCCGCCGGACACGCTCGCGTCTCCGTCAAAGGCGCCCGCCTTGAAGTAGAGCGGCAGCGCGCTCCAGCTCGAATCGATCGGCGTCGTCGACGTGTAGACATCTCCGCCGATGTAGATTTTCGCCGTCAGCGTGCTGCCGTGCGCGTCGATCGAATAGGAGAATTTCTGGTCGAGCCCGATGGAGGGCGTGTTTCCCGCCGCGTCGTGGAACTGGTATGTGTCCTGACGCCCGTTGTAAAGGGTGTTTCTGAAGTAAATGTTTCCGGCGTCGTAGTAAATCTGGATCAGCGCCTCGTTCGAGTTCTCGACCATCGCCTGTCCGATGATGACGCTGCCTTCCGCGCCGCCCGTCAGGGTGGGAACGCTGTTGACCGCGAGCGTCGCCGACATCGTGCCGCCGCCGGTGGCGAGCGTCCAGCCCGCGGTACCCTGTTCGTTGAGGCCCGCGCCCGCGCCGAACGTGCTGGCGCCCGCCGTCGCGCCGGCGACCGGTGCGGAGAACGTCATCGAGCCGTCCGCGTTGCTGTAGAAATAGGGGGATGTGTAGTCGACCAGAGAATAGACGGTGTTCGCCGTGCCGGTCGTGCCGCCTGTGCTGTCCACGGGCAGTGTCAGGTCCCAGTCTGTCAGGTTAAAGTTATCCGAGTTGAAAGTGCTGCTTGGCATTCATTCCCCCATAGGCCTTGCGATCTGACGCAGCCATGCACCGCGCATGCTTGCGTTTGAATCGCTGGTTGTTTCTCCAAAGATTTTTCCAAAAAAAAGGCAGGAAGAGTTTTAGTTACTCATTTCGTGCCCGGAGCGCTTTTTTGCGCGTACAAGATTAAAGTTACACTCTAATCCTTAATAGTGCCTAAACGCGGGAACTTTTTTCAGCCAAGCTTCCCATTCCAATAGGCTACTACTAAATGATAATTCGGGGTAGAACTTTTTTTCTTCTGGCGGAAAAAATCGCAATCGATAATTTTCTTTATATTTGCGAAAAATTTATGATTATTGCGATGCGTTGTTTTTTTCGGAGCGCGGCCGCGCGCGGAACTTTATTCGCCTGCGTGCGTTGTTCGTGCACAAGCTGCGATTTCATGGCCGCGGTTTTTGCTCAAAAGAAAAACAAGGAAAAAAAACATGGCAGAGCAGACGGCGATGCGCCCGAACACCGAAGCATTCGAACGCGAACCCCTGATTGCGGAAAGCGGCTTTCGCGAATATGACGCGCGCTGGCTTTATCCGGAGCAGCTTAACCTGCGCGGCGCGCAGCGTCTGGGCGAGGGGCTCGGCACGCTGCTGCACGATCTTTCCAGATCCGTTCCCCCCGCGATCGTCGTCGGGCACGACTACCGCGCCTACAGCGCCGCCATCAAGCATGCGCTGACGATCGGGCTGATCTCCGCGGGCTGTCAGGTCAGGGATATCGGCCTCGCCCTTTCGCCTGTCGCCTATTATGCGCAATTCGCGCTCGATTGTCCGGCGGTGGCGATGGTGACGGCCAGTCATAACGAAAACGGCTGGACGGGCGTCAAAATGGGCGCCGCCCGCCCGTTGACTTTCGGGCCGGAGCTGATGACGCGGCTCAAAAAGATGATCCTGAACGGACATGTCAGGAAGCGCGCCGGCGGGTCATACATATATATAGACGATTTGAAAGGCAGCTACATCGCCGATCTCGCCAAGGGCGGCAAGCTGAAGCGCAGGCTGAAAGTGGTCGCCGCCTGCGGCAACGGCACGGCGGGCGTCTACGCGCCGCAGGCGCTGGAGGCGATCGGCTGCGAGGTCATCGCGATGGATTGCACGCTGGACTATACCTTTCCGCATTACAATCCCAATCCCGAGGATCTGGAGATGCTCCACGCCTTAAGCAAAAGGGTGAGGGAGACGGGCGCGGACATCGGCTTCGCTTTCGACGGCGACGGCGACCGCTGCGGCGTGGTCGACAATACCGGCATGGAAATCTTCGCCGACAAGGTCGGCGTGATGCTGGCGCGCGATCTGGCGGCGACGCGCAAGAATCCGGTTTTCGTCGTCGACGTCAAATCGACGGGGCTTTACGGCACGGACCCCGTCCTGAAGGCGCGCAATGCCACGACGGACTACTGGAAGACGGGGCATTCCTACATCAAGCGCCGCGTGCACGCCCTCGGCGCGCTCGCGGGCTTTGAAAAGAGCGGGCATTTCTTCTTCAACACGCCGGTCGGGCGCGGCTATGACGACGGCATTCTCTCCGCCGTCATGGTGTGCCGCATGATGGACCGCCACGCCGACAAAACGCTGGCGCAGCTGCGCGGGGAACTGCCGCTGACGTGGAGCTCGCCCACCATGTCGCCGGTGTGCGACGACGATAAAAAATACGCCGTGGTGGATGCGATTACGCAGCACTATCTGGCGAAGATAAAGAAGGGCGGCACGGTGATGGGCCGCAAAATCGCCAGCCTCAATACCGTCAACGGTGTGCGGATCACACTGGAGGACGGCACATGGGGGCTGGTGCGCGCGTCCTCGAACAAGCCGGGGCTCGTCGTCGTCGTCGAAAGCCCGGCGTCGAAAGCGAATATGCACGGCATGTTCGCGGAGATAGACGCCGTTCTCTCCGGCTTTCCCGAGATTGGCAGCTACGACCAGAAACTGAAAGCGGCATAACAGCGGCGGGAGAAGGCAAGATGCGGGTCAGTATTTTCGGAGCGGGGTATGTCGGCGCAGTTACCGGCGCCTGTCTGGCGGATCTGGGGCATGACGTCATCATCGCCGATCCCGACCTTTCCAAAGTGAAACGCATCCGTGGCGGACACGCGCCCGTCGCGGAGACGGAGCTGGAGGAGATCGTTTCCCGCGCCGTTGCGAAAGGCGCGCTCAAGGCGACGGCGGACTGCGCAGAGGCCGTCATGGAGAGCGATCTTTCCCTGATCTGCGCCGAGCCGGAAGACGGCGCGCCGCTGCAAGACGGCATCCGCGCCGTTTGCAGCCGCATCGGCGTCGCCATCGGCAAGAAAGAATCCTATCACAGCGTCGTTTTACGCAGTACGGGCGCGCCGGGCACGGCGCACAGCGTCGCCATCCCGACGCTGGAGGACTGCTCCAAAATGACCGCGGGGCCCGACTTCGGATTCGGCAACAACCCCGCGTTTCTGCGCGCGGGCGCGGCGGTCCGCGATTTTTTCCACCCGCCAAAAATCGTCATCGGCGCGCTGGACGAAAAAACCGCGCGTGCCGTGTCCGCCCTCTACAAGGGCATAGACGCGCCCGCGTTTGTCACGCAAATCAGGATTGCCGAAGTCGTTCAATATGCGGAGAGCGCGTGGCATGCGTCAAAAGCGGGTTTTGCGGGAGAGCTCGGCCATATCGTGAAGACGCACGGCGTCGACGCCCGCAAGGTCATGGATATTTTATGTCTGGATGTGCCTCCGGTTCTGCAAAAAAGACTGATTGCGGCGTTGGAAATTTAAAGCGGAAATGGACAAAGCGATGTCGGAACATCTTTGGACGCTTTTATGCACGGCCTGCGAGGTCGAGAAGGAATCCTTGAGCGCCTTGCGCAAGTGCCTGAATGCCGTCGTCCATCCCGCGGCGCGGGAGCGATTGCACGAGCATCTTTCGGAAACGCGCTGGCAGATGAAGCTGCTCGACGCGTGTCTCGACATCAACGGCGTCGACAAATCCCGCTTCAAGAGGGGCGTCGCGCGGCTGGTGCCGAAAATTTCGCGGGAGAACCTGTTTACGATCAAGTGCGCCGAGGTCGATTTGTACGAAAAGATCATCTTTATCGCGCGCAAAGGGCATACGTCCGATGTGCTGCAGGCGTGCAGGGAAATTCTGGAGCAGGAGCGGGCGATGGCGGAATGGATCGAGGACAATCATGCGCTTGTAAACATCTCTTTTTCCGCCATAGCCTGAAGGCGTACTCTTCCAAAGAGCGGTATCGGCGAAAAATCGTCAATCGGCTCATTTCTGACGGGCGTCAAATACTTTTCGCGCCCGAAGGTTTAGTCGTTGCATCCGGCTCCCAAGGCAGCGCAAGGAGAAACCATGTCATATCAGGAAGAGCTTGTCCGCGAAGAAGTCAACCTGCGCAAATTCGCGCTGCGCCTGACGAGAAACGCTTCCGACGCGCAGGATTTGTCGCAGTCGACCATCCTGCGGGCGCTGGAGAAGAAGGACTATTTCGAGGAGGGGACCAATCTTTTCAGCTGGCTGTCGACGATCATGTTCAATATCTTCATCTCGCAATACCGTCACGAGAAAAAGTTCGAATTCCAGCACGATCCCGATTTCTATCTCAACCGGATCGCGGAGGACTCCTGTCAGGAAAACAGGGTGGATCTGTCGACGATCATGTCGACGATGAAGCGCTTGCGGCCGGAACATCACAATATTCTGGTGCTCGTCTGCATTCAGGGCCTGCGCTACGAGGAGGTCGCCCAGAGGCTGAAGATCCCCGTCGGCACCGTGCGCTCGCGTCTTTCCCGCGCGCGCGGGCAGTTGCAGGAGATGTTGGACACGCCGCAAAAAAGCGCTTCGTTTCTGTTGCCGGCTCCTTCCTGCGCCGCGACCAATGCCGGACAGACCCTTTCCGCGGCGCGCATATGATGTAACAGCCATGCTCTACAACAAATACAGGCTTCCGCCACGCTCTTTTTCAAAGAGCAGCTTTATGAAGGGTAAACTGGCGGAACTGTGTCTTGTTCTGGGCATGCTGCTGCCGGCGGCCGCTTATGCCGCGCTACCGCCTGCGCCGTTGACGCTGGCGGAGGCGGTGCGCCGCGGGATCGACACCAGCCCCGAATACGGCGTCGCCGCCCGCCAGAAGAATGAAGCGCGGCAATTACTGTTGCAGGCCGGATCCGGCTACTTTCCGGCGGTGGACCTTCAGGCGCAGGGCGGGCGGCAGCAGACAGTCTCGCCTATCCTTCTGCCCAACCGGCAGAACCTGTGGGAGCGGCAGGGTTCCCTGACGCTGACTCAGCTTCTTTTCGACGGCTTCGGCACGACGCACCTGATCAGGTCGCAGGCTTACGGGCTCGAGTCCGCGGACGAGCATGTGCGCGAGGTGAGCGAGTTTCTCGGGCTCGACATCGTGCAGGCCTATCTGGACGTTCTGCGCCAGCGCGCCTTGCTGCAGATCGCCCGCGTCAACGTCGACGACCATCTGGTCATTCTGGACAACGTAAAAGCGGGCTTCAAGGGCGGCACCGGCACGGCGGGGGACGTGGCGCAGGTGGAGGCGCGCCTCGGCAACGCCCGCGCCGCCGTGGCGGCGGTGCAGCGCGATCTGGTCACCGCCGAGGACCTTTTTCTCCAGAAAACGGGGGAAATGCCGGGAACGCTTCTTCCGCCCGCCGTGCCCGACAACCGCCTGCCCAAAACCGTAGACATGGGCGTGCAGGAAGCTTTGCTGAACAACCCGACGCTGGCCATCAGTCGCGCCAAGGCCAGATCCGCGCTCGAAGGCTACAAGGAAACGGGCGCGGCCCTGTATCCCAAGCTGGATTTCGAGGTGAACGGCTCCGACGGATTTAATGAATCCGGCATAAGAGGCAGCCAGCGTAACGTTTCCGCGCTGGTCGTGATGACGTGGAACCTCTATCACGGCGGCGGCGACGAGGACCGGCGGCGCGAATACATGCAGCGCTATCTGGAGGCGACGGCCCGCGCCGCGCAGGCGGCGCGGCAGGTGGAAAAGGACTTCCGCGACACGGAGGCGGCGCTGGATGCCGCCCGCATCCGCGCCAGGGATTTTTCGGACCAGTCGAAAGCCGACAGGAAGGTGGTGATCGTCTATCTCGACCAGTTCAAGATGAACCGCCGCACCCTGCTCGACGTGCTGGACGCGCAAAACGAGCTGATCGCCGCGCGCAGCAATCATATGAACGAAGCCTATGCCGCCGCTTTCGCGGTTTACCGCCTGCTGGCGCTCGAGGGAAAGATGCTGGGCGCTCTGGGCATCGCGCCGCCGCGCGCGGCACGGATGGAGAAGTGATGGAAAAGACGGAACATACCGGCTGGCCGCTCGAAGCGGAAATGATCTCTCTCGACGATCCGCTGATGGAATGCCTGGCGATCGTGGCGGCGTCGTACGGGCGGCGGACGACGGCGGTCGCCCTGTCGGCGGGGCTGCCGGTGCACGGCGCGCAAATGGCCGCGCCCTCGGCCTTCGTGCGGGCGGCCGACCGCATCAATCTGACGGCGCGCATGGTGCGGCGTCCGCTGGAAGACCTGATCGGCAGCGTCAACCTGCCCTGCATCCTGATTCTCAACAGCAACCACGCCTGCATCCTGAAAGGCAAATCGGAAGACGGCGCGGAGGTTCTGTTCCCCGAAACGCCCGACGCCGCGGTGAAGGTCGGGTTGAACGAGCTGCGCGAAAGATACCGCGGCTACGCCTTTTTCGTGCGGCCGCGCGCGCTTCTCGACAGCCGCGCGGGCCCGCAGCGGGCGGAAGAGGGGCGCGACTGGTTCTGGAGCGCGCTGTGGCGCTACAAAGGCGTTTACAGGGAAGTCGCGCTGGCGGCGCTGCTGATCAATCTGCTCGCCCTGTCGACACCCCTGTTCGCGATGAACATCTATGACCGCGTTTTGCCCAACGCCGCCTTTTCCTCGCTGTGGGTGCTGGCGATCGGCATCAGCATCGTCTTTTTGTTCGACTTTATCCTGAGGAATTTGCGCGCCCATTTCGTCGATACGGCGGGGCGCAAGGCGGACAATGTGATCTCGGCGCGGATTTTCGAGCGGATGCTCGGCATGAAAATGGCGGCCCGCCCGCCCAGCGTCGGCGTGCATGCCGCCAACTTGCGGGAATTCGAGAGCCTGCGCGATTTCTTCACCTCGGCGACGATCGTGGCGGTGATCGATTTTCCGTTCATTATATTGTTCATCTTCATCATCTGGATGATCGCGGGCTCCGTGGCGGCGATACCGGCGGCGCTGGTGCCGGTCGTCATCGCCGTCGGCTATGTGCTGCAAAAGCCGCTCGATAGGGTCGTCAGGGAATCGATCCGCGAAAACGCCTTCAAAAGCGGGCTTGTTTTCGAGACCCTGAGCGGCCTTGAAACCATCAAGGCGCAGGCGGCGGAAGGGCATATGCAGCGCAAGTGGGAGGAACTGACGGAAAAGGCCTCGCTGACGAACATAAAGGCGCGCGCGATTTCGACCTTCGGGGTCAACTTCGCCGCGTCGTGCGCCAGCTTTTCATACGTGGGGATGATCGTCTACGGCGTCTACATGATCGTCGCGGGCCATCTTAGCATGGGCGCGCTGATCGCTTCGACCACGCTTTCGGGGCGCGCGCTGGCGCCGCTGGCATCGATCGCGGGGCTGCTGACCAAATACAGCCAGTCGCGGGAATCGCTGGAGCGCCTCAACAAGCTGATGGCCGAGCCGATCGAAAGGCCGCAGGGGCAGACCTTCATCAGCATGCCGGTGGTGAAGGGCGGCATCGCCTTCCGCGACGTCGTGTTCCGCTATCCGCAGCAGAAGACGCCCGCCATCAACGGGATCAGCATGACGATCGCGCCCGGCGACCATGTGGGCATCATCGGCGCCGTCGGCTCGGGCAAGACGACGATCGAGCGTTTGATCCTCAATCTCTACCAGCCGGAGAGCGGCTCGGTGCAGATCGACGGCGTCGACGTGCGCCAGATCGATCCCGCGGATTTGCGCCGCAACATCGGCATCGTGCAGCAGACGCCTTATCTGTTTTTCGGCTCGGTGCGCGAGAACATCACGCTTGGCCACGAAGCCGTGCCGGACAGCATTGTTTTGCATGCGGCGGAAATGGCGGGAGTCATGAACTTTCTGCGCGAGTCCGAGGCCGGTCTCGATACGCAGGTGGGCGAGCGCGGCGAAAGCCTGTCCGGCGGCCAGCGGCAGGCGATCGCCATCGCGCGGGCGCTGCTTTACAATCCGCCGATCCTGCTGCTCGACGAGCCGACGGCCTCGATCGATCCGGGCTCCGAGCGGCGGCTGCTGACCTACCTGAAAGAGGTCGTCAAGGGCAAGACGGTGCTGCTGGTCACGCACAAGGGCGAAACGCTCGAGCTGACGGACAAGCTCGTCCTGATGGACAGGGGCCGGCTTGTCGCGGCGGGGCCGCGCGACGCGGTCATCAAAAATCTGCAGGCCGGCGTTTACCGCAGCGCGGGCGCGGGAGCTTAGAGGCATGTTGAAAAAAATCAAAAAGAAACTGGATTTCAGCGAATTCGATCTGCGCAAGTTCGACCTGACGCGCAAATACGACGACGACTTTTCCGCCGCCGACGGCATTCCGTGGCGCGACCATATGCTGCTTTACGCGATGGCGCTGTTCATTTTTTCGTTCATCGTCTGGTCGGCCTTTTCTTCGCTTAACGAAGTCGTGCGCGGGCGCGGCGAGGTCATCCCCTCGGGCAACGTGCAGGTGATCCAGAGTCTCGAAGGCGGGATCGTCGAGAAGATGCTGGTGAAGGAGGGCGACACTGTGGAGCCCGCACAGCCTTTGCTGCGTCTCAACGACATTCAGGCGAAATCCGACCTCGAGGCCAACAGCCGGAAATATTACGGCATGCTGGCGACGGTCACCCGTTTGCAGGCGGAGGCGGCGGGGACACCGCTCACCTTCCCTGCGGACGTTATGAAAGGCGCGCCCGGGTCCGTCACCGCCGAAACAGCCGCTTACGCCCAAAGCGAAAAACAGCTGCAAAGCCAGCTCGACGTGCTGCAACAGCAACTGGAGCAGAGAAAGCAGAAGCTCGTCGGGCTGAAAAAGAAAATCGCCGACGTCGCCAGTGTCCTCAACCTGTCCGAGGCGCGGAAAAAAATGGTCGCGCCGATGGTCAAACGCGGGTCGGCCTCGAGAGAGGAGCTGCTGCAGATCGAAAGCGACATCGCCCAGAAGCGCGCAGATCTCGATGCGCTGGAGCAGTCCCTGCCGCTGGCCGCGGCGGAAGTGAAGGAGGCCGAGGGGCGCATCGCCGAACAGGAAAGCACGTTCAAGGCCGACGCGCAGCGGCATCTGTCCAGGATGATGGTCGATCTCAACGCGCTGAAGGCGACGCTGGCGGCGCTGAGGGACAAGAGCCGCCGCACCGAAATCCGCTCGCCCGTCTACGGCACCGTCATGAACATCAGGATCAGGACGGTCGGCGGCGTGATCAAGCCGGGCGAGCCGATCATGGAGATCGTGCCGCGCGAGGGGCAGTTGATCGTCGAGACCCTCATCAAGCCCTCCGACATCGCCTTCATCCATCCGGAGCAGAAGGCCATCGTGCGCCTGTCGGCCTATGATTTCTCGGTTTACGGCGCGCTCAAGGGCCGCGTCGTGGAAATCAGCCCCGACAGCACGACGAACGAAAAGGGCGAGAGCTTCTACCACGTCAAGGTCCGCACCGATGAATCCAGCTTAAAGAAGAACGGCAGGAGCTATCCCATCATTCCCGGCATGCAGGCGACGGTCGATGTCGTGACCGGCAAAAGGACGGTCATGCAATATCTGCTCAAGCCCTTCATCAACGCTTCGGAGACGGCGCTGCGGGAAAGGTAGCGCGCTGTATTATATATGAATTGGTTTCGGCAGGAGGCGCCGGCTATTGCTCGTGCTCTTTCTCATACTCTATAAGCGCAATGGCCAGAAATTGCACGCGTTCCTCATCTGTAGCGGAATCCCAGAGTGCCAGCAGTTCCGACAATTTTGCTCTCTTTCCCTTGTAGCCCGTTTCTCCCAGTGCCGGATTGTCCATCTTCATAATATCCTCTTTTGGCCCGATGCCGCTTTTCAGCCACTCGCGCGTTGTTTGAAGTACCTGCGCAAGCTCGTCCAGATAGTGAGGGGGCTTTCGCAGGTTACCGCTTTCCATCTGCCTGATCGCTTCTTGCGATACGCCGCAGGCTTTGCCGACGGCTTCTTGTGAAAGCCCCAGTGCCTTGCGACGCTCATACGCTCTTTGAGACAGTGTTTTCATACCGAGCAGGATTTCAAAAATAAAATTGTATTTATATAGATTTTTTATTGTTAAATAATTGACTTTTAACAATATTTCTTATACTGACACAAGAGATCCTGGGGTGATTTTTCAACGCAGGCCATAGGTTTCTCCGCGGCGTGCGCGGATGTGATTTTGCCGATGATTGGGAGGGCTAGCGTGCGGCCGTTTTTAACAGCTCCTTGCGCAAGGAGTCCTCGGGGTGTCCGGTCAGGTCCTTGTTGATTTCGGAGATGATGGCGGCTTGCAGGCTTTTGCCGGAGGCCTTGCGCAGGTTGCCGAGCGTGCGCGGCGCTGCGGCGATGATGAGCTTGTCGAAGGCGCCGTCGTCGAAGGTCTTTTCCAGCCACTGCGCCAGCTCGCGCGTGAAGGAGATGTTCTGCCGGTGCCGTCTGGTGACGTGCGGCTCGTATTTGTGATGGATTGTGCCTTGAAAGGAGCTGAAAACGCGGCCGACGGATTTGTTGGTCGGCGGCGCGGTTTTCTCGGGCATGGCCAGCCCGAGACATTCGAGCCGCTTGCCGTTTTTTCTGAAGACCTTGGCCACATGGTCGTCGGCCACGACGATCCAGACGCGGACGATTTTATGATGGCGGGCCGACAGGCGCGGCCGGTCTATGTTTTGCGGGGTTTCCTCTGCCAGTCTTCCCGTTATCTGCATGAAACTTCTCCGAAAGGAAAAAAGGCCGGAGCGGCGTGGGGGACCGCTCCGGCCGCAGGTTTACAAATCAGGCGGCTTTTTTGATTTGCAATTTCCGCGCGTGCTGCACGGCTTCGGCTTTCTTCGGGAACGTGACCGTCAGGATGCCGTTTTTGAAAGAGGCCTCGGCCTTGTCGGCGTTGGCCGCATCGGGCAGGGGAATTTGCCGGTAGAAGGTGGAGGCGGAGTATTCGCGGCGGATGTAGTCGACGTCTTTCTCCTCATTTTCCTCCTTGCGCTCGCCCTTGATGGTCAGATAGCCGTCGGTGACGGAAACGTCGACCGCTTCCGGCGGCATGCCCGGCAGTTCGGCTTCGATGCGGAAGGATTTATCGTTCTCGGCGATGTTCACCGCCGGAGAGGCCGTGACATTGTCCCAGTTGGTCAGGTACACGTCCGAGCCTTTGTAAAATCTTTCCAGCAGGTTGTTCATGTCCTCCTGCAGCGCCGAAAAGGACGGAAAGAAGTCTCCGCTGCGGCGGACGGGAACGCCGAAAGGGCGGTCCCAGTTTATCAGACTGCGTATTGTCATGATGTTCTCCTTGAGGTTGGGTTGTTGATGATCGGAAACAGCAGAGCACAAATCGCCCGTCTTTGATCTGATGGACGTCAAGAAAATAAAAACTATCTGTAACGCGCGAGAATTTCGCGCACCTCGCGGTCGCCGGTCTGCGTAAAATCCTCATACCATTGCCCCACGCCCCAAAACGGATCCGGAATGAAGGGGCAGACGACTTCGTCGGCGACGGAGGCCAGCGCGTTGCAGGCCTCCCGCGAGCCGACCGGAACGGCGGCGACGATTCGTCCCGCGCCCTGGCGGCGCATGAACTCCACGGCGGCGCGCATGGAGGCGCCCGTCGCCAGCCCGTCGTCGATGACGATGACGGTTTTCCCCTTCACGTCCGGAAAAGGGCGGTTCTGGCGGTAGAGGGCGTTGCGCCGCTGCAGTTCCGCCTCTTCCTTTTGCAGGACCTGCTTCGTTTCCTCTTTCGGCATGAGGTCTTCGTAGTCGGGATTGATGTGGCGGATGCCGCCCGCGGCGACGGCGCCGATGGCGAACTCCTCGTAGCCCGGCATGCCGATCTTGCGCACGAGGCAGACGTCGAGCGGCAGAGAAAGCGCCTGCGCCACCTCGTGCGCCACGGGAACGCCGCCGCGCGGCAGGGCGAACACCAGCGCGTCGGGGCTGCCTTTGTAGCGCCCTAGTGCCTCCGCCAGAATTTTTCCGGCCTGCGACCGGTTTTCAAGCCGTTGCATTCCTTTTCACTTTTTTATGAACCGACACCGGCCCCGCGGAGTGGCGGATGAGGTCGGCGACTTCCTGCGGGCTGGCGTCGTTGCGCAGGATGCAGCCGAAGGAGAGAATGCCGGAAATGTGCCCCTGCTTGTCGCGGACGAGCAGGCGGCCGACCTTGCGCTCGTGCATGATTCTGGTGGCCTCCTCGATCTTGTCGTCCTCGTGGCAGTCGTAGGTCTGCTTCGTGACGTATTTCGCGACCTTCTCGTGAGCCGGATTTTTGCCGTGGGCGATGGCGCGGATCACGATGTCGCGGTCGGTGATGATCCCCTGAATGTCGTCCTTGGTGCCGACGGGCAAAACGCCGCAGTCGATAGACGCCATTTTTTTCGCGGCCTCCTGCAAGGTCGCGTCGGGTTTGACCAGCACGGGGTCGGGCGTCATAACATCTTTAACGCGTGAAACTGAGAATGAAATGGTCATGGGAGCTCCTTTCGTTTTTTTACATGCCGCTGGGATAGGTTTCGTCCATCTCGCCGTGGTGGATGTGGGGAATGGTTTCGATCGGCTCCACGGCCGTGGTGTGGTTGAGATGGATGATGAAGTCGAACTGCTTGGGCAGGCAGGAATAGACGTAATGGCTGTATCTTTCCGTCTCCGGCTTGTAGACGACGCCGATGGCGCGCAGCAGGCGGTGTTCCTGCAGCATGTCGGTGGCCGTGTTGTCCGCGCGCAAATCGAGAAAGAATTTTCCTCCGCCCACATGGTTGAAAATCTGCTCGTAGCTGCCGGCGAGCGGCTCCACGATGTTTTTCACCTCGTCGGGCGCGTCCCAGTCGGAGGATGCCCTGACCGTGCCGCGGCAGGTCGAGAACCCGACCAGCAGGGCGCCTGCGTCGTGGCTGGCGCGCACCAGCTGCCCGATATTGTATTCGCCACGCAAGGCCATCTCGGTCGCGGAGGCGTTGCCGACGTGCGAGTTGTGCGCCCAGACGACCGTTTTCGACTTGCGTTTGAGCCGCTTGCTGCGGTGTTCCATCAGCTGTCCGAGCGTCGAAAACATGTGCTTGTCGCGCAGGTTCCACGAGTCCGGCCGGCCGCGGAAAAGGGCGCGGTAGTATTGTTCGGCCGCGTGCACCAGCTGCGCGTTCTGTTTTGCGGAGAAATATTCTTCCTCGACCGCTCCGCCGTTGTGCTGCAGATAGGCCCAGGATTTGCGGTGCAGCTCCTCGATCTGCTCCACGATCTGCTTTTCGCAGGATTCGATCATGCCCATTTCCGTGGCGTAGCCGTAGGACTGCGGATGGTCCATGAAATGGTCAAGGCAGGCGTAGCGCTGCCGCGCGCGGTGCGCGCTCAAGGGGTCGACCCTGTTGAGGTAGGCGACGACGGCGTGCATCGAGGTGTTCATGCTGTAAAGGTCGAGCCCGTAGAAGCCGACCGGCTGCGGGCGGTCGATGTTGTGGGCGCGCAGCCATTCCACGAAATGCTGGACCTCGCGGTTGCGCCACATCCATGTGGGGAACCTTTCGAAATCGTTCAGCGCCTCGTCGGCGCTCACGTCTTCGGACTGGCCGCAGACGTAGCGGTGGATGGTGTAGGCGTCCGGCCAGTCGGCCTCCACGGCCACGGTGTCGAAGCCGTGCTCGACGATCAGCCGCTGCGTGATCTGCGCGCGCAGGCGGTAGAATTCCTTGGTGCCGTGCGTCGACTCGCCGATCATCACGATCTCCTTGTCCGCGGCGGCCGCGACAAGAGGGTCGAAGTCGAGATCCGTGGCGAAAGGAAAGGCTTCCCTGCCAACGGCGGCGACGATCGGGTGATCCGGATTCAAAGGCTTCATGACTCATCCTTCGCATGGTTTGTGCCAGCATGCGGCAGACGGAGGCGGAATAAATTGACTTTTATCAGAGGAGAGAAAAATATTTTTTTTGACGGACGTCAATGCGCCGCGCCGCGGAATATGGTTTCCTGCGCGGGAGGCGAAAATGGACAACAAAGTCATCAGCCCTTACCTGAGGGAAATGGATACCTGCTGGCAGGCCGCACTGGCGCCGCTCACGCTGGGCATGAGCCCGGCGGGGGTCGCGTCGTCGTATTTCGCCTGGGCCAGCCATCTCGCGCAATCGCCGGGCAAGATGCTGGATCTGGCGATCTATCCCCTGTTGCACACGCCGGGCTTCATCCACCGCATGACCTGCGTGCGCGGAGAGACCTGCGCGGTGGACCCGCGCTTCAAGTCCGAAAAATGGGACCGCTGGCCGTGGCGGTTTTACGCCGAAAGCTTTCTTTATGTCGAGGAATGGTGGCGGCAGGCGACCACCGGCGTCTCCGGCCTCGAGGACCACGAGGAGCGCTTCGTGTCCTTCGCGGCGCGGCAGGTCATGGACGCGCTGTGCCCCGCCAACTTCCCCGCCACCAATCCGGAACTGGCGGCGGTGACCCTGAACAGCGGCGGCATCAACCTTTTGCGCGGCACGCAAAACGCCTGGCACGATTTCCGCCACATGATCGGCGGCACGCCGGACGCAGAGGACGAAAAATTCAGCGTCGGCGTCAATCTGGCCGTCACGCCGGGCGAAGTGGTCTTGCGCAACGGCCTGATCGAGCTGATCCGCTACGCGCCCCAGACGAAAAGCGTCTACAAGGAGCCTGTCCTGATCCTGCCCGCGTGGATCATGAAGTATTACATTCTCGACTTGTCGCCGCACAACTCTCTCGTCAAATGGCTGGTCGAAAAGGGGCATACCGTCTACATGGTGTCGTGGAAGAACCCCTCCGCGGAAGACCGCAGTCTCGGCATGGACGATTATTACCGCCTCGGCGCCATGGCGGCGATGGACGCGGTTGCGGCGGAATGCCCGAATGCCAAAATCCACCTGACGGGCTATTGCCTCGGCGGCACGCTGGCGCTGATCACCGCCGCGGCGATGGCGCAAAGGGGCGACAACCGTCTCCGCAGCCTGTCGCTGTTCGCCGCGCAGGGGGATTTCACCGAGGCCGGAGAGCTGGAGCTTTTCGTTACCCACAGCGAGGTGGATTTCCTGAAAAACCTGATGCACGTGCAGGGCTATCTCGACACGCGGCACATGGCGGGCGCTTTCCAGATGCTGCGTTCCTACGACCTCATCTGGTCGAAAGCCGTCAACGACTACCTGAAAGGCCTGCGCCGCGACGCCTTCGACCTCACGGCCTGGAACGCCGATGCCACGCGCATGCCCGCGAGGATGCACGGCGAATATCTCGATAAGCTCTTCCTGCACAACGACTTTGCCGAGGGCCGCTTCAAGGTCGAAGGGCGGTCGATCGCCGCGGAGGACATTCGCGTCCCCGTTTTCGCCGTCGGCACGGAGAGAGACCACATCGCGCCGTGGCGCTCGGTCTATAAAGTGCAGATGATGACCGACGGCGACGTTACCTTCGTCCTGACCTCCGGCGGCCATAACGCGGGCATCGTCAGCGAGCCGGGCCACGAGGGCCGCTTCTATCATATGCATGAAAGAAAGCACGGCGACCGCTACATCGACCCTGACGCGTGGCGCGGCGTGGCGCGGCAGGAACAGGGCTCGTGGTGGACGGCATGGCACGACTGGCTGCGCCGCCATTCCGCGAAGGACAAAATCGCGCCGCCGCCTTTCCACGGCAGCTTCGGCGCCGCGCCGGGGACTTATGTCCTGCAGAAGTGACGCCGCTATTCCTTTTCAACCCATAGAGGAGAGTCTTTTCTGTACTTCAGTTTGACGGCCGCCCAGGCGACGCGGTGCGC
Source organism: Pseudomonadota bacterium (assembly GCA_021849295.1). Lineage (GTDB taxonomy): Bacteria > Pseudomonadota > Alphaproteobacteria > Micavibrionales > UBA2020 > PALSA-926. The sequence continues at coordinate 89,992 of JAJZTA010000002.1, read as the reverse complement.
CGTGTCCTCGCGGGCGTATTTTTCCCATGCGCTGTTGAAGGCCTGACGGTAAATGTCCTGCGCGTGCAGGGGCAAATGGTTTTTCACGCTTGCGGGAAGGCCGCTGTTGTCCTGATAAGGCATGTTCAATCCATATAATGCCCGCCGTTGACGGCGATGTTGGCGCCGGTAATGAACGCCGAGTTGTTCTCCGCCAGAAAGGAGACCACATGCGCGACGTCCTCCGGGGTGCCGAAGCGGCCGACGGGAATCTGGCATTTGATCCTGTTGCGGATATCCTCCGCCACGGACATGATCATCTCCGTCGCGACATAGCCTGGCGAAACGGTGTTGACGGTGACGCCCTTCGGCGCCACTTCCTGCGCCAGCGCCTTGGTGAAGCCGTGCATGCCGGCCTTGGCGGCGGAATAGTTGGTCTGGCCGAACTGGCCCTTCTGGCCATTGATGGAGGAAATGTTGATGATGCGGCCGAACTTGTTCTCCACCATGTCGTTGATGACGGCGCGCGTCATGTTGAAGACGCTGTCGAGGTCTGTCGAGATGACCTCGCGCCACTGCTGCCGCGTCATCTTGCGCAGGGAGGAGTCCCGCGTGATGCCCGCGTTGTTGACCAGAACCTGCACGGGGCCGAGATCGCTGGCGATTTCCTCCGCCGTCGCAAGGCACTGGGTGAAATCCGAAACGTCGCATTTGTAAAGGCAGAAGAGGTAGCCCTCGTCCTCCATTTCCTTTTCCCAGCGGCGCGCCTTTTCCGCGTTGCGGTAGGTCGCCGCGACGGTGTGGCCCGCGTCGGCCATTTTTCTGCAGATGGCGGAGCCGATGCCGCCCGTGCCGCCGGTTACAAGCACGACGCGTCGTTTGGACGCCATATAAGCCGGAACGGGGTTTTCTGCCGCTAAAGCGGCCTGTTGCAGACGAGCGGGCATGCGGTGGTCTTCTTTTTTGTTTGCGTGACGGGCAATATAACGGATTCGTCCGGTTTGTTATTTGACCGCGCTCAAAGGCGCCGGCTGCCCGCCGAAGGTCGCCGCGGAGGGATGGCTTTCAAGATAGGATTGTATGTTCTCGCCCGTCTTGCGCAAAATGTCGGTGACGGTTCCTTTGGTGTAAAAGGCGCAGTGCGGCGTGACGATGACGTTCTTGTGCCGCAGAAGCGCGTGGGCGGCCAGCATGGTTTCGGGGTCATGGTGGCGCAGGGACGATTCGTGCAGCAGAATGGCCTCTTCGCGGATCGTCGGCTCGTCGGGCAGGACGTCGAGCCCCGCCGCGCCGACCTTGCCCGTCGCAAGCGCCTGCAGCAGGGCCTTGCCGTCGATCGCGCGGCTGCAGGCCGTGTTGATGACGATGACGCCGTCTTTCATCAGCGAAAATTCCCGCTCGGCGAGGAGCCTTTCCGCGGCGGGCGTGTCCGCGACATGCAGGGATATGACGTCGGATTTTTTCAAAAGGTCGTCCAGCCCCGTGTAGGAAAATCCCAGTTTGACGCCCATGTCCATTTTCGGCTGCAGGTCGTTGGCGAGGACTGTCATGCCGAAGCCTTTGGCGATGGCGGCGGTGTGGAGACCGATCGCGCCGGTGCCGATGACGCCCATGGTCTTGCCGCGCAGGTCGTCGCCGCGCAGACCTTGCAGGGAGAACTCGCCTTCCTTCGTCTGGCGGATCGCCTGCGGCATGTGGCGCGTCAGCGACAGCAGCAGCGCGAAAACGTGCTCCGCCACCGTGTTCTCCCCGTAGGCGGGCACGTTCATGACGGCGATCATATGCGCGCGGCAGTAGTCGAGATCTATGTGGTCGAACGTCCGCGAGCGCGTGGCGATCAGCCCGAGCTGCGGCATTTGCGCGAGCACGTCCGCGCCGAGATCGGAATAAATGAAAGTGGAGACGATCTTCGCGTTGCCGTAAAGCCCGACGTTGTCGGCGTTGAGCGTTTCCCTGACCGTGTCGTAGTCCACGTCGCCGTAAAGGCCGAGCAGAATCTCCGATTCCTGGGGCTGCATTTCGAAAAAAACGGTTTCCGTCATCATTGTCCTGCTCCGGCTTTTGTTGTTGCGCTCATCCGTCAAAACGCGGCGGGATTTCCGTTTTTCTGGGGAATCGTGAAATAAAACGTCGTGCCTTTGCCTTCGCCCTCCGATTCCGCCCATATCCGTCCGTCGTGCTGGTGGATGATTTTCTGGACGATGGCCAGCCCCGAGCCGGTGCCGCCGCCGTAGGCGTCGCGCGGATGCAGGCGCTTGAAAATCTTGAATATGGTCTCCAGCTGCTTCTCGGGAATGCCGATGCCGTGGTCCCTGACGTAAAAGGCCGGCTCTCCGCCCGCGCGGTGATGGCCGTGCCTCACGCCGATCTCGATCCTGTTGCCCTTGCTTTGGCAGTATTTGAGGGCGTTGCCGATCAGGTTGTAGAAAACTTCCGTGATCCTGATGCGGTCGCAGACGATGACGGGTAGCGGATGCGGAATATCGACGACCGCCTCGGCCTCGCGTATCTTGATGGCGCAAATATCGAGAACGGCTTTCACGACCCTGTTGATGTCCGTCTTGCCGATGGAGAGTCCCGTCTTTTCCAGACGGGAATAATACAGCAGCGCGTCGAGCAGCTCGCCCATCCTTTGGGCCGTGTGGAGAATGGTCTGCAGCTTCTCCCGATGCTCGCCGTGAAGCGGGTGGTCCTTGTCTTCCATCAGCAGGCGGGCGAAGCTTTGCAGCCCGCGCAGGGGTTCGCGCAGGTCGTGGGAGACGAGATGGGCGAAGTCGTCAAGGTTGCGGTTGCTGACCTCCAGTTCCTGCAGCAGCAGCTGCTTCTGCTTTTCCGCTTTTTCGCGCGCCGTTATGTCGCGGATGACGCAGATGCAGGAGTGGGTGCCGTCATTTTTCATTTTCGTGCGGGAGAGCTCGACCGGAATGACATTGCCGTTTTTGTGCCGCGCCTGCGTCTTGATCGGCGTGCTGCAGTCTTCCAGATTGCTGATAAAGGTCGATTCCGGCAGCAGAACGTGGACGCCCTGTCCAGCCAGATCTTCCTCTCTATAGCCCAGCATATTTTCGGCCGCGGCATTTGCCAGACGGACCCGCCTGTGTTCGTCGACCACGATCACGGGGTCGGCGATGGCCTCCAGAATGAATTTCAGGTAGTCCTTGAGCGGCGCCGCGCCGTCGGGCGGCGGCGGCGAAATGATATTTTCAAAGCGCGGGAGCTGCGGTGGCAACATGACCGTCTTACCTGTTGACCGAATAGCCGCCCATAAAGCAGCTAAGCAGGTTGTCTTTTTCTTTCGAGTCCTTCTGCGCCTGCTCCTTTTCGGCGGCGAGTTTGCGGGTGGCGGCGTGCCTTTCGATCGAGAAATCGATGGCGTTGTGAATGATTTTCGGATTGGCGAAGATGATGTCCTTGTTGAGGAAGTCCGCCGCGCCCTCACACACCATGCGCCGCGCCAGACGGCGGTCCTGCAGGCCGGTCATGATGATGACGGGCCGCCCGTTCATCCATTCCCTGAATTGCGCGTAGGTGTCTTCCGGCCCCGCGCTGTCCGGCAGGTTGAGATCCAGCAGCAGGGCGTCCACGTCCTGCTCCTCCAGAACGCTTTTGCCTTCCGCCAGCGTGGAGACGCGCGAAAGCTGCGCGCCCTGCATGTGTTTGCGCACGGCCAGCTCGACGAGATGGGCGTCCGTGTCGCTGTCCTCGATCAGGAGTATCTGCAGCGGTCGGTGATCTGCGGCTTGCGTTGCGCCTTCCACCCCTCAACCCCCGGCAGGTGAAGAACATCTCCGCAAACCTGACGACGGGCGTGACCACGGCATCGCCGCAACTGCAGAGCGCACTGTCAGGCATCCTGAGCAACGCCGGCCTGTCGACAGCCGACAAGTTCAGGCAAATGGCCAACACCATCAAGAACGACCCGAACCTGTCGTCGAACGACAAGACCAGGATGCTTTCAGTACTTGCCAGGCAGGAGAAGGCGGTCGGCGAGGCGCCGTGACGCCCTGCGTGTTCGCCGCGCCGGCAGACGCCGGAAGCGTTCCGACGCGCGCCTGCCGCGCATTGATTTACGTAATATATAAAATACAGCAAACAAACATATTGCGCTAAAAAGGCATTTTTTCTATAAGTACGGCTTCTAGCTTGGCGGGCGTGGCGGAATTGGTAGACGCGCTGGATTTAGGTTCCAGTGCCGCAAGGTGTGTGGGTTCAAATCCCTCCGCCCGCACCATAGATGCCCACCGGATGCGGACGCGAGTCCGCAGGCGAAGTGACATTATATATAACCGAGAAGAAGGCTACTCCGATGCAGATCACACAGACAAAAAAAGAAGACCTCAAGCACGAATACACCGTCAAGATGACGGGCGCCGAGATCGACGAGAAGATCAACGAGCGTCTGAAGGAAATCGGCAAGACCGCCAATCTTCCGGGCTTCCGCCCCGGCAAGGCGCCGCTCGCGCTGCTGAAATCGAAATACGGCAAGGCCGTGATGGGCGAGGTGCTCGAAGTCGCCGTCAGCGACAGCTCGATCAAGGCGATCAACGAAAATGAACTGCGCCCCGCCATGCGCCCGAAAATCGAAGTGAAGACCTTCGACGAAAAAGACGGCCTCGAATACACGATGGCCGTCGAGCTGCTGCCGGAAATCAAGCTGGCCGACCTCAAGTCCATCAAGCTGGAAAAGCTGACCGCCAAGCCCGACGCGAAGGCGGTCAAGGAAACGCTGAAGCGCATCGCCTCCGGCAACAAAGGCTCCGAAAAGGTTGAAGAAAACCGCGCGGCGAAGACCGGCGACATCCTCGTCATCGACTTCGACGGCACGGTCGACGGCAAACCGTTCCCCGGCATGAAGGGCGAGGGCTTCCCGCTCGAGCTCGGCTCCAAGAGCTTCATCGACACGTTCGAAGACCAGCTCGTCGGCGCCAAGGTCGGCGACCACAAAACGGTGAAGGTGACCTTCCCTGAAAATTACGGCGAGGAAAAACTGCGCGGCGTTGCGGCGGTGTTTGAAGTGGACGTGAAGGAACTGCGCGCTCCCACCGAAGCGAAGGTCGACGACGAATTCGCCAAGAGCATGGGCTTCGAAGACCTCTCCAAGCTGGAAGAAGTCATCGAGAAGCAAATGCAGAGCGAATACGACCAGATCGCGCGCGTCAACGTGAAGCGCGGCCTGCTCGACGCGCTCGACGAAGCGCATGATTTCGCCGTGCCCGCGGGCATGGTCGAAGCCGAATTCGAAGGCATCTGGAACCAGCTGATGCACGATCACGAGCACCACCACAGCCACGACCACCAGCACGGCTCCGAAGAGGAAAAAGCCGAATACCGCGATATCGCCGGCCGCCGCGTCAAGCTGGGGTTGGTTCTCGCCGAAATCGGCCGAATCAATAAAATAGAAGTCACCAACGAAGAAATGCAGCAGGCGGTGATTAACGAAGCCCGCCGCTACCCTGGAAAGGAACGCCAAGTATTTGAATTCTATCAACAAAATCAGCAAGCCCTCGAGGGGCTGCGGGCGCCACTTTACGAAGACAAAGTGGTTGACTTCGTTCTGGAAAGTTGTAATATAGAAATACGTCAAGTCGATATTGAGCAATTAACGAAGGCTGCCGAGCAGGAGTCGCCGAAGAAAGCGGATGCTGCAAAAAAGCCGAGTAAAAAAGCTTCAAAAAGTCATGACGAAAAGTAAGAACTAAAAAAAAGACTACAAAAATACTTCAATTATGACTGAACGAGCGAGAAACTACTAAGAACAACACGAGCAAGAAAGGCCCTACGAGATGAAACAAGATTTTACAAGAGAGCAAGAACGCGCCGATCTGGTCCGCCAAATGAAGGCGGTCTACACCCCCGAGATGATTGACGAAGCAACGAAGGCCGCGGAAGCTGCCGGCGTCATGGTTCCTTCCGTGCGCGGTAAAGACGGCACCGGTTACGATATCTTCTCGCTGCTTTTGAAAGAGCGCATCGTGATGGTGAACGGTCAGGTTGAACCGGCGATGGCCGCGGTCGTCATGGCCCAGCTGCGCTTCCTCGCGTTCGACGACAAAGACAAGAACATCGACATGCTGATCAACTCCCCCGGCGGCTCCGTCATCGACGGCACCGCGATCTATGACGTGATGCGCTCGATCAGCGCACCGATCACGACGGTTGGTCTTGGCCTGCAAGCCTCCATGGGTTCGATCCTGATGGCCGGCGGCGACAAGCGCATGATGTCCAAAAACGCGAAGCTCATGATCCACTCGATCGCCAGCGGCACGCAAGGCAAGCTTTCCGAACAGGAAATCAGCCTCGAAGTGACACGCCGTCTGTTCGAAGACATGAAGGCTGTTTACATCCGTCACATCGGCCTGAACGAAAAGTTCTGGGACCTGATCTGCGCCAAGGACACCTGGCTGACGGCCGATCAAGCCAAGAAAATGGGCTTCATCGAAAAAATCTACGAAGGCGCGAATGGCGGCAAAAAAGCTCCGTTCGAGGCTTCGGCGGATGCGTTCCTCAAAGCCGCTCAGGACAAGAGAGACGCAGACGTTGTCGGCAAGCCGACGGCGGAACTGAAAGAAATGTTCCTCGGCACGGCTGACCAGGACGGCATCGGCGAACGCCGCCGCGCGGAAGCCATCGTCGAACTGTCCCAGCGCCCCGAGTTCTGGACGGAAGAGCTGAAAGCTGTCAAGGCTGCCGAAGCCAAGGCAAGCAAGGCTTCCAACGACGATACCAAGCCTGCCCAGCGCCGTTTCGGGCAGTAAAAAAAAGTCCTTTAAACTACCCTTTCAAGCTTGCTAATATAAAGTGGCCGGTCAGAGATGATCGGTCACTTTATAGTTTTAGACCCAGGGGGACTTATGACGCATATTCCAGAACAGGCAAGCCTGCTGATACCGATGGTTATCGAACAGACGGCGCGCGGCGAGCGCTCCTACGATATCTATTCGCGCCTGCTGAAGGAGCGGATCATCTTCCTCTCGGGGCAGGTGGAAGACCATATGTCGGCGCTGATTTGCGCCCAGCTGCTGTTTCTGGAATCTGAAAACCCGAAGCGCGACATTTACCTTTATATCAACTCTCCGGGCGGCGTGGTGACCTCGGGCCTCGCCATGTACGACACCATGCAATATGTCAAGCCGGACGTCGCCACGGTCTGCATCGGGCAGGCCTGCTCGATGGGTTCGCTGCTGCTGGCGGCGGGCGCCCCCGGTAAGCGCTACAGCCTGCCCAATTCGCGTATTATGGTGCACCAGCCCTCGGGCGGCGCGCAAGGTCAGGCGACCGATATCGAAATTCAGGCCAAGGAAATTCTGAGCCTGCGCCGCCGCTTGAACGGCATCTATGTCAAGCACACCGGCCAGAAGATCAAGGCCATCGAAGATGCCCTTGAACGGGATAACTTTATGTCGGCGGAAGACGCCAAGGCCTTCGGCCTGATCGACCAAATCGTCGAGCGTCAGCCCTTCGACAATAATGATAAGAAAGCCGCATAAGGCTTTACAATTTTAGAAAAAATGCAAATATCGTGTCCGTCTTACGCGGGTAGAATTGATATTATTTCGTAAATTAGCGTTGTCTAATTTTAAAGAAATCAGGGCGCATAATTGCGTGGTATAATACAAAGATAACCAGAAAAGGAAGCACATGACAGAAGCACAAGACACAGCAGGCACAAAGTATCCGGTATTGCCCTTGCGGGACATCGTGGTTTTCCCGCATATGATCGTGCCTCTGTTCGTCGGACGGGACAAGTCGGTGCGCGCTCTCGAAAGCGCGATGCAGGCCGGCAAGCAGATCGTGCTGGTCACGCAAAAGGCGCCGCAGCAGGACGATCCGACGCCGGGCGACCTTTACGACGTCGGCACGCTCGGCGTGGTGCTGCAGCTGCTCAAACTGCCCGACGGCACGGTCAAGGTGCTGGTCGAGGGGCAAAACCGCATCCGCATCACCAACTACACGGACAAGACGGATTATTTCGAGGCCTATACCGCGGCCCTGCCCGAGTCGCCGGTCAGCGGCGATTCGGCGACGGTGCTGATGCGCACCTGCATCGCCCAGTTCGAGCAGTACGTGAAGCTGAACAAGAAGATACCGCCGGAGATCATTTCCTCCGTCGGCCAGATCGAGGACGCCGAGAAGCTGGCGGACACGGTCGCCTCCTATCTGTCCTTGAAAATCTCCGAGCGCCAGAAGCTGCTGGAGACGGCGGACGTCGCCCAGCGGCTGGAGAAGATCTTCGGCTACATGGAAGGCGAGATCGGCGTGCTGGAAGTCGAAAAGCGCGTGCGCGGCCGCGTCAAGCGCCAGATGGAGAAGACCCAGCGCGAGTACTACCTCAACGAGCAGATGAAGGCCATCCAGAAGGAACTCAACGAGGGCGAAGAGGGCGCGGACGAACTCACCGATCTCGAAGAGAAGATCAAAAAGGCCCGCATGAGCAAGGAGGCGCGCGCCAAGTGCGACGCCGAGATGAAAAAGCTCCGTCAGATGGGGCCGATGTCGGCCGAGGCGACGGTGGTGCGCAATTATCTCGACTGGATGGTGTCGCTGCCGTGGAATAAGCGCTCCAAGACGTCGAAAGACCTCAAGATCGCCGAACAAATTCTTGAAAAAGACCATTACGGCCTGAAAAAGGTCAAGGAACGCATCCTCGAATATCTCGCGGTGCAGCTGCGCGCCGGCAACAAGGTCAAGGGGCCGATTTTGTGCCTCGTCGGCCCGCCGGGCGTCGGCAAGACGTCGCTCGGCAAATCCATCGCCCGCGCGACCAACCGCAACTTCGTGCGCATGTCGCTGGGCGGGGTGCGCGACGAATCCGAGATCCGCGGCCACCGCAGGACCTACATCGGCTCCATGCCGGGCAAGATCATCAGCGGCATGAAAAAGGCCAAAACGACCAACCCGTTGTTCCTGCTCGACGAGATCGACAAACTGGGGCAGGACTGGCGCGGCGATCCGTCGTCGGCGCTGCTCGAGGTGCTCGATCCCGAGCAGAACAACACCTTCAACGACCATTACCTCGAAGTCGACTACAACCTCTCCGACGTGATGTTCATCTGCACGGCGAACACGCTCGACGTGCCGCGTCCGCTGCTCGACCGCATGGAAGTGATCCGCATCCCCGGCTACACCGAGGACGAGAAGATCGAAATCGCCAAGCGCCACCTGATCAGCAAACAGATGGAGGCGAACGGCCTCAAGAAGGGCGAGTTCTCCATCAACGACGCGGCCTTGCGCCACCTGATCCGCTACTACACGCGCGAGGCGGGCGTGCGCAACCTCGAGCGCGAGATTTCCAACCTCGCGCGCAAGGCGATCCGCGAAATCATGCTCGGCAAGAAGACCTCCATCGTCATGACGCCGAAAAACATCGGCAAATACGCGGGCGTGCAGCGTTTCCGCTACGGCGTGGCGGACGAGCAGGACCGCGTGGGCTGCGTCACGGGGCTCGCCTGGACGGAAGTCGGCGGCGAGCTGCTGCAGATCGAAGCCGTCACGGTTCCCGCCGGCGGCAAGGGCGGCGGCAAGGTCACCATGACCGGCAAGCTCGGCGATGTGATGAAAGAGTCCATTCAGGTCGCGGAAATGCTGGTGCGCTCGCGCGCCAGCGACATCGGCCTCAAGCCGGACATCTTCGAATCGGTCGGCGTGCACATCCACGTGCCGGAAGGCGCGACGCCCAAGGACGGCCCGTCTGCCGGCCTCGCTATGGTAACTTCGATCGTTTCCGCGCTCACGGGCATTCCTATCCATAAAGACATCGCCATGACCGGCGAGGTCGATCTGGTGGGCAACGCGCTGCCGATCGGCGGTCTCAAGGAGAAACTTCTCGCGGCACTTCGGGGTGGCGTCGTAAAGGTCATGATTCCAAAGGATAATGTGAAGGATCTGGCGGAAATTCCCGACAACGTCAAGAAAGGTCTGGAAATCGTGCCGGTGCAGAACTTCAGCGAAGTTCTGGAACATGCCCTGCTCGAAATGCCCAAGCCGCTGGACGAGAATGTCGAGGTCGATGTTACGTCAAGAGCCGCGGAAAATAAGGACAAAGACGTGATTCACCATTGAGAATTCGCTCATAAGGCGCATTATATCGGTATAGCAACCCTTACTGAGGAGGAGATTCCCCCATGAACAAGAACGAACTCGTCGACTTCATTGCGAGCAAAGCCCAGAGCGACATTTCCAAGACGCAGATCACCGAGATCGTCGATCTCGCGTTCGAAGGCATCGGCGCTGAACTGAAGAACGGCGGCGAAGCCCGCTTCGTCGGTTTCGGCACGTTCAAGACCGCGCGCCGCGCCGCCAGCACCGGCCGCAATCCGCGCACCGGCGAAACCATCAAGATCGCCGCCGCCAACCGCGTGAAGTTCACGCCCGGCAAAGAGCTGAAGGAAGCTGTGAACAGCTGACCTCAGCTTTTCCCTGTTTCAAAAAAGGCCAGCCCTTCAAGGGGTTGGCCTTTTTTTTGCGGCTTGACAGAAAGCGGCGGATTGAATACCTTGGGTTTCGTTTTAACGGGCGGTTAGCTCAGCGGTAGAGCATACCCTTCACACGGGTGGGGCCGTAGGTTCGATTCCTATACCGCCCACCATCCTTTTCCGCGTAGATTGACACACGGACAAGGGCGCTTAGCTCAGTTGGTAGAGCGTCTCGTTTACACCGAGAATGTCGGGAGTTCGAGTCTCTCAGCGCCCACCAGTTTTTTCTTTTAAATATTCGTTATCAGCTTTGTAAAAGGGCAAAAACTACCATGGCAAAAGCAAAACCGCGCACGGCGAAAAAGACAGCGACAAAAAAGAAAGCAGTCAAAAAACAAACGGCGAAAAAAGCAGCCCCGATGACGGATGATCTCTATCACGAGATGGGGCATACGGCCTATATCATTCTGCAGATGATCGACGAGCATCTTTTGGATCAGCCGCTCTATGCGGACAAGGAACTCCAGAGCAAGGTGCAGAAGGCTTTCAGCCTCATGTTTCAGGTGTGGCAGGGCGCCTTCGCTAAAATACCCGAACCTGAGGCATAGAACGAAAGCCGCGCGTTTGCGCGGGCTTTGATCTGCGCAGGCTTTGCGAATTTACAGCTTCGGATACCCCTTGCCCACATCCGGCTTTTTGATCTTCGGCTGCGCGGCGTCCTGTTGGTCTTCCGGCAGGGGCGGCAGGCGTTTGGTGATTTCTTTCATCTGCTCGAGGATTTCCGCCAGCAGCACGCGCACGTCGTCCGACTGCAGGTCGGGCGAGGCCAGCCCGGCGGGCTTTTGCTCCGCGGCGCCGGTCAGCTTTTGCTGGAAGAACTTCAGGCGTTCGATGTCGTCGTTCCTTCTGTTCTGGCAGTGCATGGTCATCAGCGCGTCGTCGAAGCTCGCGCCGTGTTCGTGCAGCAGCTTGATCACGTTCATGGATTGCTGGTTGCAGGTGGCGACCACGAGCATGATGCCCGCGTGTCCGCCGACGGCGTAGTTGGCGTCCGCGCCCGCCTTCAGCAGCAGCTCGCAGAACTTGTCGTCGCCGATGCGGTAGTTGACGGCGGTATAGAGCGCCTTGCTGAGGAAATCCTTTCTGTCCTTCTCCGGCAGTTCGGCGAGCGCCATTTCGAGGTCCTTGTCCTTGCCGCCGAATTTTTCGGGCAGCTGGCTGAGGACGCGCGTGGCCATGTTGCTGTAGTTGTAGCTTTCCAGCTCCTGCACATGGGAGAGGATGGCCTGCACGTTGGTGGGCTGGCCTTCGCCGAAGGCTTTCAGCGCGCCGGCGATCATGTCGCTGGCGTTGTTGTTGTAATCGGTATTCTTCGCCTTGCTTTTGTAGGTCTTGAGGAATTCCTCCGGCGGCGCCGTCTTGCCGATCTTGAAGTAATCTTTGAAAATGCCCATGAGGTGTCCTTCTTGGTGTGCGGCTTTATTTTGAATGAATAGGGAAATTAGCAAAATCAGCCGCGCGGCGCAATGTTTTTGTAAATGCGATATGGAAACGAATATGTCCGGTATATAAGCTATTTACCGGCGAGAAAATCCGCGACGCGCCGGTAGATTTTTTTCTGTTCCGCCGTAGCGCTCTCCGCGCCGTAGTCCGCGATCACCGTCATCCGGTAGAGCGCCATGAGCGAGGAGAGCGCGGTGTGGATGTGGTTCTCGAGTAGGTAGGCGAGCACGTCCTTGAAGTCCTCGGGCCTGTTCACCGGCACGGGCACTTCCTCGAAGCGGACGGTCTCGTCGCCGTCGATGGAGCGTTGTTTCGAGAAGGGCACTTTGCCCGCGCGCGTCAGGCCGATGAATTCCGGCTTGCCGCTGCGGTCGATCCAGCGGAAGAAGCCGGTGACGATGGTGTTGGCGCGGATCTCGTCGAACCATTTCTTCATGCCGGTCTCCTCGCAGACCTCGCGCGCCATGCTGTAGGCGAGCAGGTCGCGGAAATCCTCCGGGGATCCCGCGCGCGCCATGTCGGCGTAGGACATCGAGCCCGAGCCGCCGAGGCAGACCATGTTCGCGCCGATGGCGTTGGTCGAGCCCTGATAGAGTAGCGCGACGCGGTTGTTCTCGGTCAGCAGGAGGCTGGTGATGCCGATATGCTGCGAGGTGCGCGTCGCGAAGTCCGGCCGGAAGCGCAGGAAGTGCCTGCCGTCGGTTCTCTCCCTGTGCACGGGAAAATAGGTGGTGAGGTCGGTGTAGACTTCGGTTTCATGCTGCAGGTTGCCGCGGAAGATGCGGCTGCGGAAGGCTTCCATCGTCAGCAGGCTGTCGAAATAGCGCGCCTTGCGCACGGCGAGCGGCTGCGTTTCGTCCACCAGCGCGGCGGCGCTGCCCTGAAAGGCCAGCAGCGTGCCGTTGGTCGTGTGCTGGCGCTTGTTGAGGACGCGGATGGCGATATACCTCAATTGGTGCCGCGAATAGATGAAGCTCATCGGCTCCGCGTTCTCGCGCCACGGCATTTTTTCGCGCAGCATCAGCGCGTCGTCGACGCGGTCGCTGGAGAGCGGGCTGTCGTTGCAGGTCTTGACCGCATTGACCGGATTGCAAAAGCCCAGCGCGTCCTCCGCCGGCGTGGGCAGGATTTCGGCCATCGGGATGCTCAGCTCGTCGTGCGAGACGTGCGTGCTGACGGTCGTCGTATAGGGGATGCCGCGGTGCGACGGGCGGTAGTCGGACGGAATGACGGTCAGGTCGCCGCCGAGCTGGATGGCGATGATGCCCGCGTCCACGATGGCGGCGATGATGTCGTAGATCGTGGTCCAGGCCCAGATCTCGTAAAACAGCACGCCGAAGGTGAGGATGGTGGTGTTGAGGTCCTTGCGGTAGTCGGAGTCCCATTTGAAGAAAAACACCAGCAGCTCCCAGCGGCCTTTGAGATTGCGGTAGATGTTGAGGAGTTTGACGAGCGGGGACATGGGCTAGCGCCCCTTGATGAAGCTCGAGACGCGCTGGTAGATCTGCTTCTGTTCGTCGGTGGCGTCTTTCGCGCCGTAGCCGGCGATCACCGTCATCCGGTGCAGCGCCATGAGCGAGGAGAGTGAGACGCAGATGCCGTTGGTGCGGATATAGTCCATCACGGCGGGGAAGTCCTCCGGCCCGTCGACGTTGATCGGCACTTCCTCGAAGTGGATGACCTCGTCGCCGTCGATGGCGCGGTCCTGCGCGTAGGGCACGGTGCCGGCGCGCGTCAGGCCGACGAACTCCGGCAGGCCGCAGCGGTCGATCCAGCGGAAGAAGCCCGTGACGATGGTGTTGGCATAGGCCTCGTCGATCGATTCCATCATGCCGGTCTCCTCGCAGACCTCGCGCGCCATGGCCCAGGCCGCCAGCTCGCGGAAATCGGCGGGGTTGCCGGCGCGCTTGATGTCGGCGTATTCGAGCGAGCCCGAGCCGCCGAGGCAGACCTCGTGCGCGCCCACGGCCTTGGTCGAGCCCTGATAGAGCAGGGCGACGCGGTTGTTCTCGGTCAGCAGGAGGCTGGTGATGCCGATGTGCAGCGAGGCGCGCTTCAGCATGTCGGGGCGGAAGCGCAAAAAGCTCTCGTCGTCCTTCATCTCCCGGTTCACCGGAAAATAGCTGGTGAGGTCGGTGAAGACCTCCGTCTCATGCTGCAGGTTGCCGCGGAAGATGCGGCTGCGGAAGGCCTCCACCGTCATCAGCCCGTCGTAATAATAGGCCTTGCGCAGGGTGACGGTGCGCTCCGGATCGGCGATCGCGTCCGCCATGTCCTGAAAGGCCAGCAGCTTGCCGTTGGTGGTGTGCTGCAGCCTGTTCAGCACGCGGATGGCGATATACCTCAATTGGTGCCGCGAGAAGATGAAGTTGATCGGCGTGTTGTCCTCGCGCCACGGCATTTTCTCGCGCAGCATCAGCGCGTCGTCGACGCGGTCGCTGACCAGCGGGCTCTCCTTGCAGGTCTTGATCGCGTTGACCGGATTGCAAAAGCCCAGTTCGTCCTCCACCGGCGCGGGCAGCACCTCGGCCATCGGGACGCTCAGCTCGTGAAAGGCGATGTGGTGGCTGAGCGCGGTCGTATAGGGCACGCCGCCATGCGAAGGGCGGTAGTCCGAGGGGATGACGGTCATGTCGCCGCCGAGCTGGATGTAGATGATGCCCGCGTCGACCATCGCGGCGATGATGTCGGCGATCGTCATCCACGAGACGACCTCGTAGATGAGCACGACGAAGGTCAGTATCGTGGTCAGCAGGTCCTTGCGGTAGTCGGCGTCCCACTTGAAGAAAAACAGCATCAGCGCCCAGCGGCCCTTGATGTTGCGGTAGAAGTTGAGTGCTTTGATGGACGGAGTCATGTCTTTAGAAGCGGCGTTCCCTTGTTGTGACGCGGCGGCCCTCTGCCTGAAAACAGGGAGCCTTACCAGCAGACTATCTAAAAAAAGTAAAAAAAAGGCTGATTGCGTAGCGGGTTATTGCCGAAGGCTGCAAATATCGCGTTTATAGGTTATGAAAATAAATTACGAACCGTCCAGCAGGTCTTCATGCACATGCTTCGGCAGCTTGCGCGCCGGCGGCAGGGGACGGATGTCCGGAATAATCATGCCGTCGTTCTTGTCGGCCTTTTTCGCGGCTTTGGGCGGCGCAAGAGGAATTGGCGCCGGAGCAGGCGCAGCAGCAGGCGCGGGCGCTGCCACAGGCGCCGGAGCGGGCGCGGGAGCGGGCGCGGGAGGCGGCGTATATTTGGGTACATAGCCGCGCAGATCACTGAAAATAGGGATATTGTTAAAGAAATCCTGTGTTTTCTGCATGGTCTGCGGCGCGCAGGCGGAAAGGCCGGCCAGCGCGGCGAAACAGGAAATAACGGATATGGCCCCAATTGTCGTCTTCTTCATGCCTTTGACGATGCCAGAAGAGCGAATATTGGACAAGTATATAATTTCACGGGAGAAATTCCGTATTCTGGAATTTTTGACAAGTTCTCATTTACCGATTGACGGAATGATAAAATTTCGTCATAACAAGAGCCGCAATAATGATTAGCGGGTGTAGCTCAGCTGGTTAGAGCGCCTGCCTGTCACGCAGGAGGCCGAGGGTTCAAGTCCCTTCACTCGCGCCATTATTGATCCGGTTCTCATTCTGGACTCAAAAAGTCTATACATTTCAAACATAAAGCTATTTGACGTAGGCCTTTAAATCGGCAATATTGTTTCCTAACGATTCCTGATCGTCACGATTCCGTCCTTCCCCGTGAAAGGCTTTATCCCTATGGCCACACAACTTTTGGCGCAATATTTTCCGATCGTCGTTTTCCTCGGCATCGCCGTTGGTCTGGCGATCTTCATGGTGGCGGCCTCATGGCTCGTCTCGAAACAAAAACCCTACGGCGAAAAAGACTCCGCCTACGAATGCGGCTTCCCACCGTTCGGCGACGCGCGCGCGAAGTTCGACGTGCGGTTTTATCTTGTCTCCATCCTGTTCATCATCTTCGACCTTGAAATCGCGTTCCTGTTCCCGTGGGCGATCTCGCTCGGCAAGACCGGCGTATTCGGCTTCTGGTCGATGGTGGCGTTTCTGGGCGTGCTGACGGTCGGCTTTATATATGAATGGCGCAAAGGCGCGCTGGACTGGGAATAAAAGGTACCGGGAATAAATAATGGAAAAATACAACATCACGCAATTGCCGAAGACGGTGCAGGCGCCACCGGAGGAGATCAAGGACAAAGGCTTCCTTGTCGCCAAGGCCGACGACCTGTTCAACTGGGCGCGCGCGGGCTCGATGTGGCCGATGACCTTCGGCCTCGCTTGTTGCGCCGTCGAAATGATCCACGCCTACATGAGCCGCTACGATCTCGACCGCTTCGGCGTCATTCCGCGCCCCAGCCCGCGCCAGTCGGACGTGATGATCGTCGCCGGCACGCTGACCAACAAGATGGCGCCCGCGCTCCGCAAGGTCTACGACCAGATGGCCGAGCCGCGCTGGGTCATCTCGATGGGCTCCTGCGCCAACGGCGGCGGCTATTATCATTATTCCTATTCCGTGGTGCGCGGCTGCGACCGCATCGTGCCCGTCGACATATATGTGCCCGGCTGCCCGCCGACCGCCGAGGCGCTGGTCTACGGCATTCTGCAACTGCAAAAGAAAATCCAGCGCGGCGAGAGAAGGCTGATGCGCACATGACCGAAGCGAACGAGAACAGCGCCGAAAACAAGGCGACGGGCAAACTCGCCGTATTGGCCGAGCATATCGCCTCCGTCTACGGCAAGGTCATCATCAAGCAGGACATCGCGCTGGGCGAGCTCGCCATCACCATCCGCCGCGACACGCTGCACGACCTCATCAATTTTTTAAAGACGAACGAGAAATGCGCCTGCCAGCAGCTCATGAACGTCAGCGGCGCTGACTATCCCGACCGCGCGGAGCGTTTCGACGTCGTTTACAATCTCCTCAGCCTGACGCACAACCACCGCGTCCGCGTGATCGTGATGGTCGGCGAGGACCAGACCGTCGACAGCGTGACCGATCTTTACAGCGGCGCGGGCTGGTACGAGCGCGAGATATGGGACCTTTACGGCGTGCCGTTCAAGAGCCACCCCGACATGCGCCGCATCCTCACCGACTACGGCTTCGAAGGCCATCCGTTGCGCAAAGACTTCCCGCTGACCGGCTTCGTCGAGCTGCGTTACGACGAGGAAAAGCAGCGCATCGTGCAGGAGCCGGTGGAACTCACGCAGGACTACCGCAATTTCGACTTCATCAGCCCGTGGGAAGGCATGACGACCGTGCAGCTTCCGGGCGATGAGAAGGCCGTGAAGCAGAAAGTGGGCGTGAAATGACCGACATCATCCCCGAAAAGAAAAACACTTATACGATCAACCTCGGTCCGCAGCACCCCGCGGCGCACGGCGTTCTGCGCCTCATCCTCGAAATGGACGGCGAGGTGATCGAGCGCGCCGACCCGCACATCGGCCTTTTGCACCGCGGCACCGAAAAGCTGATCGAGAACAAGACCTACCTGCAGGCCATCCCGTATTTCGACCG
Organism: Pseudomonadota bacterium; assembly: GCA_021849295.1. Lineage (GTDB taxonomy): Bacteria > Pseudomonadota > Alphaproteobacteria > Micavibrionales > UBA2020 > PALSA-926. The sequence continues at coordinate 72,557 of JAJZTA010000002.1, read as the reverse complement.
TCTCGACTATGTCGGCACGATGAATCAGGAACATGCTTTCGCCTTGGCGGTTGAAAAACTGCTCAGGATCGAAGCGCCGCTCCGCGCGCAATATATCCGCGTGCTGTTCGCGGAACTGGGGCGTCTCTTGAACCACGTCCTCAGCATCACCACCGGCGTGCTCGACATCGGCGGCATCACCCCCGCGCTGTGGGGTTTCGAAGAGCGCGAGCGGATGATGGAATTTTACGAGCGCGTCTGCGGCGCGCGCCTGCACGCCAACTATTTCCGCCCCGGCGGCGTCCATCAGGACTTGCCGGACGGTTTGCTGGAGGACATGGCGAAGTTCGTCGAGAACTTCAAGCATTTCGTCGACGACACCGAGACCCTGCTGACCGAAAACCGCATCTTCAAGCAGCGCATGGTCGACATCGGCATCGTCACCAAAGAAGAAGCGCTGGATTGGAGCTTCTCCGGCCCGATGCTGCGCGCTTCCGGCGTGGCGTGGGACTTGCGCAAGTCGCAGCCCTACGACGTGTATGACAAGATGGACTTCGACGTGCCGGTGGGCAAAACCGGCGACTGCTACGCGCGCTACCTCGTGCGGATGGAGGAAATGCGCCAGTCCTGCCGCATCATGGAGCAGGCGATCGAGCAAATGCCGGAAGGCCTCGTGCTGACGGACGACCACAAGATTTCTCCGCCGCGCCGCGCCGACATGAAAAACTCGATGGAAGCGCTGATCCACCACTTCAAGCTTTATACCGAGGGTTATCACGTGCCCGCGGGCGAAACCTATTCCGTCGTCGAGGCGCCGAAGGGCGAATTCGGCGTCTATCTGGTGGCGGACGGCAGCAACAAGCCCTACCGCTGCCACATCCGCGCGCCCGGCTTCGCGCACCTGCAGGGGCTGGATTTCATGAGCCGCGGCCACATGCTGGCCGACGTCGTGGCGATCATCGGATCGCTGGATATCGTTTTCGGGGAGATTGACCGATGAACAGTTCTATATTGGACGCCATGCCGGACTTGTTCCGGAATCTATATGGACGCCGCAATAAATGCGGCGTGGCGGGGAGGTGATCAATGTCCGCAGTGTCGCATAAAGTCGATTTCGAACAGCCGAAAGACTTCAAGTTCTCCAAAGAGAACATGGCCAAGGTCGAAAAGCATATCGCCAAATACCCGAAGGGCCGTCAGGCCAGCGCGGTGATGGCGCTTTTGACCCTCGCGCAGGAGCAGCACGACGGCTGGATTCCAGAAGCGGCGATGGAAGAGATCGCGCGCATCCTCGACATGCCGCGCGTCAAGGTCTTCGAAGTCGCGACGTTCTACACGATGTACAACCTTAGCCCCAAGGGCAAGCACCACATCCAGTTCTGCACCACCACGCCGTGCTGGCTGGCGGGCTCGGGCGAGGTGGTGCGCGCGTGCGAAAAGCATCTCGGCATCCATCTCGGCGAAACCACGCCGGACGGCGAGTTTCATTTGTCCGACGTCGAATGCCTCGGCGCTTGCGTCAACGCGCCAGTGTTCCAGCACAACGGCGACGATTTTTACGAAGACCTGACGCCCGAAAACGTCGTCAAGGTTCTCGACGACATCAAGGCGGGCAAGGCCAAGCCCGGCTCGCAGACCGGCCGCGTCAAATCCATGGGCGCCAAGGGGCCGACCACGCTTGGAGAGCAGGCCAGGAAAGCGGGGATCGAGAAATGAAATCACCCATGAACATGAGCGGGCGCGCCCGCGTCTTTTCCCCGCGCGGCGAAAGCGCGGGACTGGCCGCGCCGCCGTCGGAGACGCCTGCGCGGTCCGCGACCTGCGGGCATGACGCCTGCCTGCAGCGGGCGTCGTCGGTGCGCGAGATTTTGACCGGAGAAACGGGATGCTAGACGACAAGGACAGGATATTCACCAACATCTACGGCTGGGACTGGCCGACCCTCAAGGCGGCGAAAGAACGCGGCGTCTGGGCGGGCACGAAAGAGGTCATGGCCAAGGGACAGGACTGGATCATCGAGGAAGTGAAAAACTCCGGCTTGCGCGGCCGCGGCGGCGCGGGCTTCCCCACGGGGATGAAATGGTCGTTCATGCCCAAGGAATCCAAGGACGGCCGCCCCAACTACCTCGTCATCAACGCCGACGAATCCGAGCCCGGCACCTGCAAGGACCGCGACATCATCCGCCACGAGCCGCACCGCCTGATCGAGGGCGCGCTGCTGGCGAGCTACGCGATGCGCGCGCACGCCTGCTATATTTATATCCGCGGCGAGTTCATGCGCGAGGCGGAAGCCCTGCAAACCGCCATCGACGAGGCCTATGAAGCGGGTCTGGTCGGCAAAAACGCCTGCGGTTCCGGCTGGGACTTCGATATCTATGTGCACCGCGGCGCGGGCGCGTACATTTGCGGCGAGGAAACAGCCCTCTTGAACAGCCTTGAAGGCAAAAAGGGCATGCCGCGCAACAAGCCGCCGTTTCCCGCCGGCGCGGGGCTTTATGCCTGCCCGACGACGGTCAACAACGTCGAGACCATCGCCGTCGTGCCGGAAATCGTCAAGCGCGGCGGGTCGTGGTTCGCGAGCTTCGGGCGCGAGAAAAACAGCGGCACGAAACTGTTCTGCATCTCCGGGCACGTCAACACGCCCTGCAACGTCGAGGAGGCGATGAGCGTGCCGCTGAAGGAGATCATCGAAAAACACGGCGGCGGCGTGCGCGGCGGGTGGGACAACCTTCTGGCGGTCATTCCCGGCGGCTCGTCCACGCGTCTGCTGCCGAAAAGCGTTTGCGACACGGTGCTGATGGATTTCGACGCCCTGCGCGAGCAGAACTCCGGTCTCGGCACCGCGGCGATCATCGTCATGGACAAGTCGACCGACATCGTTTACGCCATCGCGCGCCTGGCGCGCTTCTACTGGCACGAAAGCTGCGGCCAGTGCACGCCATGCCGCGAGGGCACGGGCTGGATGTATCGCATCATGCAGCGCATGGTGCGCGGGGAGGCGCGACTCGACGAAATCGACATGCTGCTCGACATCGGCCGCGAGATCGAGGGTCACACCATCTGCGCCCACGGCGACGCCTCGGCGTGGCCGATACAGGGCTTGATCAACCACTTCCGCCCCGAAATGGAACGGCGGATCAAAGAATACCGCAGCAAGCTGGTAGCGTAGGAGCGCGTTCACGATGCCTAAACTGACCATAGACGATATTGAAGTCACCGTAGAGCCGGGGACGTCGATCATTCAGGCGGCGGAGCAGGTCGGGATCGAGATCCCGCGCTTTTGCTATCACGACAAGCTTTCCGTGCCGGCGAACTGCCGCATGTGCCTCGTCGAGGTGGAAAAGTCGCCCAAGCCCATGGCGTCTTGCGCGTTGCCCTGCGGCGACGGGATGAAGGTTTACACGCAATCCGAAAAGGCGAAACAGGCGCGCAAGAACGTGATGGAAATGCTGCTCGTCAACCACCCGCTGGATTGCCCCATCTGCGATCAGGGCGGCGAGTGCGACCTGCAGGATCAGGCAGTGGCCTACGGTTACGACCGCTCGCGCTATGAGGAAGAAAAACGCGCCGTGACCAACAAGGACCTCGGCCCGCTGGTCAAAACCGTCATGACGCGCTGCATCCAGTGCACGCGCTGCGTGCGCTTCGGCGAGGAAATCGCGGGGGTGAGCGAACTCGGCGTGCTGAACCGCGGCGAGCATCTCGAAATCGGCACCTACGTCGAGCAGATGGTGACGTCGGAGCTGTCCGGCAACCTCATCGACGTCTGCCCCGTCGGCGCGCTGACGAGCAAGCCTTACGCTTTCGCCGCGCGCCCGTGGGAGCTGCGCAAGACCCCGGGCATTGACGTTCTCGACGCCGTTGGCTCCAACATCCGCATCGACGCGCGCGGCGGCGAGGTCATGCGCATCCTGCCGCGTTTGCATGAAGACGTGAACGAGGAGTGGATCTCGGACAAGACGCGTTTTGCCGTCGACGGTCTCAAGAACAACCGCCTCGACAAATGCTACGTGCGCAAGAATGGCAAGCTTCAGCCCGCCTCGTGGGAAGAGGCGTTCGGCGCCATCGCCGCAGAAGCGAAAAAGCGCACCTTCGGCGCCATCGTCGGCGATCTCGCCGATTGCGAGTCCATTATCGCGCTGAAAGACCTGATGAAGGAACTGGGCGCGACCAACCTCGAGTGCCGTCAGGACATGGCGCAGATCGACGTCAAGCATCCGGCGGGCTATCTTTTCAACACCACCATCGCCGGCATCGAGCGCGCGGACGCCATTTTGCTGGTCGGCACCAACCCGCGCACCGAGGCCGCGCTGGTCAACGCCCGCATCCGCAAGACGTGGCTGGCGAAACATATCAAGGTCGGCGTGATCGGGCAAAAGATCGACCTCAACTATCCCTATAAATACCTCGGCGCGGGGCCGGATACGCTGGCGGAGCTGAGCGAGGGCAAGGGCGATTTCGCCGACGTGCTCGCCAAGGCCAAAAACCCGATGATCATTCTCGGCGCGGGCGCGCTGCGCCGCCCCGACGGCTATGCCATCACCGCGCTCGCCCGCAAGGTCGCCGAAAAGTTCAACATGGCGCGCGACGGCTGGAACGGCTACAACATGCTGCACACGCAGGCGTCGCGCGTCGGCGCGCTGATGCTCGGCTTCGTCGAGGGCGACGAGGCGTCGTGGCAGAAAGTGGACGCGCTCTATCTGCTCGGCGCGGACGAAATGCCGGTCGAGAACATCAAGCCCGACTGCTTCGTCGTTTATCAGGGACATCATGGTGAAAAGGTTGCCGCGCGCGCGGACGTGATTTTGCCGGGCGCGGCCTATACCGAAAAGAGCGCGACCTACGTCAACACCGAAGGCCGCGTGCAAAACGGCCTGCAGGCGGTCTTCCCGCCGGGCGAGGCGCGCGAGGACTGGCAGATCATTGTCAATCTCGCCGTCGCGCTGGGACATAAGCTGCCTTACGCCACGCTGCCGCAGGTGCGCGCGCGTCTGGCTGAAGAAAACGCCGCCTTCGCCAAAGTGGACGAAATCCAGCCCGTCAAATGGTCGGCGTTCGGCAAGGCGGGCAAGTGCGATGCCAAGCCGTTCGGCACGACGGTCGCAAACTTCTACATGACCGACCCGATCTCCCGCGCCTCCAAGACCATGCAGGCCTGCACGGAGGCGTTTTTGAACGCGAAACCGGCCGATGACGAGAAGGCGGTGGCAAATGGATAGAAGCATAAATATTAAACCGCCATGCCGCATTTATTGCGGCATCCATATGGACGCCGGAACAAGTCCGGCGTGGCGGAGGAGGCTGACACATGCTTGATTGGTTCCTGCACATTCCCGCCGTCGCCGCGTTTTTGAAGGAATTCCCGTTCGTCGCGGTCTATATCGTGCCGGTGGCGTGGATTATCGTCAAAATCCTCGCGCTGGTCGTGCCGCTGCTGGTCATCATGGCGTATCTGACTTATGCCGAGCGCAAAGTGCTGGGCGCGATCCAATTAAGACAAGGCCCGATGATGGTCGGGCCTTACGGCTTGCTGCAGGCCTTCGCCGACGGCATCAAGCTCTTTTCCAAGGAAACCATCATCCCGACCGGCGCGGACAAAACGCTCTTTATTATTGCACCGATGATCACCTTCGCCTTAAGTCTGGTGGCGTGGGCGGTGATCCCCGTCGGCAAGGGGCTGGTGCTCGCCAATATCAACGTCGGCATGCTTTATATCTTCGCCATCTCTTCGCTCGGCGTTTACGGCATCATCGTCGCGGGCTGGGCGTCGAACTCGCGCTATGCGTTTCTGGGCGGCATGCGCTCCGCCGCGCAGATGATCTCTTATGAAGTCTCGATGGGCTTCGTCATCGTCGCCGTGATGCTGGCGACGGGCTCGCTCAACATGACGGATATCGTCACCGTCCACCGTCCGTGGTGGGTGTCGGTGCTCTTGTTCCCGATGTTCGTGATCTACGTCATTTCCGCGCTGGCGGAGACCAACCGCGCGCCGTTCGACCTGCCCGAGGGCGAGTCGGAACTGGTCGGCGGCTACAACGTCGAATATTCGGCGATGACCTTCGCGCTGTTCTTCCTCGGCGAATATCTCAACATGATTTTGCTCTCCGGCACCGCGACGATTTTGTTCCTCGGCGGCTGGCTGCCGCCGTTCGGTCTGCATGCGCTGGCGTTCGTGCCGGGCGTGATGTGGTTCACGCTGAAGGTCTGCTTTATCCTCTTCATCTTCCTCTGGGCGCGCGGCACCCTGCCGCGCTACCGCTACGACCAGCTGATGCGCCTCGGCTGGAAGGTGTTTTTGCCTTTCACGCTCGTCTGGGTCGTCATCGTCGCGGGCACCTTGCTTTATAATCACGCTTTACCGGGGATGTAATATATGTCTGCCACAAAAACAGTCCGCAGTTTCTTCCTCATCGAGCTGATCAAGGGCTTCGCGCTGACATTCAGCTACATGTTCAAAAAGTCCGTGACGATCAACTATCCGTTCGAGAAGGGGCCGATCAGCCCGCGCTTCCGCGGCGAGCACGCCTTGCGCCGCTATGCGAACGGGGAGGAGCGCTGCATCGCCTGCAAGCTTTGCGAGGCGATCTGCCCCGCGCAGGCCATCACTATCGAGGCCGAACCGCGCGAGGACGGCAGCCGCCGCACCACGCGCTACGACATCGACATGACCAAATGCATCTATTGCGGCCTGTGTCAGGAAGCCTGCCCCGTGGACGCGATCGTCGAGGGGCCGAACTTCGAATACGCCACCGAGACGCACGAGGAACTGCTCTACGACAAGGAACGCCTGCTGGCCAACGGCGACCGCTGGGAAGCGCAAATCGCCGCCACGCTCGAAGCGGACAAGAAGTACAGATAGGAACCGGAACCCATGATCGAAGCCATTTTCTTTTATATCTTCGCCGCCGTGCTGATTTTGAGCGCGCTGATGGTGATTACGGCGCGCAACCCCGTGCATGCGGTGCTGTTCCTCATTCTGGCCTTTTTCAACGCCGCGTCGCTGTTCGTGATGCTGGGGGCGGAGTTCATCGGCATGACGCTGGTGATCGTCTACGTCGGCGCGGTCGCCGTGCTGTTCCTCTTCGTCGTCATGATGCTCGACATCAACTTCGCCGCCCTGCGCAAGGGGATGCTGAAGCATCTGCCGGTCGGCGCCTTCGTCGGGCTGGCGCTGCTGGCGGAGCTGATGTGGATGTATATGGACTGGACGCCCTCGATGTTCGTCGATAACAGCGCCCGCTCGCCGACGCCCCACGGCGTCACCAACACCCACGCGCTGGGGCAGATCCTCTATACGCAATATCTTTTCCCCTTCGAGACGGCGGGGCTGATCCTGCTGGTCGCCATGGTCGGCGCGATCACGCTGACCCTGCGCAGCCGCGGCGACGTGCGCCGCCAGAACGTGTCCGACCAGGTGGCGCGCAATCCGAAGAATGTCATCAAGGTCGTCAAGGTCGCCAGCGGCGCGGGAGTTGAATTATGACACTCATGCATATCGGGATAAGCCATTTCCTCTTTCTGTCGGCGATTTTGTTCACGCTCGGCGTGTTCGGCATCTTTTTGAACCGCCGCAACGTGATTATCATTTTGATGTCCATCGAGCTGATGCTGCTCGCGGTGCAGATCAACTTCGTGACTTTCTCCTCGTTTCTGCACGATCTGACGGGGCAGGTGTTCGCGATGTTTATCCTGACGGTCGCGGCGGCGGAGGCGGCGATCGGGCTTGCCATTCTGGTCTGCTTCTTCCGCAACAAGGACAGCATCGCGGTCGAAGACATCAGCACGCTGAAGGGATAAAACCATGCAACTCGAAACCGTAGCCGTATTCGCCCCGCTTCTCGGCGCCGCCATCGCCGGACTGTTCGGCAAAAAGATCGGCGACAAGGGCGCGAACTTCGCCACCTGCACGCTGATGCTGGTTTCGGCGGGATGCGCCGTCGCCCTGTTCCGCGACGTGCTCTTTTTGCACCATCCGCACACGGCAACGCTGCTCACGTGGATTTCCTCCGGCGCGTTGAAGGTCGATTGGGCCCTGCGCTTCGACCAGCTGGCCACGGTGATGGTGACGGTGGTGACGGTCGTCTCCTGCTGCGTGCATTTTTATTCCATCGGCTACATGGCGCACGACAAGGCGCGGGCGCGTTTCACCGCCTATTTGAGCCTGTTCACCTTCGCCATGCTGATGCTGGTGACGGCGGACAACCTGGTGCAGCTGTTCTTCGGCTGGGAAGGGGTGGGGCTGATGTCCTACCTGCTGATCGGCTTCTGGAACGGGAAGGAGAGCGCCAACAACGCCGCGATCAAGGCCTTCGTCATGAACCGCATCGGCGACTTCGGGCTCGCGCTCGGGCTGATGGCGACGTTCTTCCTCTTCAAGTCGCTCAATTTCGACTATATCTTCGCCCACGCGGCGGAGATGAAGGACGCGACGATCATGTTCCTCGGCCACGGTTACGGCGCGCTCAACCTCATCTGTGCCCTGTTGTTCGTCGGCGCGATGGGCAAATCGGCGCAGCTCGGCCTGCACACCTGGCTGCCGGACGCGATGGAGGGCCCGACGCCGGTCTCCGCGCTCATCCACGCGGCGACGATGGTGACGGCGGGCGTCTTCATGGTGGCGCGCATGTCGCCGGTATACGAATACGCCGTGCAGGTGCGCATGTTCATCACCGTGATGGGCGGCCTCACCGCCTTCGTCGCCGCGACCATCGCCATCACCCAGTTCGACATCAAGCGCGTGATCGCCTATTCCACCATGAGCCAGCTCGGCTACATGTTCTTCGCCCTCGGCGTTTCGGCCTACAGCGCAGCGATTTTCCACCTCTTCACCCACGCGTTTTTCAAGGCGCTGCTGTTCCTCGGCTCCGGCTCCGTCATCCATGCCATGGGCGGCGAGCAGGACATGCGCAAGATGGGCGGGCTTTACAAGAAAATCCCGCAGACCTACGTGCTGATGTGGATCGGCAGCCTGGCGCTGGCGGGGATACCGCTGTTCGCGGGTTATTATTCCAAGGATCTGATCCTCGAGGCGGATTTCGCAAAAGTCGGCGATGCCGCGCGTTTCGCTTATTGGCTCGGCGTCGCCGCGGCTTTCATGACGGCGTTCTATTCGTGGCGGATGATCTTCATGACCTTTCACGGCAAGCCGCGCGCCGACAAGCATACCATGGATCACGTGCATGAATCTCCGCCGGTGATGCTGGTGCCGCTCTACGTGCTTGGCGCTGGGGCGATGTTCGGAGGCTGGGCGTTCCACAGGTTTTTCGTCGGCGATGCGCGCCAGGCCTTCTGGGGAAAAAGCCTCTTCGTCCTTAAGGGCGACCACACGGTTGCCATGGCGGAAAATATCCCCGCCTGGGCCGCGCATGCGCCCGTTGCAGTCGGCGTCATCGGCATTCTGGTGGCCTTCTGGCTCTACATGAAGGCGACGAAGCTGCCAGCGAAGATCGCCAAAGCCTTCAAGCCCCTGCACAGCCTGTTGTTCAATAAATGGTATTTCGACGAGATCTATCACGCGCTCGGCGTCGTGCCCGCCTTCATCATCGGCAGGGCGCTGTGGAAGACCGGGGACGGCAAGATCATCGACGGACTCGGGCCGGACGGCGTCGCCAAGGCGGTCGCCGGCGGCGCGCGCAAGGCCAGCAAGATCGAGACGGGCTACATCTACCATTACGCCTTCGCCATGCTGGCGGGCGTGGTGGCCTTCATCACCGCTTACATTTTCTGCGTGCAAAACTAGAGGTCAGGAACCATGATCACTTTTCCCATTCTCTCGCTCATGACCTTTCTGCCGCTGCTCGGCGCGCTGCTGATCTTCTGCCTGCGCGGCGACGAGAAATCGGTCGCGGGCAACGCGCGCATCATCGCGCTGCTGACCTCGCTGGTGACGTTCGGCGTTTCCATCTTCATGTACGCGGGCTTCGATCCGCATGCGGCGGGCTTCCAGTTCGTCGAGAAATACCGCTGGCTGACGGGCTTCGATATCCATTACAAAATGGGCGTGGACGGCATTTCCGTCTTCTTCATCCTGCTCTCGACCCTGCTGACGCCGATCTGCGTGCTGGCGAGCTGGAAGTCCATCCAGTCGCGCGTGCGCGAATACATGATGGCCTTCATGCTGCTCGAAACCACGATGCTCGGCATGTTCGCGGCGCTCGATCTGGTGCTGTTCTACGTGTTCTTCGAGGCGGTGCTGATCCCGATGTACTGCATCATCGGCGTGTGGGGCGGCAAGAACCGCGTCTATGCCGCGTTCAAGTTCTTCCTCTACACGCTGCTCGGCTCGGTGCTGCTGCTGATCGCCATTCTGGCCATTTACCACCAGACGGGCACGACCGACATCCCGACGCTGATGGCGTCCTCCATTCCGTCCGGCATGCAAAAATGGCTGTTCCTCGCGTTTCTGGCCTCCTTCGCCGTCAAGGTGCCGATGTGGCCGGTGCACACCTGGTTGCCGGACGCGCACGTCGAGGCGCCGACGGCGGGCTCGGTCATTCTGGCCGGCGTCCTGCTGAAAATGGGCGGCTACGGTTTCTTGCGGCTTTCTCTGCCTATCTTGCCGGAAGCGTCGCACTATTTCATGCCGCTGATCTTCGGCCTTAGCGTCATCGCCGTCATCTACACCTCGCTGGTGGCCTTGGTGCAGGAGGACATGAAAAAGCTGATCGCCTATTCCTCCATCGCCCACATGGGCTTCGTCACCATCGGCATTTTCGCCATGACGACGCAGGCGGTGCAGGGGGCGATGTTCGTCATGCTCTCGCACGGGATCGTCTCGGCCGCGCTGTTCCTTTGCGTCGGCGTGGTCTACGACCGCCTGCATACGCGGGAGATCGCGCGCTACGGCGGCCTCGTCAACAACATGCCGGTCTATGCGGCGATTTTCATGATCTTCATGCTGGCCTCGGTCGGCCTGCCCGCGACGTCGGGCTTCGTCGGCGAGTTCCTCGTGCTGGTCGGCACGTTCAAGGTGAGCACGCTCACCACCTTCCTCGCGGCGACGGGCGTGGTGCTCGGCGCGGCCTACATGCTTTATCTTTACAAGCGGGTGGTCTTCGGCGAGATCGTCCACGACGACGTCAGGAAGATGACGGATGTCAGCGCCCGCGAGATCGCCGTCTTCGCCCCGCTGGTGGTGCTGGTGTTCTGGATGGGCATTTATCCTTCCAGCTTCACCGCCCCGATGGCGCCGGCGATCGAAAAAGTCATCACGCGCTACGACAGCGCCAACCATATCGTTCCGCACGCGCCCAAGGGCGTCGCCGCACCGGAGGTACACTAGACCATGACCGCTTTTAACCCCCAAGACCTGATCGTCGCAATGCCGGAAACAAGGCTGGCGGTCCTGTCGCTGCTCCTGCTGCTGATGGCAGTTTCCGCGAAAAAGGAAAACTACAGGCTGGTGTCGCGTCTGGCGGTGGCCATTCTCGCCTTCGTCGGCGTGCTGGTCGCGCTCAGCCACTCCGGCAGCGCGTTCGGCGGCATGTTCATCTCCGACAAGTTCTCGATTTACATGAAGCTCGTCGCCGTGACGGGCTCCGCCGTGTCTTTGGTCATGGCGACGAAATATCTCGAGCGCGAGAACGCCGCGCGCATCGAATATCCCGTCCTCATCCTCTTCGCGACGCTCGGCATGATGCTGATGATCTCGGCCGACAGCCTGATCACGCTTTACATGGGCCTCGAGCTGCAGAGCCTGCCGCTCTACGTGCTGGCGGCGATCCGGCGCGACTCCGTGCGCTCGACCGAGGCGGGCCTGAAATATTTCGTGCTGGGCGCGCTTTCCTCCGGCCTGTTCCTCTACGGCGCGTCGCTGCTCTACGGCTACACCGGTTCGGTCGACTTCCCGCAGATCGCGGCCCTCCTGCAGGGCCACGCCGCATCCATGCCGGGCATGGTGACGGGCATGGTGCTGGTGCTGGCCGCGCTGGCGTTCAAGATTTCCGCCGTGCCGTTCCACATGTGGGCGCCGGACGTCTACGAGGGCGCGCCGACGCCCGTCACGGCCTTCTTCGCCATCGCGCCCAAGGTGGCGGCCATCGCGCTGCTCACCCGCTTGCTGGAAGGCCCGTTCTGGGACATGACGCAGCAGTGGCAGCAGGTGATCGTGGTCATTTCCATCGCCTCGATGCTGCTCGGCGGCGTCGCGGCGGTCGCGCAAAAAAACATCAAGCGCCTGCTGGCCTACAGCTCCATCGGCCACATGGGCTACGCGCTGGTCGGCCTCGCGGCGGCGAGCGTCGCGGGCGTGCAGGCGGTGATTATTTACATGACGATCTACGCCGTGATGAGCGCCGGCACCTTCTGCGTCGTGCTGATGATGAAGAAGGACGGCAAGATGGTCGAGGAAATCGCCGATCTCTCCGGCCTCGGCAAAAGCCAGCCGCCGCTGGCCTTCTGCATGGCGGTGCTGATGTTCTCTATGGCGGGCATTCCGCCGATGGCGGGCTTCTTCGGGAAGCTGTTCGTCTTTCAGGCGGCGGTGGCGGCGGGGCTTTACACGCTGGCGGTGATCGGCGTGCTGACATCGGTGGTCGCGGCCTATTATTACATCCGCATCATCAAGGTGATGTATTTCGAGGAGCCGAAAGCGGCGGGCATCGACGCGGCGCAGGATAACGGGCTGAACTTCGTTCTCGCCGCCGCGACCGTTGCCGTGATGCTCTTTATCGTCGTGCCCGCGCCGGTGCTGGAGAGCGCCCACGCCGCGGCGCAGTCGCTGCTCCAGTAATGCCGTACAAACCGCAGCTGGCGCCGCCGCTCAGTCTCGTCGAATTGCAGACGACCGGCAGCACCAACGACCATGCGCGCGGACTGGCGCGCAACGGCTATCCCGCGGGCGTCGTCGTCTGGGCGCACGAGCAGACGGCGGGGCGCGGCCGGCAGGGCAACAGCTGGGTTTCGCAAGAGGGCAATCTTTTCATGACCGTCATCCTGCGCCCGAAGGTGAACGCGGCGCAGGTGGGGCAATTGTCGCTGCTGGCGGGCGTGGCGCTGGCGAACGCGCTGGCTGGGCTTGTTTCTCAGGAACGCGACATCCGTCTCAAATGGCCGAACGACCTTTTCATCGACGGCAAAAAGGCCGCGGGCATTCTGGTCGAGACCGAAAGTCAGGGCGCGCTGCAGGTGCCGTGGGCGGTCGTCGGCATCGGCGTGAACGTCAAAAGCGCGCCGGAAAACGCGACCTCGCTGGCCGATGCGGGCGTCGCGGACGCCGATGCGGGCCATGTGCTGGAGCGGCTGGCGGCGGAGATCATGAAGCTCGCCGCGGCGTGGGAAAAAGACGGCTTTGCCGCCGTCCGCGCCGCGTGGCTGGCGCGCGCCTACAAGCTGGGCGAAACCATCTCCGCGCGCCTGCCCAAAGAAACGCTGACCGGCGTGTTCGAAGACCTCGATTCCACCGGCGCGCTGATTTTGACCGATGACGCGGGCAAACGCCACGTCGTCAACACCGGCGAGGTGTTCGCCTGATGTCCCTGCCGTTCGACATGAAAGAAGATTCCATTTATATGGTGCCGCTCGGCGGCTGCGGGTTTTTCGGCGCCAACATGACGCTCTACGGCTATAACGGCCAGTGGATCATGGTCGATTGCGGCATGGGCTTCGCCGACGACACGATGCCGGGCGTGGACGTGCTGCTGCCCGACCCGACCTTCGCCGCGGAGCTGGGCGACGACCTGCTCGCCATCGTTTTGACGCACGGGCACGAGGACCATATCGGCGCGATCCCCCATCTCTGGCCGCGCTTGCGCAAACCGCTTTACGCGACGAAGTTCACCGCGGGGCGCATCCGCAAGGCGATCGACGACGCGACCTGGGGGCCGGAGGCGCGCATCCACGAAGTGCCGCCGCAGGGCAAGCTGGACTTCGGGCCGTTCCATATCGAATACATCCCGATGGCGCACTCGATCCCCGAGGCCAACGCGCTGGCGATCAGCGTCAAGCGCGTCGGCACGATTTTGCACACCGGCGACTGGAAGCTCGACCCCGATCCCGTCGAGGGCGGGGTGACGGACGAAAAAGCCCTGAAAACGCTGGGTGAAACGGGCGTTCTGGCGCTCGTCGGCGACAGCACCAACGCCATGGTGCCGGGCCATTCCGGCTCGGAGCGCGCCGTGCAGAAAAACCTCGCCGACCTTTTCGGCGAGTTCAAAGACAAAATCGCCATCACCTGCTTCGCCACCAACGTCGCACGCCTCTCCAGCATCGACGCCGCCGCCAAGGCCAACGGACGGAAAGTCTGCCTCGTCGGCAGGTCATTGTGGAAGATCGACGAGGTGGCGCGGCAGAGCGGCTACCTCAAGGACACGCGCCCCTTCATCGAGGAAGACGAGGCGAACATGCTCGACGCCGGAAAAATCGTCTATATTTGCACCGGCTCGCAGGGCGAGCCGCGCGCGGCGCTGGCGAAGATCGCGGCGGAAGACCATCCGCGCGTGCGCCTGCGCGCCGACGACGTGATCATCTTTTCCTCCCGCGCCATTCCCGGCAACCAGCGCGCCATCGACCGGATCAAAAACCGCTTTTACGGCGCGGGCATCAACGTCATCACCGACCGCGAGGCGCCTATCCACGTTTCCGGCCACCCCTACCGCGAGGAGCTGAAACAGCTTTACGCCTGGACGAAGCCGAAGATCGCCATTCCCGTCCACGGCGAGCGGATGCAGCTTGAAAAACACGCCGCGCTGGCGCGGGAAGCGGGCGCCAATCTGGGATATGACTTGCAGACCATCATGCCCGCCAACGGGCAGGTGCTGGAAATCGCCAGCGAGGGCATCGCCTCCTACGTGGGCGAGGTGCAGGCCGGCATCCTCGCCGTCGAGGGCGGGCGCGTCGTCGCCGTCGATCACGAGGCCATATTGGTGCGCAAGCGCATGATGTTCAACGGCAGCGCCGTCGTGACGGTGGTCATCGACGCCCACGGCAAACTCGCCGCGCCGCCCAAAGTGACGGCGCTCGGCCTGCTCGACGAAAACAGCGAGCTCGACGCGCAATATATCGCCGACGCGGTCAAGGAGATCAAAAAGGCGGTGGAAAACGCGCCCAAGGAGCTACGCGCGGACGACGACGCGCTCTCCGAGATGGTGCGCGTCACGGCGCGGCGGTTTTTCAACGCGCGGTTCGACCGCAAGCCGCAGACCCGCGTGCATCTGGTGAGGATCTGACATGATGAAAGCTTCGACGATTTTTTTCATCTGGCTGCCGCTGTGGTGGCTGACCTTTTTCATGATCCTGCCCATCGGCGTGGAGCGGCACGGGGAAGAGTGCAAGGGCTACGCCGCCGGCGCGCCCGCCAAGGCCAATCTCAAGAAAAAAATTCTCTGGAATACGCTCTTTTCCGGCGTTATCATGGCGATTATCGTGATCGTCACCGATCTCAAAATCGTCAATTGGCATGAGATGTTTGCACAATGAAAAATATTTTTGGGAAGAAGATTCTGTTCATCCTTTCCGTTCTGGTTTTCGCGCAGCCCGCCGCCGCCTTCGCGCAGGATGCCAGCGACCTCGGCATCACCCAGCAGGACTGCCAGAACATCGTCGCCTACCACACGCCGCCGGGGGTGGATTATCAGGCGGGGGTGGATGCGGACGGCAATCCCGTCGTTCCGGCGGACATCGCCCCGTCGCCTGTCACCCTGCCGGACAGCTACAGTTTTACCCTCAACGTCGAGGCGGCGAACTACCTCGGCCTCACGGTGCCGCCCGGCACGCAGGGCCTGATACCGGTCGGGCAGGTGACCATCTACAAGGACGGCACCGCCACCTGGAACGGGCAGGACATGTCCGGCGAGGCCGTTGCCCAGCTCGAGGCCTATTGCGGCGTAAAAACCCCCGCAAAGCCCGAAAAGAAGGCCAAAAAGCCCAAGAAATAGAGGCTTTACAACCCGCAATTCCATTGACCGGAATCCGCCCCGTCTGTAAGCTGGAGCCACATCAAAAAGGTCCGGTATTATGACAGAAGCAGCCAAAAGCAACAAAGCCCCCCGTACGGCCATCACCCCGACGCGCGAGGAGAATTTCCCCGAGTGGTACCAGAACGTCATCAAGGCGGCGGAGATGGCGGAAAACGCCCCCGTACGCGGCTGCATGGTCATCCGCCCCTACGGCTACGCGGTGTGGGAAAACATCCAGAAGCACCTCGACGCCATGATCAAGGCCGAAGGGGTGGACAACGCCTACTTCCCGCTGCTGATTCCCCTGAGCTTCATCGCCAAGGAAGCCAAGCACATCGACGGCTTCGCCAAGGAATGCGCCGTAGTCACCCACCACCGGCTCGAAGCCAACGACGCGGGCGACCTCGTGCCCGCGGGCGAGCTGACCGAGCCGATGATCATCCGTCCGACCTCCGAGACCATCATCGGCGACGTCTATTCGCGCTGGGTGCAGTCCTACCGCGACCTGCCGCTGAAGATCAACCAGTGGGCGAACGTCATGCGCTGGGAAATGCGCCCGCGCATCTTTCTGCGCACGTCGGAGTTCCTGTGGCAGGAAGGGCACAATGTTTTCGAAACCCACGATCAGGCCGAGGCCGACGCGCGGCGCATGATCGACGTCTACCGCGAATTTTACGAGGATTACATGGCCGTGCCGGGCTATATCGGCGCGAAGACGCCGGACGAGCGCTTTCCCGGCGCGATCGAGACCTACACCATCGAGGCCTTCATGCAGGACGGCAAGGCGCTGCAGGGCTGCACCTCGCACAACCTCGGCCAGACCTTCTCCAATTCCGCCGACATCAAGTTCCTTGACCGCGACGGCACCTTGAAGCACGCGTGGACGACCTCGTGGGGCTTGTCCTCGCGCACGGTCGGCGCGCTGATCATGGTGCACGCGGACGACGACGGCATGGTGATGCCGCCGAAGCTCGCGCCCCATCAGGTCGCCATTCTGCCCATCGTCCGCGACGACGCCGACACGGATAAAATTCTCGCCTTCTGCGACGAGCTGCAAAAGCAGCTGGCGGCCAAGGGCGTGACGGCGCGCACCGACAAGACCGAAGCCCGCTCGTCCGACAAAATGTGGACGGCGATCAAAAAGGGCGTTCCGGTGCGGGTCGAAGTCGGCGCGCGCGAAATCGCCGAAGGAAAACTCACCTTCACGCGCCGCGACCTCGGCAAGGACGGCAAAAAGACGGCGACGGTCGGGGAATTTTTGTCCTCCATCGGCGGCGTTCTCGACCAAATGCAAAAAGACATGCTGGACCGCGCGCGGGAGAAGATGAAGGCCATGGTCACCGACGTCGCGAGCCTGAAAGAGATGCGCGATTTCTTCGCCGGAGAAAAAATCGGCGGCGTGCGCATCGACTACAAGCTGATACAGGATTCCGAAGAATTCGAAGCCATCAAGAAAGACTTCTCCGTCACGCCGCGTTGCCTGCCGTTCGATGATGAGGGGCAAAAGGTCATCGTGGCGAAGGCGTATTAAAGCATGTCATTCGCCTTTGAAGGAATGGTGGCGGGGCGGTACTTGCGCTCCAAGCGGCGCGAGGGGTTTATCTCCGTCATCGCCGGCTTTTCTTTCCTGGGGATATTATTGGGCGTCGCGACGCTGATCATCGTCATGGCGGTGATGAACGGGTTCCGCGTCGAGCTGGTCGGGCGGATCCTCGGCCTCAACGGGCATATCAACGTCTATTCGCGCGTCGGCCCGTTCTATCCTTACGAGCCGATCATCGAACAAATCAAAAAAATCCCCGGCGTGACGAGCGCGACGCCCTCCATCGAGGGGCAGGCGCTTTTGACGGCGAACGGCATCGCGGGCGGCGCGGTCATCCGCGGCATCACGCCCGAGGATTTCTTCAAAAAGCCCATTCTCTCCACCTCCATCCTGCGCAAGATGCCGGCGATCGCCGGTTTCTCGGGGCGCGGCTTCGGCGGGGACGAGGTGGCGATCGGCAAGGACCTCGCCGAACGCTTTCACATCGACATCGGCGACAAGCTGGTGCTGATCGCGCCCAAGGGCAAGGCGACGCCGTTCGGCACCATTCCGCGCGCGCAGTCCTTCATCGTCGGCTCGGTGTTCGACGTCGGCATGTACGAATACAACAGCAGCTTCGTCTTCATGCCGCTGAAAGCGGCGCAGAGCTTCCTCGGCTTGGGGCATGCGGTCAGCGCCATCGAGATCATGACGCCCGATCCCGCGCATTTCGACCAGACGGAAAACGCCATCCGCAACACGCTCTCCGCCGATTACGACGTCGCCGACTGGCGCGACAACAACGCGGGCTTCTACAACGCCCTGCAGGTCGAGAGCAACGTGATGTTTTTGATCCTGACGCTGATCATCATCGTCGCCGCCTTCAACATCATCTCCAGCCTCATCATGCTGGTGAAGGACAAGGGCGCGGATATCGCGATTTTGCGCACCATGGGCGCGACGCGCGGGCAGATCATCCGCATCTTCCTATACACCGGCTCGGCCATCGGCATCGGCGGCACGGCGGCGGGCGCGCTGATCGGCGTGGTCTTCTGCCACCATATCGAGCAGATCCGCGAGTGGCTGCAGGGGCTTTTGCACCGCAACCTCTTCAACGCCGAGATCTATTATCTCACCAAGCTGCCCGCGAAGATGAACCCGCACCAGACGGCGCTGATCATCCTGCTGTCGCTGGCGCTGTCGTTCCTCGCGACGATCTATCCCGCGTGGCGCGCGGCACGGCTCGATCCGGTGGAGGCGCTGCGCCGTGAGTGAGGTTTTGCGATTAAAGGATATCCGTAGAAGTTTCAAGCAGGGCGGGCAAACGCTGGAAGTCCTGCGCGGCGTGAATTTGTCTATCAGCCGCGGCGAGATCGTCGCGCTGCTCGGCCCCAGCGGCTGCGGCAAGACGACGCTGCTGCAAATCGCGGGGCTGCTTGAAAACCCGAGCAGCGGCGAGATCTTCGTCAACGGCAAAAAAGTCGCCAGCGGCGCGGACAAGCTGCGCACCGATTTGCGCCGCACGCAAATCGGCTTCGTCTACCAGTCCCATCACCTGCTGCCGGACTTCACCGCGCTCGAAAACCTGCTGCTGCCGCAATATATCGCCAATGTGAACAAAAAAGAGGCGCAGCACCGCGCCTCAAAATTGCTCGAGAGCGTCGGCCTTGCCGCCCGCGCCGAGCATTACCCCTCGCAGATGTCCGGCGGCGAGCAGCAGCGCGTCGCCATCGCCCGCGCGCTCGTCAATCGGCCTGCATTGTTATTGGCGGACGAGCCGACGGGCAATCTCGACCCGCAGACGGCGGAAGACGTGTTTCAGGTTCTGGTGCAGACGATCCGCAGTCTCAAAATCGGCGCACTGGTGGTGACGCATAACGAAGACCTCGCCGCGCGCATGGATAGGGTGTTGCGGCTCAAAGACGGGACCGTCTGACATGGCGGAGTTCGTTCATCTCCGCGTGCATTCCGCCTATTCTCTCGCCGAAGGCGCGATCAAGATCAAAAAGCTCGTCGAATTGTGCAAAAAGCTGGAGATGCCCGCTGTCGCTGTGACGGACACAGGCAATCTGTTCGGCGCGCTGCAATTTTCCGTCACCGCCGCGAAAGAGGGCATCCAGCCGATCATCGGCTGCCAGCTCTGGGTCGAAAAGCCCGAGCAAGTCGGCGAGCGCAGCAAAAAAACCGAAACCCCCGACCAGATCGTCCTGCTCGCGCAGACGCAAGAGGGCTACAAAAACCTTATCCGTCTTTCGAGCAAGGGCTATCTCACGCCGCTGGAGCACGCCGACAAGCCCGCCGTCGCGTGGGACGATCTCAAGACATGGTCGAAAGGCCTGATCTGCCTGACCGGCGGCGCGAAGGGCGCCGTCGGGCGCCTGCTGGCGTCGCATCAGGCCGAGGCCGCGGAAAAGCAGCTGCTGTGGCTGAAAGACGTATACGGCGACAGGCTCTACGTCGAGCTGCAGCGCCACGGCGTCGCCGAGGAAGTGGCGATCGAGGACGGCCTGCTCGATCTCGCCTACAAGCACGACATTCCCATCGTCGCGACCAACGACTGCTTCTTCCCCGATCCCGGCATGTACGAGGCGCACGACGCGTTTCTCTGCATCGCCGAGGGCGCTTTCGTGCAGGACATGGCGCGCCGCCGCGTGACGCCCGAGCATTATTTCAAGTCCGCGGAGCAGATGGCGGAGCTGTTCAAGGACCTGCCGGAGGCGATCGAAAACACCGTCGTCATCGCCGAGCGCTGCGGCTTTTTGCTGGAGCAGATCAAGCCGCTGCTGCCGCGCTTCGACGCGGGCAACGGCAAGAGCGAGGAAGAAGAGGTCACCGACCGCGCGCGCAAGGGCCTCGACTGGCGGCTCGAGAATTACGTTTTCAAGCCCGACTGGGACGAGAAGAAAAAGGCCGAAACGCGGAAAAAATACCACGAGCGTCTGGAGTTCGAGCTCGGCATCGTCAACAAGATGGGCTTCGGCGGATACTTCCTGATCTGCTCGGACTTCATCCAGTGGTCGAAAGACCATGACATTCCCGTCGGGCCGGGGCGCGGCTCGGGCGCGGCGTCGGTCGCGTCGTGGGCGCTCCGCATCACCGACCTTGACCCGATCGAGATGAACCTTTTGTTCGAGCGCATGCTCAACCCCGAGCGCGTCTCGATGCCCGACTTCGACATCGACTTCTGTCAGGAAGGCCGCGGCGAGGTCATCAACTACGTGCGCGACCGCTACGGGCACGACAGCGTCGCGCAGATCGTGACCTTCGGCAAGCTGCAGGCGCGCGCCGTGGTGCGCGACGTCGGCCGCGTGCTGCAAATGCGCTACGGGGACGTGGACAAGATCGCCAAGCTCGTGCCGCAAAACCCGACGCACCCGATCAGCCTCGCCGACGCGCTGGCGAGCGAGCAGCTGCTGCGCGACGCGCGCGACGCCGACGAGCAGGTGAAAAGGCTTCTGGACACGGCGGTGCAGCTCGAGGGGCTTTACCGCCACGCCTCGACCCACGCGGCGGGCATCGTCATCGGCGACCGGCCGCTGCAGGAGCTGGTGGCGCTCTACCGCGATCCGCATTCCGACATTCCGGCGACGCAGTTCAACATGAAGGACGTCGAGCCCGCGGGTCTCGTCAAGTTCGACTTCCTCGGCCTCAAGACGCTGACCGTCATCAAGGACGCCATCCGCCTCATCAAACAGACCACGGGCGAGGAGCTCGACCCGCTCAAGTTCCCGCTCGACGACGAAAAGACCTACAAAATGCTGGCCAAGGGCGATTGCGCCGCGGTATTCCAGCTTGAAAGCGCGGGCATGCGCGATTTGTGCCGCCAGATGAACGTGCACAACTTCGAGGAAATCGTCGCTATCGTCGCGCTGTTCCGCCCGGGGCCGATGGAAAACATCCCGCTCTACATATCGAACCTCAAAGACCCGAGCAAGATCGAATACATGCACCCGCTGCTCGAGCCGGTGCTGAAAGACACCTACGGCGTGATGATCTATCAGGAGCAGGTGATGCAGGCGGCGCAGGTGCTGGCGGGCTATTCGCTCGGTGGTGCGGACCTGCTGCGCCGCGCCATGGGCAAGAAGATCAAGGCGGAGATGGACGCGCAGCGCGAAATCTTCGTCAAGGGCTGCAAGAAGGCCAACGACATCAACGAAAAGCTCGCGGGCGAGATTTTCGACACCATCGCCAAGTTCGCGGACTACGGCTTCAACAAGGCGCACTCGGCGGCCTACGGCTACGTCGCCTTCCAGACGGCGTATCTCAAGGCGCATTATCCAGTCGAATTCATGGCCGCCAACATGACGCAGGACATGAGCAACACCGACAAGCTTGCCGTCACAAGGCAGGAGCTGCAGAAAATGCGCATCACCCTGCTGCCGCCCGACATCAACAAATCCATCCCGCGCTTTTCGGTCGAGATGCTGCCGGACGGCAAAAAGGCCATCAGATACGCATTGGCCGCGCTGAAGGGCGTCGGCGAGGAGGCGATGAAGACCGTCGTCGCCGAGCGCGATAAAAACGGCCCCTTCAAAGACCTGTTCGACTTCGCGCGGCGGCTCGACGCGCACACCATCAACAAGCGGCAGATGGAATCGCTCGCGCAGGCGGGGGCGTTCGACGCCTTCAACCCCAACCGCGCGCAGGTGCTGGCGGCAAGCGAGATTTTGCTCAAATACGCCGCCGCCGTGGCCGCCGAGAAAAACAGCGGACAGGAGAGCCTGTTCGGCGGGGAGCAGCAGCAGCAGCTGGCCGCGCCGCCCCTGCCGCCCGCGGACAAATGGGAGCCGCTCGAGCATCTGCGCCACGAGTTCGAAGCGGTCGGCTTTTATCTTTCCGCGCACCCGCTCGACAACATGACGACGCAGCTGGAGCGCCTGCGCGTCGTGCCGTCGTCGGCGGTGAAGGACGCGCTGCTCGCCAGCCCGTCGAACCGCCTGCGCATGGCGGGCATCGTCGTGCGCAAGCAGGAGCGCACCTCGCAAAAGGGCAACCGCTTCGCCTTCGTGCAGATTTCGGACAGTCACGGCGTTTATGAAGTGATGGTCTTCTCCGAACTGCTCGGGCAGGCGCGCGATCTGCTGGCGGCGGGCAAGGCCGTGCTGCTCGCCGTCGACGTCGACCGGAAAAACGAGGACGAACTGCGCTTTCTCGCGCAAAGCGTCGAGCCGCTGGAAAAGGCGGTGCAGAACGTCACCAGCCGCCTGACCGTGCGCATCGTGTCGGGTAATGCCGCGACGGCGGACAAGATCAAATCCCTGCTGCAGCAGGGCGGGCGCGGCAAGGTGAAAATCTCGCTGGTCGTCGAGGCGGGCGCGCGCGAGGCGGAGATCGAGTTGCCCGGCGGCTGGCAGGTGGCCGAGGGGCTGACGAAAAACCTCCGCGCCATCGCCGGCGTGACGGATGTGTGCGAAATCTAGCGCGCTCAGGGCCGTTTCCGGATACTTTCACGTAACATATTGAAATATTTATTAAATTCCCATTCCTGCGGAAATGTCAGGAGGGCGGCGGTTTTTCTGTGCTTTTTTCTTTACATAATTGTAATTTATTTGCTATTATACATAAATCTTACAGGGCAAAGGGAGCAAGGCGATGGCCGGATTGCATGACGCGGATTTGAGAGCGATGATGTCCCGACGGAGCAATTCCGCCGAGAAGGCGTTGACCCTGCTCGAGCAGGACATCTTTTGCGCGTCCGCAAAGGACAAGGCGCATCGCTATGTGATCAACGATATGACGCTCGATACGCTCCGCTATCGTTTCTCCATTTTTCACTAGCCTGACGATTGCGGAGGAGGGCTCCTCTCCGCGCTCCGCAAGCCTTTAAATCAACGAATATCAGCTCTTTTGAGGCAAGCCGCGCTTGGTGTATGATCGCTTGCATGCGTGCGCGCTTTCAGAGGAGTTCCGGATGGCCCATAAAACACAATCGAATTACGGCGTGACGGCGCACGATTACGCGAAGCACCGCGCGGGCTTTCCGGCGAGCTTCTTCGCGCATCTGGAAGAGCGCGGCCTGTTTGCCGCGCCCCGCCGCGTGCTCGACCTCGGCACGGGCACCGGCACGCTGGCGCGCAATTTCGCCAAGCGCGGGCACGACGTCACGGGGCTGGATATTTCGCCGGACATGATGGCCGAGGCGCGCGTGCTGGGCGAGGGGCAGGGCGTGAAGGTGAATTACGTCGAAGGGCGGTCTGAAAAAATTCCGTTTCCCGATGCGTCGTTCGATATCGTCATGGCGGGGCAGTGCTTTCACTGGTTTTTGCGCGATGAAACGTCGGCGGAGATCGCGCGCGTTCTGAAGCCGGAAGGATTGCTGGTCGTTGCCTATTTCGACTGGCTGGATGCGCCCGGCAATCCCGTCGATATCATGTATGGCCTGCGTGAAAAACACAATCCGGGCTGGAAATGGGATTTCCCGCTCGGCTTTTATCCGCAAAAGCCGGGGGATCTGACGTTCGACGGCTTCACGTCGCAGGATTCGTTTTTTTACGAGGAGAATGTCCCTTACACGCACGCCGACTGGCGCGGACGCATCCGCGCTTATGCGGGCGTCGGCGGCGCTCTCTCCAAAGACAAGCTGGAGGCGTTCGATACGGAGTTCGCCGCCGCGCTGGCGGAAAATTTCAAGGATGACGTGATGCAAATTCCGCACACGGTCTGGGCCGAAGTCTGGCAAAAGGGGTAAGGGTATGGCGAAGAAAGCGAAAGACATCGACTACAAGACATATCTGCAACTGCCGGCGCTGCTGGGGGCGCAAAACCCGATCAGCGCGGCGCACGACGAGATGCTGTTCGTCATTGTGCACCAGACCTACGAGCTGTGGTTCAAGCAGGTGCTGTTCGAGGTGGCGCGGGTGCAGAAGATATTCTCGCACAAAAAAGTGGCCGACGGCGACTTGCGCATCATTTCCGCCACATTGGCGCGGGTCGACGCGATTTTGAAGCACCTCGTGCGGCAGGTCGATTTGCTGGAAACCATGACGCCGCTGGACTTTCTCGATTTCCGCCACGTCTTCCGCTCGGCCTCGGGCTTCCAGAGCATGCAGTTCCGTGCGCTGGAGATCAGCTTGGGGCTCCGCGAGGAAGACCGCGTGTCCTACGACGGCAAAACCTATGCTTCCTATCTTTCGCCCGAGGATCAAACGCTGATCCGCAAGCTGGAAAAGGCCGACTCGCTGTTCGAGCAGGTGGACAAGTGGCTGGCCCGCACGCCGTTCGTCAGCATGGGCAAGTTCGATTTCTGGAAGGCCTACGGCAAGGCGGTGACCGCGATGCTGAAGAGCGACCGCAAAACCGCCGCCGCGGACAAAACTTTGAGCAAGGCCGCGCGGGAGATGACGCTGGCGCGCCTCGGCAACGTGCAAAAGCAGTTCGACATGCTGTTCGACGGCAAGGAACGCAAAAATTCCCCCCAAAAACCGTCTTTATGGAGGCTGTCGAACAAGGCGGTGAAGGCGGCGCTGTTCATCATGCTCTACCGCGACGAGCCGGTTTTGCAGGTGCCGTTCAAAATCCTCGGCGCGCTGATGGATATCGACGAGACCATGACGCTCTGGCGCTACCGCCACGCGCAGATGGTGCAAAGGATGCTCGGCATGAAAATGGGCAGCGGCGGCTCGTCGGGTCATGACTATCTGGTGCAGACGACGGAAAAAAACCGCGTGTTCAAGGACTTTTTCGCGCTCTCGACCTTCATGATCCCGCGCTCCGGCCTGCCGAAGCTGCCGCCGGAGGTGAAAAGGAAAATGGGGTTTAGTTATGGCGGCGACGGAGAATAAAATTTTCCGGCTAGATGAGCGTTGCGTGCTCGCAATCTCCGGCGCGGACGCGGAATCTTTCTTGCAAAACATCGTGACGCAGGACGTCGCGGGATTTAAGGGCGGCGAGCTGCGCTACGGCTGCCTCTTGACGCCGCAGGGGCGTTTTTTGCATGATTTCTTCATCTTCAAGGACGGCGACGATTTTTTCCTCGAATGCGAGGCGGCGCGGAAAGACGATCTGCTCCGCCGTTTGAAAATGTTCCGGCTGCGCGCGAAGGTCGAGATGGATGAAACGGATCTGGCGGTCTATGCGGGCGCGGAAATGCCCGCGCAAAAATTCAGCTTCCCCGATCCGCGCCTGCCGGAGCTGGGCTTCCGCTCTTATCTTTCCTCAACGGTCAAGGCAGAACCGTCGGCCGCCTGCAAAGACAAACGCATCTCTCTCGGCGTGCCCGAGGGCGGCAGCGAAATAAAGCCGGAGGGCGACACAATCGCGGACGTCAATCTCGACAAGCTGAACGCCGTCTCGTGGAAAAAGGGCTGCTTCGTCGGGCAGGAGGTCACGGCGCGCATGAAAAACCGCGGCCTCGTCAAAAAGCGCCTCGCGGTCGTTTCCGGCGAAAACCTGACGGCGGGCGACGCGCTGACGCAGGGCGGGATAGCCGTCGGCGAGGTGCGCGCGGTCAACGCGGCGCGCGGCGAGGGCCTCGCGCTCCTCAAGCTGGCCGCCGTAGAGGCCGCCTCCGCCAGCCCGATTGCGCAGCCGGACGGCGGAAAAATCGCCGCCCGTTTTCCAGTATGGCTGGACATGGAAAATCCATAAAGATAATCGGATGGAAAAATTTACGATTTGCAGATATGATTATCCCATGGGGTCAGCAAGAGAACCGGGTATATGAGCAAAAAAGAGAAAGCCGATCAGAACAGCAACGCGGACAAGGACGCTCTCGACCGGCTGCCGCTCGCCAACATCCCGCTGGCCAGCAACACGCTGAAAAACGCCAAGCTCATCAAGAACGCGCGGATGGAAACCGCCATCGAGATCTACAGCGATCCGCTGTCGGGCAGCCTGCAGGTCGCGCCCGGGGCCATCAAGGACTTCATGAAGACCACTCCCCGCGATCAGGCGATCATCGACAGTCTGGCGGGGCTGCAAAGCTTTGACGTCTATTCGCTGCGCTCCAGCCTGAAAAAGCTCGGCGTCGAGGTCGAGAACGAGGACGCGCTCGAGCTTTCCGAGGACATGAAGGAAGGCCTCTCGATCTACAGCATGGAATTCATCCAGCCGCTGGTGGAAAAGATCTTCGGCGAGGACGACAAGGACCTGCAGTCGGTCGCGAACCTGAGAAAGATATTCAGCGATCCGGACATCGAAAAGGCCAGGAAAAACCTCCGCACCATGTCGGAAAAGACCGGCATTCCGCTGGCCGAGATTCCGGCGTTTCTGGAGGAATACAGCGACGTGTTCCTCTCCGTCGCCTATTACCGCTACGGCTTCGAGAGCGTCGGGCCGGACGTCGACAGGTTTTTGTTCTGGATGCAGGAGCTGCGCTCGCGCCGCGACACGGCGGCCTCGCCCAGGGCGGCGATGGACTGCAAGGCGGTCGAGGACACGATCCGCTTTCTCTCCAATTCCATCCGCGAGCGTCTGGCGCAGTTCCAGTACGTCTTCGAAACCTTCTGGAAGGACATCAACGCCGCGACCTTCAGGCAGATGCGCCAGCAGATCGAGGAGAACCACGCCAGCATGGGCTCCGTCCTGTGCGGGTTGATCGTCAAGATGCATTTGTGGAAAAAAGAGTTTCCCGACAACGACGTCGGCGGCCCGCTGAAGCGCCTCAAGTTCGTGATGACGGAACTCGAGCCCGGCCTCGACAAGCTGAAAAACCTCGAGATAGAGGCGCGCAAGCGGCTGGGGATGAAGCCGTTAAATATCTGATAATAAACGATAAATCATAATCGTTAATGCCTTGTATACATTTGCCGTGCTATCCTGAACGCTGGTTCAACAATCAGGGAGTTCGTAAATGAGCCGTCAACTCAGATCAGATTATAAAATCGAAAAAAGAAACAGCGCCAACGCCGCCGTCTTTCCGCTGCACGACGAGCGCCGCAAGGGCTACGAAGAAATGGCCACGCCGGAAGGGAAAATCAAACGCGTCGAGCGTGTCGACCCGACGGCGGTGTTCGACGAAGAAGCGCTGGTCGCGCGCATCAGGATGGTCGAGGCCGGCGGACAAAGCGCCGCGCTTGAAAAGGCCGCCCTCTACGCGCTGCAACGCGCCAACCAGATGGGCCTGAAAAAAGATTAGAAAATTTTAAGACGGATCAAAAGCCGGACCCTGCAAAGGAGTCCGGCTTTTTCTTGTGCGCAACGGCTGAATTTTGCATTTTTTTTTGAGGGGTATTCCTGCGCGCCGCGCGCCACTGACGTTCCATATAATTGATTCAAATCAATAAAAATCGCTATTTTTGAAAGTAGATACAATTTTATCTAATGTAATTTTAGACAAATTTTCTTAAAGATTTACGACACTTATACGTATTTTCTCTAAAATTAATACTTATAAGCCGCGTAACCTGCGGGGGAACCGCCCAGTTGTGATGGGGACTTGATGGACAAAAATATAAGCATCCTGCTTGTGGGCAATCCCCAAACAACGCTTCCCGTGATCAAGGGGCTTCTCAATCAGCTCGGCCTCAACAATATAGAGAAAGAGAGCGACGGGGTCGTCGCGCTGCGCAAGATGAACGAAGCGTCCTACGGCCTGATTATCGCCGAATGGGAGGTGGAATCAATGCGGGGCATCGATCTGCTCAAAGAGGTGCGCGCAGCCGGACACGATGTGCTTTTCATGATGGTCGCGGAGGAATGCATTCTGCAGGACGTCCTCGAAGCCAAAGAGGCGGGCGTCAATAACCTGATCGTCAAGCCCTTCAACGCGGGCACGTTTAAAGACAAGCTGACGCGCACATTGGGCATCCCTGTTTAAAAGAAACTCCCTGCGTCAAAACAACCCCGCCGATAAAGGGCGGGGCTGTTTCTTTAGTGTTTGGCGGGCTTATTTCTTTTCAGCCAGCGCCGCCTGCGGCTTGTCTTTTATGGCGGCCTGCGCCGCGGCCAGCCTTGCGATCGGCACGCGGTAGGGCGAGCAGGAGACGTAGTCCAGCCCGACCTCATGGAAGAAGGCGATGGAGGCGGGGTCGCCGCCGTGTTCGCCGCAGATGCCGAGCTTGAGCTTGGCGCGGGTTTTGCGGCCGCGCTCGGAGGCGATTTTCACCATTTCGCCCACGCCGTCCACGTCGATGGAGGCGAAGGGGTCGGCGGCGAAGATGCCGTTCTTCTGGTAGTCGGGCAAAAAGGCGCCCGCGTCGTCGCGGCTGATGCCGAAGGTGGTCTGGGTGAGATCATTGGTGCCGTAGCTGAAGAACTCGGCGCTTTCGGCGATCTCGCCCGCGCGCAGGGCGGCGCGCGGCAGCTCGATCATCGTGCCGGTCATGTAGTCGGTCGCGCCGAGGGTTTTGGCGGTCTTGTCGATCATCTCCTTCAAAATGTCCATCTCGCGCTTGGTGGCGATCAGCGGCACCATGATCTCGAGGCCGACGGTCTCGCCGGTTTCCTTCTTGACGGCGAGGGCGGCTTCGAAGATCGCCCGCACCTGCATCTCGTAGATCTCGGGATAGGTGATGCCGAGGCGGCATCCGCGCAGGCCGAGCATCGGGTTGGATTCGTGCAGGCGCTGGATGCGCTGGCGCACGCGCGCAGGAGGGATGGAGAGCGTCTTCGCCAGCTCCTCGATCTCCGCGTCTTCCTGCGGGAGGAATTCGTGCAGCGGCGGGTCGAGCAGGCGGATGGTGACCGGCAGGCCCTTCATGATCTTGAACAGGCTGATGAAGTCTTCCTTCTGGAACGGCTCGATTTTGGCGAGCGCCTCGCGGCGTTCTTCCGACGTTTCGGCCAAAATCATCTGGCGCACGTAGAGGATGCGGGCGGGGTCGAAGAACATATGCTCGGTGCGGGACAGGCCGATGCCCTCCGCGCCGAACTTGCGCGCCGTGGCGGCGTCGAGCGGCGTTTCGGCGTTGGTGCGGATTTTCAAGCGACGCGCCGCGTCCGCCCAGCCCATCAGCGTGGCGAAGTGGCCGGTCATGGCGGGCTGGACCATCTTCATCGCGCCGTCCAGCACCTCGCCGGTCGCGCCGTCGAGCGTGAGCGTGTCGCCGGGCTTCAGGACCTTGCCCTGCACGGTCAGCGTCTGCGCCTTGTAGTCGATGAGGATTTCGCCCGCGCCGGCGACGCAGGGCTTGCCCATGCCGCGCGCGACGACGGCGGCGTGGCTCGTCATCCCGCCGCGCGAGGTCAGGATGCCTTGCGCCGCGTGCATGCCGTGAATGTCTTCGGGGCTGGTCTCGGTGCGGCAGAGGATGACCTTCTTGCCTTCACCGGCGAGCGCTTCCGCGTCGTCAGCGTCCAGCACGATGATGCCGACCGCCGCGCCGGGAGAGGCGGGCAGGCCGCGCGTCAGCACGGTCTTTTCGGCCTTCGGGTCGATGGTCGGGTGCAGCAGCTGGTCGAGAGACTGCGGCGGAATGCGCAAAATCGCTTCTTCCTTGCTGATCAGCTTTTCCTCCACCATCTCGACCGCGGCGCGCAAGGCGGCCTGCGCGGTGCGCTTGCCGGTGCGGGTTTGCAGCATGTAGAGCTTCTTGTTCTGGATGGTGAACTCGATGTCCTGCATGTCCTTGTAGTGCTGTTCGAGCTTCTCGCGGATGGCGAGCAGCTCCTTGTAGGTTTCCGGCATGTCTTTTTGCATTTGCGAGATCGGCAGCGGCGTGCGGATGCCAGCGACGACGTCTTCGCCCTGCGCGTTGACGAGATATTCGCCGTAGAAGGCGTTTTCGCCCGTCGAGGGGTCGCGGGTGAAGGCGACGCCGGTCGCGCAATCGTCGCCCATGTTGCCGAACACCACGGCCTGCACGTTGACGGCGGTGCCCCAGTCCTCGGGAATGTCGTTGAGCTTGCGGTAGGTGACGGCGCGCGGCGTCATCCACGATTTGAACACCGCGCTGATCGCGCCCCACAATTGCTCCTGCGGGTCCTGCGGGAAGGGCTTGCCGGTGTCGCGCCGGACGATGTCTTTGTACGCGCCGACCAGTTCTTTCCAGCCGTCGGCGTCGATGTCGGTGTCGAGCTTGAGGGCGTTGCGGCGCTTGTAGGTGTCGAGCGCGTCTTCGAAATGGTCGTGCGCGACGTTGAGCACCACGTCGGAATACATCTGGATCAGGCGGCGGTAGCAGTCCCATGCGAAGCGATTATCTCCAAGAGATATCACCGTTTCATCGTTGAGGCCGATGTTGAGGATGGTGTCCATCATGCCCGGCATCGAGGCGCGCGCGCCCGAGCGCACCGAGAGCAGCAGCGGCTCCTTCTTGTCGCCGAATTTGCGGCCGGTTTCCTTTTCGACCTGCGCCAGGCCTTGCGCGACCTGGTCTTCCAGACCCGCCGGATAGCTGTTGCCGTGCTGATAGAAGTAGGTGCAGATTTCGGTGGAGAGGGTGAAGCCCGGAGGAACCGGCAGGCCGATGCGGCTCATTTCCGCGAGGTTGGCGCCCTTGCCGCCGAGGAGGTTCTTTTGCGAGGCCGCGCCGTCGCACACCTCCTTCCCGAAACTGTAGACCCATTTTTGAGTTGCGGAAGCAGGCTTTACCTTCAGATTCGCGGTCATAGAGGCTCTCCATTATGTGTATTGTGCAATGCGGGATGATCCTATAATATTTACCCACTCTAATCAATCAGGAAGACCGAGGATAAAATGGCGAATACGCAGGCGGCGGAGAAGGAAAATATGGACGATTCAGGCATGGTGGCGATGGACGAACTGGTGGCCTTGTGCAAGCGCCGCGGCTTCATTTTTCCGGCGTCGGAAATCTACGGCGGTATCAATGGCTTCTGGGATTTTGGCCCCTTGGGCGTACAGCTTAAGAACAATCTGCGCGACCGCTGGTGGCGCGACATGGTCGTCTGCCCGCCGATCGGGCCGGACGGCGAACCGCTGCAAATCGTCGGCGTCGACACCGCGATTATCCAGAACCCTAAAGTCTGGGAAGCGTCGGGGCACGTCGCGGGCTTCAACGATCCGATGGTCGATTGCAAGGAGACCAAACTCAGATACCGTCAGGATCACCTCATCGCCATCATCGATGAGCGTAACGACCAGATTTTCGCCTTTTACGCCGAAGCGCTGGAAGAAAAATCCGCGCTGAAAAAACTCAAGAAGATGGCGGGCACGGACGATCTTTCCAAGCTGAAGAGCGTGCCGTTCACGAAGATCGCACCTGCGGATTACGCGAAAGTTGTCGGTCCCGACACGGAGAAGAAGGGCACGCTCACCGAACCCAAGCAATTCAACCTGATGTTCAAGACCTACGTCGGTGCGACGGCGACGGAGGATGACAAGGCTTATCTTCGCCCCGAAACGGCGCAGGGGATCTTCCTCAACTATAAAAACGTCGTCGACAACATGCGCGTGCGCGTGCCGTTCGGCATCGCGCAGGTGGGCAAGGCCTTCCGCAACGAAGTGACGCCGCGCAACTTCATCTACCGCTCGCGCGAGTTCGAGCAGATGGAGATGGAGTGGTTCTGCCATCCGGACGAGGCCAAAAAATGGCTCGATTTCTGGAAGGAACAGCGCTTCAACTGGTGGAAATCCGTTGGCGTCATGTCCGGCAACCTGATCTTCCGCCAGCACGATCAGGACGAGCTTTCGCACTACGCCAAGGAAGGCTACGGCACGGTCGATATCGAATACAAATTCCCCTTCACCGCGCCGGGCTACGGAGAATTAGAGGGCATCGCCCACCGTTGCGACTTCGACCTCACCGCGCACCAGACCCATTCCAAAACCAAGCTGGAATATTTCGACGACAGCGTGCAGCCGCCACGCCGCTTCATGCCGCATGTGATCGAGCCGGCATCCGGTTTGACGCGCGGCGTGCTGGTGCTGCTGGCCGAGGCTTATACGGCGGACCCGTCGCGCCCGAGCAAGATGTACATGAAGTTCAAGCCGAGCATGGCGCCGGTCAAGGCCGCAGTCCTGCCGCTGGTCAACAAGGACGGCCTGCCGGAAATCGCGCAGAAGCTCTACTATGAGATGCGCACGCAGTTCGTGACCGAATACGACACCAAGGGCAATATCGGCAAGCGCTACGCGCGGCATGACGAGATCGGCACGCCGTTCTGCGTCACGGTCGACACCGACACGCCGAACGACCATGCGGCGACCATCCGTTTCCGCGATACGATGGCGCAGGAGCGCGTCGCGCTCGACAAGATATCCGCGTTCGTCCAAAAAGCCCTGAAGGAGTAAGGTTGATGAAAAAAACGACCCTGTCCGTGATGCTCGTGTGCGCCGCTTTCACGCTCTCGGCCTGCGCGCAGCCGCAAAGCCGCGACGTTTACAACGCGCAGGAAGTCGGCAAGCAGACGGACGTCGAATTCGGCAAGATCCTCGGCGTCCGGCAGGTGAAAGTGCAATCGCAGGATACTGGCGTCGGCACGCTCTCCGGCGCGGCGGCGGGCGGCGTCGCCGGCTCGACGGCGGGCGGCGGCAAGGGTGCCATCCTCACCACCATCGCCGGCGCGGTCATCGGCGGCATCGCCGGAGACGCGGCGGAGCGCGCCCTGCGCAACAAGATCGGCATCGAATACATCATCCGCAAGGACGACGGCCAAACCGTCTCCATCGTGCAGAACATCGACAAGAGCGAAAAGCCGCTCGGCGTCGGCCAGCGCGTCATGATCCAGACCGACGGCGCGTACCAGCGCGCGCAGGGCAGGCGGCGCAAGTCGCAATATCAGCGTGTGCTGCCGGTGGATGGAAAATAAGGGATAAAAAATGAAAACGCTGACCGAACAATTCAACACCGCGACGATCAAAAAAGGCGAAACCTTCGCCATCGAGCTCACCTCCAACCCCACGACCGGTTACATGTGGGACGTGCAGCTCAAAGCGGGCAAGGCCAGCCTCGTGAAGAAGGACTATACCCCCGACAGCAAAGACCCGCAGGTGATCGGCGACGGCGGCAAAGAGATTTTCGTCTTCAAGGCCGAGGAAACGGGGACGGTCGGCATCGAAGCGGTTTACCGCAGGCCGTGGGATCCTGCCTCGGCGGGCAAGCCGAAGCGCTTCGGCATTATTGTGCGCTGAAAATCCGGCGCGCCCTGTTTAAGACGCACTTGTTCCAGCGGGCTGGGATAACTTGAAGAAGACAAGTATTGTGTTGTCGGAACTCGCACAGAAATAGAGAAGGCTATCCAGATAACCATGTTGAATATCGCATTACCTAGAAAAATTGGTGCGGAAGAGATAGATCCCGTATTTCTGAAGGATGTGATTGTGGAAGGGCAATCAGAAGAAAATGTATTTGACCTTTCTCAAAAAGTATTTGGCAGCATTACGCGCAGGCCTTCATCCATTGCCCCCATTTCCAATATAATAAACTTCGACTTCTCAAATGTTTATTTCTCTCAACCTTCCGGCATAACGATATTAAGTAATTTGATACATTGGCTACGCCAAAGGGGCGTAACGGTTAATTATAGCGGGGCAAATCCCTCTTTTGAGGCACTTAAATTTCTGGATGACTCTAATTTTTTTGAGATTTGCTTTAATCAAAGAATAAACCCTAACTCTAGTAGCCGCCCAACAACCAAGCCCCTAAAACTCATTGATCGTGCGCATAGTCATGATTGGGCAGCCCTTGAGGTAGTTCCTTGGCTAAAACGGATTACAAGCATAAACGCCCCCTCACTAGTAGCGCTTAGCGTTTGCTTAAAGGAACTAATTAATAATATTGGAGACCACTCCTCTGAGCAAATAGGCTCGACTTTTGCCCAGTTCTACCCCAAAAATAAAAACGTTGTTATTTCCATCTCAGACTTTGGAGTCGGTATTCCAGCAAATATTAAAAAGTTTCTTGAAACACGAGAGAGTAACAATGATGTCTCGGATAGCTGGTGCATAGTTAAGGCCTGTGAAAGAGGTTTTTCAACCCAATCTAGCATCGGAAATAAAGGTGTTGGCTTGGCATACTTAATAGAGACTGTCGTGAACGCATATGGTGGAAAGGTAATCATATTATCCGGTAAAGCAAAGGTAATGATGTTACCGCAACATTCACCAATCCAAATTCAAAACTCATGGTTTTATCCAGGATGCTTAATTGATATTCATATCCCTACAGATAAGATTCCAATTATTACAGACGAGGAGGATGAGTTCGAATGGTAACAAAAATTTTAGTCACAAAGTATTCATCGCCTCTTCAAACCCATGAGGAGGGATCAAAGGTCTATCACCTTATAAGGGATAGCTTTGTAAAAGGTCAGCCTGTCGAGTTAAGTTTTGAAGGCGTTGACAGTGTTACATCGACTTTTATAAACACTGCTATTGTGTTGCTACTGGATGAATATCAAATTGATGAAATAAAAAAGAATCTAAAGATTATTAAAACGAATTCCCAAATAAATAAAATGATCAGTTATTGTTTAGAAACGGGGTTACAAAAGAAAGAAATTCAGGGGACACCTACCTCATTAACCATCCCGCCTTCACATCAATAATCGTATAACAAGACGGGCCTGATATTTCCCCTTAGCCACTACGTAAAATATGAACGGATTTTTGAAGTTCCTGAGGCGATGCCTCCAGCGCGCTGCGATCGTGTCTCTGGAAAATATATTAAGGCGCGGCATCGCCATTGACGAAAGAATTTCTGGTCAAATGCGGACAAACGAAGGCGCAATGCGGTCAAATGCAATCCGTTTGCGGACAAATGCGGACAGGATTTTAGCGCAAAACAAGCGGCGCGGCGTCGCTCAAAACCGCCTCGGCTTCCTTGGTGTATTTGCCGCTTTCCTTGTGGACGACCATGCCGGATTTCAGCACCAGCGGCGCATAGCGCTCCTTGCGCGCCTGCACGATCACCCGCTTCGCGTCCTCGCCCGCGTGCGAGAGCAGAGGGAAGATCACGAGGCTGCCAAACCAGCGTTTTTTTGTTAGTTCGAGGATCACATCGTCCAGCCGATCGGCGCGGTGAATGAGCGTCAAGTGCCCGCCCTGCTTGAGTTTTTTGTGGGCGTACTTCACCCAGTCCGCCAGCGTCGCGCCGCTCGCGTCTTCGCCGTGCGAGGTCGCCTTGATCTTTTCCGGCGAGGGGGTGTGCGTGCCACCCTCAAGATAAGGCGGGTTCATAAGAACGTTATTGAAGCTGTTGTCTTTAATGTGTTTTTCCGACCTGATGTCACCGCAGAAGAACGCCGCGTCGAGGCCGTTCAGCGCTGCGTTCTGGTGCGCGAGGTCGATGAGTTCCAATTGAATATCTATTGCTGTCAAATGGATAGAATTATTTCTTGATGCAACACATAAACCCGCTGCCCCGACCCCGCAGCCCACATCCAGCACTTCGGCGCGGCCCTTCACCGCCACTGCCGCCGCCAGAAATACGCTGTCGATCGAGGCATGAAATCCCTGCTTCGGCTGCAGCAATTGCACCCGCCCGCGCAGCAGGGTCGTCTCGATGATTTCCATGTTATGTTTATTCATTATCTCTATATTTTACTGTGAATTTCTTGCTATAACAACACCATGTCCATGCCGTTGACCAACCAACCAAAAGCCGTCGCGCCCGCAAACCCGCTGAGCGTGCTGACCGATTTGCTGCAAGCAGATCTGCAGGCCGTCAACGCGCTCATCATGCAACGCATGCAGTCGGAAGTCGAATTAATTCCGGAGCTTGCGGGGCATCTGATCGCGGCGGGCGGCAAGCGTATCCGGCCTTTGCTCACACTCGCCTCTGCGGCGCTGTTCGGCTACAAAGGCACGCGGCAGTATCAGCTCGCCGCCTGCGTCGAATTCATTCATACCGCCACACTATTGCATGACGACGTCGTCGACGACAGCGACCAGCGGCGCGGGCGCTCTTCCGCCAACGCCTTGTTCGGCAACGAAGCCGCTGTTTTGGTGGGAGATTTTCTGTTCAGCCGCGCCTTTCAGTTGATGACCGAAGACGGTTCTCTTGAAGTGCTGCGCATTCTCTCCGGCGCATCGGCGGTGATCGCCGAGGGCGAGGTTTTGCAGCTTGCGGCGGTGAACGACGTCGATACGGACGAAGCCCATTACAAGCGCGTGATCGCCGCCAAAACGGCGGAGCTTTTCGCCGCGGCCTGTGAAGTCGGCGCCGTCGTGGCCGAGCGCAGCCCCGCCGAATGCGCCGCGATGCGCAACTACGGCATGAACCTCGGCATGGCCTTCCAGATCGCGGATGACGTGCTGGATTACGCCGCCAAGCGCGAACGGCTCGGCAAGTCGCTCGGCGACGATTTCAAGGAAGGCAAGATGACGCTGCCCGTGATCCGCGCGATTGCCAAGGCCGATGCGGCGGAAAAGAAATTCTGGCGCCGCTGCCTCGGCGAGATGGAGCAGTCTGACGCGGATTTCCGTCAGGCCTGCAAGCTGCTCGAAAAGCATGGCACGCTTAAAGAGTCGCTCCTCGAGGCCCACCGCTATGCGGAGCAGGGCATCGCCGCGCTGGGCGCGATCGGGGCGTCTCCCTTGCGCGGGCATCTGGAGGAGCTGATTATCTTTGCGGTCGATCGGGATTATTAAGCTTTTTCAAGGCTTAATTCAGACTTGCAACTTTCTGAAAACAGTGTAAAACAGTGCTTCCTCCCGAAGGCGTCGGAGTGTAGCTCAGCCTGGTAGAGTGCTTGCTTCGGGAGCAAGAGGCCCGGGGTTCGAATCCCCGCACTCCGACCATTATCTCTGCCCTTGAAGCTCTAAAGGGGATATCTCTATAAAATGGACTATACGTTTGGTTATGGCTCGATCGTCAATGCGAATACATGGGAACGGCCGGTCGACTATTGCGCAGTAAAACTCAAGGGGTGGAAAAGAAGCTGGCGGCATGTCGTGCAGACGCCTGCGGGGAGCATCTCCGCTTTAACCATCGAGCCATGTGAAGACCGCGACATTGACGGGTTGCTTGTGGAAACGGAACTGAGCGACCGCGAAATTCTGAACGTGCGTGAGATCGGATATGACATTGTGCCGCTGGACCTCTCAGGATTTGAAATTGCGGATGGCGAACGTGAAATCAAAAACGAGATGAAAATCCATGCCTATCGGTCATTTGATGCATGCAACCAGTGGGCATCGGAAGATGCGCCGCTGCTGCAATCATATCTGGATTGCGTATTGCAGGGCTATTACCGGTTTTTTTGCGAGGCGGGCGTGAGGGATTTTATCGCGACAACGGATTGCTGGGGCGCGCCGATCAAGCGTGACAGGGAAGATCCGGTCTATCCAAGAGCTGTTTCTCTCAGTCCTGCCGAGCGTGATCTGTTTGATGCGTTGATCCGAAATTTGTAACGCGCCATATCCCGTAAGCCGCAAGCGGCCAGAGAAAAATCATCAGATAAAGCCCCATGCTCGTAGACCACATCTTGCCGTGCGTTTCACATTGGGCGCTGATGAAAACATGCGTTACCAGCGCGGCTATCACCCAAAGGCCGATGATAAGATATGTCATTGCAATGCCCCCTTGCTCCCTGTGGCATTCAATGAATCTAACAAGCCGGATCGCGCCGCACTTGATACGGGTCAAGTCCGTATGCGGGCGTCAATCGCCCTGTTGGTAAGGATTGGGCGCGGGTGCGGGATTCGCCAGCTGTTGCTGGCGCATTTTTAATTCCTGATGATACGCTTTGGCGCCCATGTGCCAGCCCGCATAAAAGAGAAGCGCAAAGCATGCGAACAGGAGTGTCTTGAGCGGAAACCGCGGCGTTCCTTGCACGGCGGCGCTGTCCGGCTGTCCGTATTCAAAGAAATGTTTGTAGCAAAGAGACAAATACGCCAGAAACACCGGAAGTATCAGGAACACGTTCAGCGTTTGGGCGAAGGCATATATTGCAGAAGCGGGGGTGGGATCCATATCGCAGCCCGCGGAGTGCAAGCTGAAGGTTGCAGCAGAGCCAATGATGGAACAGAGCGCGCCGGCCCATAAAATCCGCCAGAAATTCCAGCGCGTCTTGTGCAGTGTGTCTTTGAGCGTGATGTCTTTGTGCCCGAGCGCACGCGCGGGAAGCATGATGCTCAGGCGTATCGTATAAAAAAAGCGATAAACAGAAGTACGATGAACAAGGCATCTATGGCTCCGGGCTGTACGAGAAACATGAGCGCCATGGGCCCCATATAAATGGCTGCCAGAAACAGGGCGAGCAGCATGTAGTCGATAACGGGGCGGTCGTAGCGCAGACTGTTCGCGGGCGGTGCTTCATCGCGCAAGAGCAGGCGGTGCCATGACACGGCGATCGAGGGCATGGCGGGAAAGCTTATAACGGCGACGGCAAGGAGGAACAAGTTGAATGTATGATGCGCGCTTGCATAAGCGGCTGTGTGCATCAGCCGTACCCGTTCCGACGGATCGCTGCAGGTCATGAATTTTACGGCTGGCCATGCCATATATGTGGCGATCCATGTCACGACAAACATGAAGAGCATCCAGACCGAGGATATTTTCAGGTAAGCGCCACGGTGGCGCCACGCAAGGCCATAGGCCTTGTTGACGGTCGTCCAGACGGGGAGCAAGGGAGGTTCATGATTGATGTCTGGCGATGTTTGGCGATGTTTGGTCGGTCATGTAAAATAAATTTCCGGGAATGCGTTCTGATAAAAACGTCTTAACTCATACCGGAAGTATAATTTGTATTTATTAAAAAAGGTTGTAGGCGGCTGTTATAAGGGGAGAAAATCGCCTCGTTTCTACATAAATCCTGTTAAAACGCTATGGCTTCAGCGCCCCGACGATAAACGCGATCGCGTCGCTGCGCGCCGTACCGGTCAGCACGTGGCCTTGCCCCGCGTAGACTTTGTCCGTCACGGGAACGCCCTTTTTTGCAGGCGCTTTACGGCATGCTCATGCTGTATGCCGAATTTGTCCGCGACGCGCGCGAAGGACTTCGAGAGCAGGCCTTTGTTCTTGTGCGGCGGGACATGGAATAGATCGTCGAACTCGCCCATCTGCAGGAATATCTTCGGCTTTGTTTTGACCGTGGTGAAGGGCGGCACCGTGCCGCCGGAAGAGACGACCGCCGCAACTTCGCTCTTGCCGGAGAGCGTGGCCTGCAAAGCGACGATGGCGCCCATCGATATGCCGAAGTAGGCGAGGTTTTCTTCCTTCAGTCCGCGTTTGTCCAGTTCGGCTTTCGCGAACGCCTCGACCTTGTCGGCAATCGTCAGGCGGTTGAAGATATGCTTGAGCCACGTTTTCACCTGCGGGGCGAGCGCGCCATCGTACGGGAACCACGTATAGCCTTTCTCGCCGGTCATGGCTTCGAGGCCTTTCAGCTCGGTGGGGGCCTGCAGGGAAATGACGTCGGCGTCGGGAAGTCGTTTTTGTATCTCTTTGGCGGTGTCGTCCAGATTGTCGGCGTTGCCGCCGACGCCGTGCATGTAGATGACCAGATATTTCGGCTTGCCCGTGGCGGCGGGGAAAAGCGCGTATTCAAATCCGTTGCTATTTTTCCGGATGGAAGAACCCATAGATTATCCTCTTTGGTCAGGATAGTTGACATAGTACAAAAACTCTCCCGGAACAACCCGCTCAGGTCACATTTTCGTCGAAAACGACTTTCCGCAGCCGCAGGACGAGGCGGCATTGGGGTTCCTGATCTTGAAAGCCGCGCCCATCAGATTGGTTTCGTAGTAAATCTCGGCGTTTTGCAGGAAGGGCAAAGAGGCTTCATCGGTTACCACGGCATCGCGAAAAATCTGGTCGCCATCCTCTTTTTTATCATCAAAATCAAGCTGATATTTGAATCCGGCGCATCCGCCGCCCAGCACGGTCACGCGCAGGAGCAGGTTCGGCTTGCCTTGTTGTTCGCGCATCTCGACCAAGCGGGTAACGGCACTGTCTGCAATTGTCATATTCAATTCTTCGGTCATGGCTGTTTTTTCCTTTATATAGGAGCGATAATATGGTTTAAAATCCTTGCAAATCAAGAATATTCGAGAGGTTTTTATGGCTGCGCGCGGCAAGCTGAAACAGGCAAAGATATCAAAGCCTAACGTTTTGAAATCCGTACCAAAGGATGATCTTCGGGATTACATCGCCGATGACGGTCTGGCGGTCTATGCGGCACGTCCGGAGGATAGCCGCGGCCGCTTGTATCCGGAAGTGCCGAGCAAGACGCGCGGCGCATTCGAGCGCGACCGTGACCGCATCATCCATTCCGCCGCATTCCGCCGTCTGAAGTTCAAAACGCAGGTGTTCGTCTATCACGAGGGCGATCATTACCGCACGCGCCTCAGCCACAGCATTGAAGTGGCGCAGGTGGCACGCTCGCTGGCAAGACTGCTGCACGCGGATGAAGACCTCGCTGAAACCTGCGCGCTGGCGCACGACCTCGGGCATACGCCTTTTGCGCACGTTGGCGAGGATGCGCTGAAAGAGTGCATGCAGCCTTACGGCAATTTTGACCACAACGACCAGACGCTGCGCGTCGTGACGCTGCTGGAGCGTAAATATCCGCATTTCGATGGGCTGAACTTGTCGTGGGAATCCCTCGAAGGTCTGACCAAGCACAACGGGCCGGTCGTCAAAAAAGGCAAGAAGACGAAGTTTGAAATCACCCTCGGCGCGCTCAAAGACGAAATGGACCTGATGCTCGATACCTATGCGGGCGTCGAGGCACAGATCGCGGGTCTGGCGGACGACATCGCCTACAACAGCCACGATCTTGACGATGGTCTGATGGCGGGACTGTTCACGCTCGATGACCTTGAAGATGTGGACTGGGTCAAAGAGATCATTGTGCGCAAACGCAAGGAATATCCGGATACGGAAGAAAAACTGATCGAGCAGGAAGTCGTGCGCGACGTGATGGGCACCTATATCCTTGACGTGCTGGCCGAAAGCCGTCGCCGCATCGCCACTTTGAATCCAACATGCGCCGACGACATCCGCCATGCGAAGAGCATGAGCGTTGCCATGTCCGACACGATGAAAAAACGCGACAGCAGCTTGCGCGAGTTCCTCTGGGCGCGGTTTTACCGTCATACGCGCGTCAGCCGCGAGCGCATCAAGACGTTCCGCGTGGTGCAGGATCTGTTCGGCGCCTTCATGGAAAACCGCCGCTGCCTGCCGGCAGAATGGCTGACGCGCGCCGAAGACACGCCCAGGGGCTGGAAGGCCGAAACATGGCGGGCGCGCTGCGTTGCCGATTACATCGCCAGCATGACCGACCGTCTGGCGATTTTGGAGCATAAAGACTTGTTCGATGCCTATCAGGTGATCAGATGAATATTTTTACCCGCTACCAGCAAGAAGTCTGCCGCGTGCTCGAAGGCATGGTCAAGGCGGGAGAATTGCCTGCCGGTCTCGATATGACGCGCGTCAAGGTCGAGCCGCCGCGCGAAGCCGCGCATGGCGACATGGCGACCAACGCGGCGATGGTGCTGGCCAAGCCCGCTGGAAAAAATCCGCGCCAGCTCGGCGAAATCCTGACGCGGAAGCTGCAGCAAATCCAGAGCGTCGGCGAGGCGTCGGTCGCGGGGCCTGGCTTCGTCAATTTTCGCCTCGTCAATGCCGAATGGGCCTCCGTCTTGCGCGATATTTTGAAGTCCGGCGTCGCCTACGGCGACAGCGAGATGGGCGCGCATGAAAAGGTCAACATCGAATATGTCTCCGCCAACCCGACGGGGCCGATGCACGCGGGCCATATCCGCGGCGCGGTGATCGGCGACGCGCTGGCCGCTCTGCTCGAAAAATCGGGCTACGACGTCACACGCGAATATTACTTCAACGACGCGGGCACGCAGGTGGACGTTCTGGCGCGCACCACGCACCTGCGTTACCGCGAGGCGCTGGGCGAGGACATCGGCGAGATTCCGGAAGGGCTTTATCCCGGCGAATATATGAAGGACGCCGCAGCTGCGCTGGTCAAACGCGACGGCGACAAATGGCTCGGCAAGAAGGAAAAAGAATGGCTCGCGCCGATACGCGAATTCGCCGTCGGCGTGATGATGGAGGAGATCAAAAAAGACCTCGCCCTCATCGGCATCACGCACGAGACGTTCTCGAACGAGCGCGAGATCGTCGAGGGCGGCACGCTGGACAAAGTCTTCAATACGCTGACCAAAATGGATCTGATCTACAAAGGCACGCTCCCGCCGCCGAAAGGCAA
This sequence comes from Pseudomonadota bacterium, assembly GCA_021849295.1. GTDB lineage: Bacteria > Pseudomonadota > Alphaproteobacteria > Micavibrionales > UBA2020 > PALSA-926. Next base: position 30,158 of record JAJZTA010000002.1, on the reverse strand, counting down.
GGAGATGGAAGACTGGGAGCCGGCGGAGCTGACGCTGTTCCGCTCCAGCAAGTTCGGAGACTCATCCGACCGCCCGCTCAAAAAGCGCGACGGCACCTGGGCCTATATCATGCCGGACATCGCCTACCACTACGACAAAATCCAGCGCGGCTACAAATGGATGATCAACGTCCTCGGCAAGGACCACGGCAACTATCTCGACAAGATGCGCCCTGCGGTTTCCGCTTTAAGCGACGGCAAGGCGAAGATCGACGTCATCTTCTGCGCGATGGTCAAGGTTTTGAAAAACGGCGTGCCGGTGAAGTTTTCCAAGCGCTCTGGCAACATTATCACGCTGCGCGAGATGGTCGAGGAAGTGGGGTCGGGCGCGGTGCGCTTCTTCATGCTGTCGCGCACGCCGGACAGCGAACTGGAGTTCGATTTCGCCAAAGTGGTCGAGCAGTCGAAGGACAATCCGGTGTTCTATGTGCAATACGCCCATGCGCGCTGCTATTCCGTCTTCCGCAACGCGAAGGACATGTGGCCGGATATGGATTTGTCGATCGAAGCGCTGCTGAAAGCCGATATGAAGCGCATCGACACGGAAGACGAATTGAAGCTTGTCCGCCTGATGGCGGGCTGGCCGCGTTTCGTCGAGGCCGCCGCGGAGGCGCACGAGCCGCACCGCATCACGTTTTATCTGCACGATCTCGCGGCGGCGTTCCATGCCTTCTGGAACAAGGGTCGGGACGACGCGACGCTGCGCTTTTTGATCGAGCAGGACAAGGAATTGAGTCTTGCAAGGCTTGCGCTGGTGAAGGCGGTGGCGACGGTGATCGCCTCGGGCCTCGCGGTGATGGGCGTCGAACCTGTGGAGGAAATGCATGGCTGACGACAATGAAGACGGCAACATCGGGTCGTTTTACATGGGCCGCGTGCGTCCGCCGCCGGAGCCGAAGCGTCTTCTGCCGCCGGGCGTGCTGACGCTGTTCGCGCTGGCCGTTCTGGGCGGCATCGTCTGGTACGCTTATCCGCGCGGCGCGCGCAACGCCGACGTGCCGGTGATCAAGGCGAATACCGCGCCTATCAAATCCGCCCCCGCCAATCCAGGCGGCATGAAAATCCCCTTCCAGCACAGCACCGCCTTCAATCCGCTGACCAAAAACGGCGGCAGCACGATGGAAAAGCTGACGCCGCCGCCCGCCCAGCCGATGGACAAAACCGCGGCCATCAAGGCCTTGCAGGCAAAAATGGCGGCGCCGGCGAAGCTCGATATGCAGGTGAAGCAGGTCGGTCACGGCGTGGAGGAGCTTCTTCCGCCGACGCCGAAGGCGCGCCCGCCGGTGAAGGTTGCGTCCGCCGCGCCGCAGAAGGCGAAAAGCGTAAAGACGGTGGCCGCGCAGCCGAAAGCGGCGCAGAAGGCTGCGGTTGTGAAAAAGACAGCAGTTCAAAAAACCTCTGTGATCAAGGCACCCGCGCACAAAATGGTTCCCGCTGTCGCCGGAGGAAAACAGTTCGAGGTGCAGCTTGGCTCTTATCGAGACATGGCGGGGGCGAAAAGCTATTGGACTAGTGCAAAATCCAAGTTCGCATCCGTGCTGCGCCATCTGGATATGCGCATCGTGCGCGCCGATATTGCGGGAAAGGGAACGTACTACCGTCTGCGGGCGGGGCCGGTTTCCAAGGATAATGGCAATGCGATCTGCGATGCGCTGAAGGCGGCACGCCGCCCGTGCATCCTTGCAAGGCGTTAAGACATGCCAAGCCTGACGGAACTGAAAGCCATTGTTATCGACGCCACCGGCACGGAGCTGACCGCGGAGGAGCAGGACCTTTTCAAATCCGAAAAGCCCGCGGGGTTCATTCTCTTTCAGCGCAACTGCGTTTCGAAGAGCCAAGTGAAAGAGCTGGTTGCCGCTGTACGCTCTTGCGTCGGACATGACAATCTCCCTGTGCTGATCGATCAGGAAGGCGGCACGGTCGCGCGCCTGAAAGCGCCGGAATGGACGGAATATCCGACAGCAAAAACCTTCGGCGAAATGGCGAAAAACTCCCGCAACGAGGCGCGCATCGCGGCGCAGGACAACGCCCTGCGGATGGCGCTCGATCTGGCGGAACTGGGCATTACCGTCGATTGCGCGCCGGTCGTAGATGTGCCCGCGCCGGATTGCCATGAATTTCTCGCCGCCAGCCGCACCTACAGCGACACGCCCGAGACCGTCGCCATACTCGGCGAGGCGGTGTGCCGCGGGCTGCTTCAGGGCGGCGTCACGCCCGTCATCAAGCATATTCCGGGGCATGGCCGCGCACGTGTGGACAGCCATTTGGCGTTGCCGGTGACCGATGTTTCCCATAGTGAACTCTCTGCGACGGATTTTAAGCCGTTCCTGCATTTGGCACGCTCGGATATGAAAACGGCGCTTTGGGCTATGGCGGCGCATGTTGTATACTCGGCACTGGATCCTGATTCTGCGGCCACCGTTTCAAAGCGCATCACCGACGAGGTCGTGCGCGGTGAGATCGGCTTTCAGGGTGTGCTGATCGCCGACGACGTCTCGATGAAGGCGCTCGGCGGAACGGTCGAAAGCCGCATCGCGGCGACGATGGCGGCGGGGATGGATCTGACGATGCTCTGCAATGCGTCCTTTGAAGACCGCGTGAAAGCCTTGTCGGTGGCGCCGACTGTCATGGCGGCCTCGGCGGCGCGGATCGCGGCGGCGGAAGATCAACGGGCTGCGCAAGCGGTGGCAACTTTGGAACAACGGCTGGGGACAGGATGAGCGAAGACGCGCTGGAATTTGAAGAAGACCTTTTGAAAGAGCGCAGCGAAAGCGAGCAGCTTTTGCTGTATCTCGGCAGTTTCGACGGCCCGATCGACATGCTGCTCTCGCTCGCGCGCGACCAGAAAGTCGACCTGACCAAGATTTCCATCCTTGCGCTGGCCAACCAATACATCGAATTTATCGACAAGGCGCGGGATTTGCGCCTTGAACTCGCCGCAGATTATCTCGTCATGGCGGCATGGCTCGCCTATCTCAAGTCGCGCCTGCTGGTGCCGAAGGAAGAGCAGCCGCAGGCCGAGCCGACGGCGCAGGAGCTGGCCGAAGCGCTGCAATTCCAGCTGCGCCGTCTCGAGGCGATGCGCAAAGTGGCGAACGACTTGTTCCTCATGCCGCGCCTCGGCTACAACATTTTCGCCCGCGGCGCGCCGGAAGGTTTGCGCACGTCCTACATTTCCAAATACGAAATGACGCTCTACGACCTGCTGACGGCCTATGGCGACATCAAGCAGCGCCAGCAGAACTCGGTTTACAAGCTCAACCCCGTCAAGCTGTTCTCGCTGGAAGACGCGATTTCGCGGCTGGAGCAGATGCTGGGCAAGATCCCCGACGAGTGGGTGTCGCTGTTCATGTTCCTTCCGTCCGGTTTGAACGAGAAAATCGTCAAACGATCAGCCGTCGCCTCGACCTTCGGCGGCGCGCTGGAAATGGCCAAGCGCGGGCTCATCCACATCCAGCAGGAAAAGAATTACGCGCCGATCTACATTCGCCGCCCGGACAAGACGGACGCGGCGGAAAACGCGGAAACGGCGGCGGAAAAAACAGACATCGAGAACACGGATACAACCGATACAGAAGAGATAAAAGAGGGCTAAGAGATGGCAAAAGCGAAAAAGAAAAACGAGATTGTAGACGAGGAAGTGGCGGAAGTGGCTGAATTGGAAGCTGTCGAGGTCGCTGAAGCTCTGGAATCCGAAGAAATTGAAGGCGCTGATGTTGAAGAGGATACCAATGCGCCAGAGTTGGAAATGACGCAGGAAGATATCCGCCTTGTCGAGGCCATCCTGTTTGCGTCCGCCAACGCCATCGACGTCAGCACCATCGCCGAGCGTTTCCCCGAGGACCGCGCCGCGTTGATCCCCGAGATTCTCGAGCATCTCAAGGAGCAATACGATGCGCGCGGCGTCAATCTCGTGCAGCGCGACAAGCGCTGGGCCTTCCGCACCGCGCCGGATCTCGGCGAGCAGATGAAGCTCGAAAAAGAGCAGCCGCGCAAGTTCACCCGTTCCGCGATGGAGACGATGGCGGTCATCGCCTATCACCAGCCGGTGACGCGCGCGGAGATCGAGAACATCCGCGGTGTGGCGACTAGCCCCGGCGCGCTCGACGCATTGATGGAAGCGGGCTGGATCAAGCCCGGCAAACGCCGCGAGGTTCCAGGCCGTCCGGTCACATGGCTTTCGACGCAGGCGTTTCTGGATCACTTCGGGCTTGAGCGTCTGGCGGATCTGCCGGGCATGGACGAGCTGAAGGCCGCCGGTTTGCTCGACAAGCGTCCGGCGATCGAGGCCATGCCGAATACGGCTGATCTCTTTGACGGCGCGGAGAACGAGGAAGACGATCCCCAGACCGTGACGGACGAGGATCTGCTCGGCGGTGGGGAAGACGATACCGTTATGGAACTTGAAGAAGACGACTATGACGCCGATGATGACTTCGACGACGAAGAAGAAGATAATGAGGATAAGGAGGACTAAATATGGATTTCAGCTTCGGACATATCCTTTTACTCGTTATCGTGGTTTTCGTCCTGTTCGGCGCAGGCAAGCTGCCGAGCGTCATGGGCGATCTGGGCAAGGGGTTGCGTAATTTCAAAGGCGGCCTCAAGGGCGAGGACGAGCCGGGCGCGCCGCCTAAACCAAACCCGAACACTCCCGCTGACAATAATCACAAGGCAGACTGACTTTGTTTGGCATTGATTTGCCGGAATTTTTGCTGATCGTCTTTGTGGCCGTTGTTGTGATCGGCCCGAAGGATCTGCCGCGCGCGCTCTACATGGCGGGAAAATTCATTAGAAAAATCAAGTCGTACACGACCGATATCCAGAGAACGCTTGACAAGATTATGGAGGAAGGCGAGCTGGAGGAAATCGTCCGCAACGCCAACAAGCCGGGCGGTGACGATTTGCAGCAAAAGATCGACCGCCAGATCGCCGTAGAGGCCGAAAGCAAGGCGCCGGAGAAGGGCGAGGCGAAGAATGAAAGCGCCTCCAGCCACTCTCATGTAGAAAATCAAAAGCGACAGGCAGATGCTTGAAGATTCTAAAGAAAATAGTGTTACAGTTTCCGCCATGCCGCTGGTGGCGCACCTGCTCGAGTTGCGCAAGCGACTGATCTACTGTTTCTTCGCCTACATCGTCGCCACGCTGATTTGCTACTATTACGCCGCGCCGATTTACAGGTTTCTGGTCAAGCCGCTGGCGGTGGTGCTACACGGCGAGAACAGAAGGCTCATTTATACCGGCCTGACGGAGGCGTTTTTCACCTATATAAAACTGGCCTTGTTCGCGGGCGGGATTCTGGCTTTTCCTATTATTGCCATGCAGATATGGCGGTTTATTGCGCCGGGACTTTATAAAAACGAGCGCGGCGCTTTCCTGCCTTATCTGGTGGCGACGCCGGTGCTGTTCGTGACGGGGGCGGCGTTCGTCTATTATCTCGTCATTCCCGCGGCGTGGAAATTTTTCGCCAGCTTTCAGATGTTAGGTATAGATAACAATGGATTGCCGATACAGCTTGAAGCAAGGGTCGGGCAATATCTGTCGCTGGTCATGACGCTCATCTTCGCTTTCGGGATTTGCTTTCAAATGCCTGTTTTACTTACCTTGCTGGGGCGTGTCGGGATCGTCAGCTCCAAGGCTCTCGTCGAGAAGCGGCGCTATGCCATTGTCGCCATTTTCGCCGTCGCCGCCGTGCTCACGCCGCCGGATATCATGAGCCAGACGCTGCTCGCCATCCCGCTAATGGGCCTCTATGAAATTTCGGTTTTTCTGGTGAAATTGTCTGAAAAAAAGCGTAATCTCAAAGAGTAAAGGTTTGGGGAAACCTTCCAACTTATAATTGTTGAGTACGCTATGTTCGACTTGAAGCTTATTCGGGAAACGCCCGACGTTTTTGATTCCGGCTGGAAACGCCGCGGTCTTGAACCGCAAACCGCGAAAATTATCGAGATCGATGAAAAACGCCGCACCCTGATGACGCAGATGCAGGAGCTGCAATCGAAGCGCAACGAAGCTTCGAAACAGATTGGCGCGATCAAAGCCAAGGGCGGCGATGCTTCCGAAATCATGCAGCAAGTCGCGGGCTATAAAGAGCAGGTGCAGAAGCTCGAAGAAGAGACAAAAAAAGTCGACGACGAAGTCAAAGACTTCATCAGCCGCCTGCCGAATATCCCCGATGAAAGCGTGCCGGACGGCGCGGATGAAAAATCCAACAAGGAGATCCGCAAAACGGGCGAGCCGAAGCGCATGAACAGCGCAAAGGAACATTTCGACATCGGTGAAGCGCTCGGCGGCATGGACTTCGAAACGGCGGCGAAGATGTCCGGTTCGCGCTTCGTGCTGCTGAAAAGCGGCGTCGCACGGCTTGAGCGGGCATTAGCCCAGTTTATGCTCGACACGCACACGCAGGAGCATGGGTATATGGAACTGGAAGTGCCGCTGCTGGTACGTCCGGAGGCCTTGTTCGGCACGGGGCAGTTGCCGAAGTTCGAAGAAGACATGTTTAAAACGACATCCGGTCATTATCTGGTTTCGACGTCGGAAATCTCGCTCACCAACACGGCGCGGGAATCCATCCTCGATATCGGCGAGTTGCCGTTGCGCCTGACGTCGCTGACGCCGTGCTTCCGCTCCGAGGCGGGCGCGGCCGGCAAGGATACGCGCGGTATGATCCGCCAGCACCAGTTTTATAAAGTTGAACTCGTCAGTATTACGGCGGCGGATCAGTCCAAAGACGAGCACGAGCGCATGACCGCTTGTGCCGAGAATATCCTCAAAAAACTCGATCTGCCGTTCCGCACCATGGTGCTGTGCACAGGCGATATGGGCTTTTCGGCGCAGAAGACCTATGACATCGAGGTCTGGCTGCCGGGGCAGAACGCCTACCGCGAGATTTCGAGCTGTTCCAACTGCGGCGATTTTCAGGCGCGGCGCATGATGGCGCGGTATAAATCCGCGGGCGACAAGAACACCACATATGTACATACGCTGAACGGTTCCGGCGTCGCGGTCGGCCGCGCGCTGATCGCCGTTCTGGAGAATTATCAGCAGCCGGACGGCAGCGTCGTTATTCCTGGCGCGCTGAAGCCCTATATGGGCGGCATCACAAAGCTGGAGCCGGTGGCCAAAAAAGGAAAGGTAGCCAATGCTTAAATTCCCGACAAAACTGTCCGAGGCGCGGATCCTCATTTCCAACGACGACGGCATCCACTCCGACGGCATCAAGGTGCTTGAGGAAATCGTGCGCAAACTGACCCCGCATGTCTGGGTGGTCGCGCCGGAAAACCAGCAGTCGGCGGCGGGGCATTCGCTCACCATCCACATGCCGCTGCGCGTCAAGAGGTATAACGAAAATCATATTTCGGTCTACGGCACGCCGACCGATTCGGTTCTTGTCGGCTGCCAGATGATTATGAAGGAATTCCAGCCGGATATCGTTTTATCCGGAATTAATCATGGCCAGAACACCGCCGACGACGTGACTTATTCCGGCACCATTGCGGCGGCGATCGAGGCGACGCTGATGGGGGTGCCATCCATCGCGTTCAGCCAGGATTTCGACGAGCATGGAGGGCATCCGGAGTGGGACCTCGCGCGCAAATACGTGCCGCAAATTCTGAAGGCATTTGAAGGCAAGGAATGGGAAGACAACGTTCTGATGAGCGTGAACGTGCCGATGCACAGAACGGGCGTGACGCCGGAAATCCGTGTGCGTCCGCAGGGGCACTACAGCATCGAGGATCAGGACATGGTCGAGAAGATCGACCCGCGCGGGCGGCCTTATTATTGGGTCGGCGCGCCGCCGAAGCGCAACGAGCTTGATGAAACGATCGACGTCGGCTCGCTGAAGTCAGGACATGTGACGATCACGCCGCTGTCTTTGAACCTGACGCATCATCCGACGCTTGAATTTCTGGGGAAAGTATTCAAATGAGCCTGCTGGCGCGCAAGATCCGCCTGATCATGAAGCTCCGCAAGGCGGGGATTACGGACACGGCCGTTTTGGGAGCCATCGAGCGCGTGCCGCGCGAGGCTTTCATTCCGCCGATATTCCACGATCAGGCCTACGAGGATATTGCCCTGCCGATCGACTGCGGACAGACCATCAGCCAGCCCTTGGTCGTCGCCAGCATGACGCAGGCGCTGAAAGTCAACGACCGCCATAAAGTGCTGGAAATCGGCACCGGATCCGGCTATCAGGCCGCCATCCTTTCAAAACTCTGCCGCCGCGTTTACAGCATCGAGCGCCACCGCCCGTTGTTGCAGACGGCGGAGAAGCGTTTGACCGATTTGCGCGTGCGCAACATCACCTGTAAGGCGGCGGACGGCATGAAAGGGTGGATAGAGCAGGCGCCTTTCGACCGTGTTATCGTAACGGCCGCAGCCGCGTTGGAACCACCGGAACCTTTGTTGGAACAACTGTCTGTCGGCGGCATTCTGATCATCCCTATGGGGCGTGACAAATCCAACCAGTTTATCTACCGCATCACGCGGCAGGAAGACGGGTATGCATGTGAGCAGCTGATGCCGGTGCGCTTTGTGCCGCTGCTGCCGGACATCGCGCGGAATCAAACGGCGCCCCAGGAGCAGCCGGACCCTTATAGCTTTGCCGCAGATTCCTTTGCCTTCCAGAACTGACATGCGCTGCGCACGTTTTTCCTCAGCCATCGCCATTGTTCTCGCCTTGTGCCTGACGGGGTGCGACAGCGCTCCGCACCGGATCGCTCCGGTCATCAATCTGGGCTTGCGTTCCGATGCGCCCAACGGCGCCATCATGGTCAGTGCGCAGGACGATTTGTGGGACATTGCGCGCCGCTACCGTTTGCCGCTGCGTGGCATTATCGATCTGAACAATCTGCAACCGCCTTATGCGCTTCATGCGGGCATGCGCCTGAAGTTGCCTGCGCCCGTTGATTACCATGTGCGGCACGGCGATACGTTATACAGTATCGCCAACATGTTTAACGTTTCCATGTCGCAAATGGTCGCTGTCAATGATATGCGCGCACCTTATATATTGCACTCCGGAGAACTCTTGCGCATACCCTTTATCGTGCAGGGGCAGCGTGTGCATGAGCGCATCGCCGAAACATGGCGCCCGCGCCCCGTGAAAAGGGAACCGGAGTATGTGCGGCACAGAGACCATGTGGTTTATGAACGCTACGCAAGGCGCAGCCCGTCGGTTTTTATCTGGCCTGTGAGGGGCAGGATTATTTCCGGTTATGGCTCCAAGGGCGGCGGACTTTATAATGACGGCATCAATATTGCCGCGCCGCGCGGCACACCCGTGGCGGCCGCGGCGAGTGGCGTTGTCGCCTATGTCGGGGATGCCTTGAAAAGCTACGGGAATTTGGTGCTGATACGTCACGGCGGCGGCATGATGACAGCCTACGCCCATTTGGCCGCTATCCGGGCCAGAAAAGGCATGACAGTGCGCAAGGGAGAAGTGATCGGAACAGTCGGTTCAACAGGAACTGTTTCGGCATCGCAACTTCATTTTGAAATCCGTCGCGGCTCCAGAGCATACAATCCCCTGAGCTATCTAAAGTAATTCTTCCCCGGCGTCTACGGAATGATCGTATCGTTTGACGGGGCTGGTCCGGATGGCGTCTCGTTGTCCGGAGACGGAGCGGGGTTTTCTTCCTGCTCCCTTTTACGCTCTTGTTCCTTCTTCAACTCCTGTTCATGCTGCCACTTCAGGTATTCGGGGGATTGCAAGGCGGAAGGCGGGGGCGTATTTTTCACGAACTTGTCGCCCTGCAGAACCCACTCGACAGGCGTTATTTGCGCCTGCGGATCAAAGAACAGAGATATTTTCCCGTCTTTCCTTGAAACGTTGATGTTGTTGTCGCCGATATAATGCATTGCGGCCCTGTATTGCCCCTTGCGGCCGACATAAATTGTTATCTGGCAACCGTGGGGGCTGCAGAAAAGGGGGCCGCGTATTTCCACGAATACAAGGTTCTCGTAGTTCTCCGGATCCTCGTTTTTACCGATGTAGACGTGAAGGGACGGATCCACGCCGGAATTCGGATGTGCGATCAGATAGTTTTTAACTTCCTGTTGCGTGGCAAATGCGAACCCGAGACCGGGCGCCAGAGACGAATCGTCCATCATCATCTTAAACAGGTTCTTTTTCTTTTTTGCGTAGAACAGAACCCGTTTTGAACTGTTCAGCCTGTCTTGCTGCTCTTTGTAAAATTTTTCATCCGCTGCCTTGTAGCGTTGCAGCACCTCGCGCCAGTCCGGACCGAACGCCTGCTCTGCATCATGTGGACTTATAGAGTTCCCGACATTATTGTCATTATACTGCGCGCGCGCGTCCTGCTGCGGCATCATAAGGCAGATGAAGGACAAGGATAAAACAAGCGCAATCCGCGCGCTCTTGAAAAACATATCTTTGCCTGTTCCTTTTCCGGTCATCGAATTTATTACCTTTCCATTCTGACGGGGGACGTCATTTCTCCGGAGCCGACTCTGAACTGTTGGAGTTTGCCTGCACGTTTAGTTTCAGCGCGGCGCGGGCTGCCAGTAACGCGTTTATCTGTTCCTGCAGCTGATATATATCCTGCATTTGAACCGTGGTATAGGCGTCAATGCTGGCCTGTTCCTGCTTGATGGCGCCTATGTCGTTTTCCACCCGCGTGAAATATCTGGGGTCGTAAAAGCGTTCTTGCGTCATGGCATCCATGATTTCGTTATAGCTGGGGGTGGCTGAGGCGCAAGCCGTCCCCGGCGGGTGAGTGGACGTGCAGGCGGGAATCCCCACGGAGGTGCGCAGCTCAAGGATTTTCGCAGCCATCGCCGTGTCGGTGGGGGGCAGTGCGGCGCGGCGCGAAATGATCCCGCCGACGACGGTCGCGGCGATATTGTTGATGGCCTCCAGGTGTTGCAGCCTGATGATGTATTCTTCTCCCTGCGGCGTGTTGATAACGGCTGTGGGCACGCGGTCGGGGATAAACGGCTCGATAAGATTTATCAGCATCGCCTGGGCACCGGCGTAAATATCCTTGTTGTTCAAGTCGAGCGTGTCCTGCAGCAGGAAGCCCTCGACATTGATGTCGTCGTTCATGGCGGGGCCGTTGGACGATGGATTCCCGGGGCAGATGTTGACGCCGTCGTTGCTTTTCAGGTCGAGAAATTCCTTGCAATACTGGTCCCAACGATTGGCTATGTCGTAGCCGTTGGCGCTGCCGAAGTGCGCATATGTGAGCGGGCTGCCGGCCTGTTTTACGTCGACACCCTCCAGACGTCTGTCCATGTCCTGCACAAAGCCTTCCGTGAGGGGGATTGCGGTCAGCTGGGTTTGGTCGAGGGCGGTAACGGCGGAGCCTTCGACGCAGACCGACTGGGTCGGTGTGATGCCCTGATGGGACGCAAGGTGTTCCTGCTGTTCGGCATGTGCGGCGCGCGTGGCATCGACGGCATCCATCATGCGGCCCAGTTCCCACGTTTCCCAGATGCGGTACGTGTAGAGCTGGGTCGTCATATCCTTCATCGCCGGCAAGAGGGAACTGTTCCACCAGTTATTTATATACGTCGGGAAATTCGCAGTGGGCGGTTTCGCCAGACCGCAGGGATCTTTCGCGAAGTTCCCCGTCAGCACGGGATCGCCGCAAGGGCCGGTGTAGTTGTTCTTCGGCGGCGGCGGCGGCGGCGGCGAATTCGTCGGGCAGGACGGGTTCTGGACGGGGCAGGTCTGGTCGGACCACGATACGTTTGTCGGGATGTAGGTCGCGTTGAAGTCAAGGAAGTACTGCGAGCATGACGTTCCATACATGTCCGTACCGTTGATGCCGCTCTGGATCCATGCTTTCACGTTGCCGGGCCCGCAGAGGTTCGCCGCGCCCAGCAGACCGCCCTGCGTGATGTTGTAGGTCACGCCATTGATGACAATAGGTTTGCAGAGGTAGGCCCCCATGCCTATGGCCAGAAGCGTGTTCCAGTTGCCTTGCGTGTAGCTGATGATGGCCTTGTCCTGGCAGGAGCCTACATTGTTGTTGAAGTTGTATGTGGCTGATTGATAACCGACCATCCCGAATACGCCCGTGGCGCTACAAAAGGGTGCGCTTTTTGCCGTCGTCAGGTTCGAGCCGCAGAATTGTATCCATCCGCAACACGGCGGGTTGGCAGTGTTACAAGTGGAGTAGCTGTCGTTGCTTTCGGCCGAGCCGAGGGCGTAGAAGAAATCGCCGGTGCATCCGCTGCCGCCGCCGCAACCAGACGCGGGTTTACAATGGTTGCCGGGGTTGGGGCAGCTTTGCCCGGTGCCGTGAACAATGGCGTTGGGCGTGTTGGCGGTCGCTCCGGCCGGCTGTGAGGAGGGGCCGGGGCCGTTGGTTGTTTGATTGTTACAGTTTTGCGTGCCGCCACCGCTTGTGCCGAAGCCCGTGCCGATACCTGTGCCGAAGCCGGTCGCGCCGAAAGTTGTGTTGTTGGCAATGAAAAAGAGCGACGTCACGATAGCGACGATAAGGAGATACGAACGCGCCTCGGGGAACGTCAGTTTCGTCCCCGCGGGAGATTTGCGATTCCCGTTCCTGTCTCTATCCTGCATAAGCTAACATACCCCACGTACGCCGTATCTTGTCAGTATAACATATTTTTCGGTTTTCAGACATTTATTTAAAATTTTATGTAGAATTCATGCACGTTTAAACAGAGAACTAAGTGATTGTGAAATATGAGAAATAATATCCTCAGCCGTCAGCCCTAAACCATATATTTTGGCTGACTCTCCATGCAGCCAGACCCCGGCGCAGGCTGCCATAAAGGGCGGCATCCCCTGTGCGATGAGTCCGGTGATCAATCCTGCCAGGACGTCTCCGGATCCGGCTGTGGCAAGGGTCTGCGGGGCGTTGGTGTTGATGACGGTTGTGCCATCCGGTGCGGCGATGACGGTATCGGAGCCTTTGAGCAGAATGACGGCGCCTGCGGTTTTCGCGGCTTTCAGGGCGCGTTCTGGTTTGCTGCCCTCCAGTATGCCGAACAGTTTCTCGAATTCTCCCTCATGCGGGGTCAGAACGTATTGCGGCGACAATTTGGCAAAAAGCTCCTGCGGCGCGTCCTTATAGGCGGAAAAAACGTCCGCATCCAGCACGCCCGATTTGTTGATGGAGAGCGTGGCGCTCACGGCATCGCGCAGCCTGTCGTCAACGCCTGCGCCGGGGCCGAGCAATATCGCGTTTTTGCGTTCGTCGCGCAGCAGGGCTTTCCATGTTTCGAGGTCGTCGCATTCATCGACCATCAGGCTGGCGCGGTAGCTGCTGTAAACCGCCCATGCTTTTTCGGGGGCGGCGATGGTGACAAGGCCCGCGCCGGCTTTTTGCGCGGCGGCGGCGGCGAGGCAGGCGGCGCCGGTGCGCTTTTCGCCGCCGTAGACGAGCGCGTGGCCGCGCGTATATTTGTGGCTTTCGGCATCGGGGCGCGGGAAGTGCTTCAGCCACAGGGCGGGCGCGTTTTCAAAACAATGCGTTTTTTCCGCGGCGATCATATCGTCGGTAATGCCGATGTCGGCGACGCTGACCATGCCGCACAGGTTTTTACCGGGCAGCAGCACATGCCCGTATTTTTTGCGGCAGAAGGTGACGGTCAGGCGGGCCTTGAGCGCGCCGACATCGGCCGCGCCGGTTGTGGCGTTGACGCCGCTGGGAATATCGATCGCCGCGACGGGAATTTTGCGCGTGCGGATTTTGTCGAACAGGATGGCCAGCTCGGGCGCGAGCGTGCGGTCGAATCCCGTGCCGAAGACCGCATCGACGATAAGTCCCGTTTTATGGACGGAAAGGTTCGAATCCAGTCCTTCGATTTCGCCGCTCCATTTTTGCGCCGCGAGGACGGCATCGCCCTTGAGGGCGTTGCGCTTTACCAGGCAGGCGACGCGCACCGTCCAGCCCATCTCATTGAGATGCTGCGCGACGATGAAGCCGTCGCCGCCGTTGTTGCCGGGCCCGCAAAGGACGAGCACGGGGCGGGGCTTGAAGCTTTGGGCGATCGTTTCCGCCGCCGCCCTGCCGGCGGCCGTCATCATCTCGATGCCGGAAACGCCTTGCTCCATGGCGTGCGCTTCCGCTGCTTTCATCTCCGCTGCGTTAAGAATTTCAAACATAACGCGCTATTCTAAAGAAATAAGTTTTGAAAGAAAGGTCGTAAATAATATTCATATTCCGATGGAGACTTCCGGCGATCTTGGTCTTTACCGCAGGCGGGCTCTTCGCTACGCTGGTGGCATGAAAAAAGAGGGTATTTCAGATTCAGATCACGACCTTGTCGCCGCCGCCGTCGCGGCGGTCAAGAGCCCCGTGCAGCATCCTTTCGGGGAAAAAGCACCCGCGCTGGTCGGCGCGGCCGTGCGGCTGGACGACGGCAGCATCGTGACGTCCGTCAATCTGATTGCCGACGTCGGCGGGCTGTCGATTTGCGCGGAGCCGATCGCGATCGCCGAGGCGGCGCGGCGGGCGGACAAAAGAATAACGGAAATCGTCGCCGTCTATCATGTGCCGGGACAGGAGCCGCAGGTCGTGTCGCCGTGCGGGCGGTGTCGCGAGGCGATTACCGACTATGCACCGGAATGTTTTGTCGTTTTGCGCACGCCCGGCGAGCGGGATCTTTTCAAAGTCAGGGCCGCCGATATCCTGCCGCTGAAATATGCGGAGTACTGGCGCGACGGCAAGTTTATCTGAGCTTTTTTAAGCGGCTTCCAGTTTTTTCTTCACGGTCCTTTCGCGTTTGGGCGCGGTATCCTGCTCCAGCGTGCGCTTTAGCTCTTCCTGTTGCGGCACGTCGTCTTTTTTGACCGAAACGATGAAGTTGTTCACTTCGTCTTTCAGCTTCTCCGACTGCTCGGAAAGGCCTTTTGCCGAAGTCAGCATTTCCGCCGCAGCCATGCCGGTGCTTTCCAACGCCTTGCTGACTTCCGTGATGTTTTTCGACACCAGAAGCGTGCGCGAGGCTGCTTCCTGCACGTTGCGCGAGATTTCCTTGGTGGTGATACCCTGTTGCTCGACTGCGGCGGCGATGGACGTCTGGATGGTATCGATGCGCTCGATCGTGTCGCCGACCTTGTCGATGCTGTTGACGGCGGAGCGCGTGGCGCTCTGGATGCCGGAAATCTTTTGCTGGATTTCTTCCGTGGCCTTGGCGGTCTGGCTGGCGAGGCTCTTGACCTCGGAGGCGACGACGGCGAAGCCTTTTCCGGCGTCGCCCGCGCGCGCCGCTTCGATGGTGGCGTTGAGGGCGAGCAGGTTGGTTTGGCCCGCGATTTCGGAGATCAGGCTGACGACATGGCCGATTTTTTCCGAGGCTTCGACGAGTTCCTGCATTTGTTTGTGCGTCAGTTTCGCGTCGCCGACGGCTTCCGAGGCGATGGCCGATGCTTCCTGCACGCGCCGCGCGATTTCGCTGATGGAGGCGGACATCTCTTCCGTCGCGCTGGCGACGGTTTGCACGTTTGCCGAGGCCTCGCCCATGGCGTCGGCAACGGCCTTGGCCTGCCGCGTCGTGGATTCCGCCGTGGCGGAGAGAGAGTTGGCCGAGTTGCTCATCTTCGTCGATGCGGCGCCGACGACGTTGACGACGGAGCCGATCGAGCTTTCAAAATTGTCGGCCAGCGCGTTCATGGCCTGCGCCTTTTCCTGTTTTGTGCGTTCTTCCCGGATTTTTTGTTCTTCCTCCAGTCGCTTTTTCTCGATGGCGTTTTTCTTGAAAATTTCCACCTTGCGCGCCATGCTGCCGATTTCCGTGCCCTGCCTGACGTAAGGGACATCCACATCCAGCTTGTTTTCCGTCAGTTGGCGCATGACTTCGCCCAGCGTGCGGATGGGTTTTGTCGCGATACGGTAGATGAAGTCGGAAGCGGCGACATTCAGCGCGATGCTGGCGATCAGTTGCAACTCGAGATCGTGAAAGAGCGCGAGGCTATGTTTTTCGCCGAGGGTCTGGTGAATATGCAGGTATGACTTGATGCCGAAGGCGATCCCCACCAGCGAGAGCGTAATGGCGATGGTTTGCAGGCGAACGGATAAACTGCTGATAAATCTTTTGATGTCCATATCTGCGCAGGTCTCCATCTTGTTAAATTTAAGACAACCAGCCTGAATCGCATCATACCTTCGTCTGGCTTAATGTTCGCTTAACCGGAAGCGGCAAGCGCGCGCTTGCGGGGATGAGTCGGTGTAATGAGATAGTCTATTTACATAATTAATATAAATTGTATCATAAAATCAAATAGATAATATTTTCCTTATCGGAAATGTTTGAAAATTTCCTCATTCAGGCGTACATTCGGGAGAAAATTAACAAAATATTAACGGTAGTCACAAAAATGAACAGCAACGATAACCAACTCTATGTTGTGCAATGCACAAAGGATAATATTGAGGACGTCCACTGCATGCTGGTGATGTCTTCGCGCGTGATTGACGTTGACTTCGTCAATCACTGCATCAAGACTCCGTCTCTCGACAATCTGACGAAGCGCCGCCTGAGCGATGCCGGTGCCAGCTTCTGGCAAGAAACGAACTGCGTGATCGCGAACCAGACCGCGCCTGCCAGACGGAGAGTCTAAGCCGCTTCAGGGCGGATATTTCCTATAAATCTGAAACTTTACTAAACTGCCGCGTCCGGCGGCAGCAAAGGCGTGATGCGTTCCATCAGCGCGGGGCCGTCGCCGTTGACGAGCAGGGTTTTCAGGCGGTTTGTCGTTCCGGAAAGCAGGGAAATTGAGGATTTCGGCAACTTCCAGCTTTTGGCAAGGAAGGCGATCAGCGCCTTGTTGGCTTTGCCGTCCTCCGGCGGCACGTTGACGGAGATTTTTAGCGCCGTCTTTCCGTCCGCCGTCTCCATAAGACCATTGAAGCCGCTTTTGCGCGCATTGGGCGTCAGACGGACGGTGACTTTGAGGCCGGAGGGGTGCAGTTCAAGGGGCATGACGGAGTATACGGTGCATGGCGTTGCTCTTTCGTTCGGGCTATATTCACAATAAAGGGCATGTCTGTGGAAGCAACGGAAACTTTGAAGATTACGGCGAAAGACGCGGACAAAGGGCAGCGTCTCGACAAGGTGCTGGCGCTGCACGCGCCGCAGATGTCGCGCGCGCGTCTTCAGGCCTTGATCGCTGCGGGGCATGTGTCCTGCGCGGGAAAAACGCTGGAAGATGCTTCGCACAAGGTCAAGGCGGGCGAAGTCTTTACTGTCATGATTCCGCCCGCGGTCGAGGCCGCGCCGCAACCGCAAAAAATCAGGCTTGATATTGTTTACGAGGATGAAGATTTATTGGTCATCAACAAGGCGGCTGACATGGTGGTGCATCCCGCGGCTGGCAATCATGACGGCACGTTGGTCAACGCGCTGCTGGCCTATTGCGGTGATACGCTATCCGGCATCGGCGGCGTGAAGCGCCCCGGCATCGTCCACCGGCTCGACAAGGAAACATCCGGCCTGATGGTCGTGGCGAAGAACGACAAAGCGCATCATGGTCTTTCGCAGCAGCTCGCGGCGCGGACGCTCAAGCGCACCTATCAGGCGATCGTCTGGGGCGATGTATCTCCGTCATCGGGACATATCGAGACGCAGATCGGCCGCAGCAAGACCAACCGCAAGAAAATGGCGGTGCTGGCTTCTGGCGGAAAAACGGCGGTGACGGATTATAAAAAACTGGAAAATTTCGGCTTCACCGCTTCTTTGGTCGAATGCCGGCTGCAAACGGGCCGTACGCACCAGATTCGTGTCCATATGGCGCATATCAGGCACTGGCTTGTCGGCGATCCTGTTTATGGACGGTCTTCGGCGCAAAAATTCCTGCGGCTCAATAAAATCGACACTGCCGCGGCCACTGCGCTGCTGGATTTTCCACGGCAGGCGCTACATGCCGTCGCCCTTGAATTTATCCATCCGATCAGCGAAAATAAGGTTAGTCTGGAATGTGCGTTGCCGGAGGATATGCAAGGGTTGTTGCGCGTTCTTGGAAAATACAAACAGAAACGGTCGGGATAAAATGACGAACAACAAGTTATGGCGCGAGTTGCTGCAAGGGCAGGAAGTCAATCTTCACGAGGTCGATCCGACCTTGCACCGCGTGCGCGTGTGCATCGGCTGGGAAGCGCCGGAGGAAAGTCAGGGCTTTCCCGTGGATCTTGACGGCAGCTGCTTTTTGATCGGACGCAACGACCGTGTGCGGCATGATACGGACTTCGTTTTTTACAACAATCTTGAAACGGACGGCGGCCTCGTCAAGCACTACGGCGATACGCTGGAGGGCGGCGAGGGCGACCGCGAGATGATCGACATCGATCTTGAAGGGTTGCACTTCGATATTGAAAAAGTCATCTTTACCGTAACGATCCACAATGCCGAGGAACGGCAGCAGAATTTCGGCCTTGTCAAAAACGCCTATATCCGCATTCTCAACATCGAGACGAAAGAGGAGCTGGCGCGTTTCAGTCTTAGCGACGGCGCCGCGAGCGACAATGCCTATATTTTCGGCGAAATGAGCCGTGAGGGCATGGGGTGGAAGTTCAAGGCTCTCGGGCAGGGCGGGAATGGCGGCCTTTATCAGATCGCGCACGATTTCGGCGTCAACGTCGCCCCGATGTAAAGAGGGAGCATGGAAGAAGGCGAACAGAAACGGGCGGCGAAGCTTTTAAAGCCCTACCGCAAGCAGATCAACGACATCGATGCGCAGATTTTGAGGCTGCTGGCGAAGCGTTTCGGCGTCGTTTCCAAGGTGGCGAAGATCAAGACGAAATACGGTCTGCCGTCCTTTTTGCACGACCGCGTCGAGGAAGTGCGCAATACCCGCGTGGCGGCGGGCAAGAAGCTCGGGCTGAACCCGCAGTTCATTTATGCGATGTACTCCGCCATCATCTACCAGTCCTGCGGACTGGAAGATGAAATCAAGTCGCAATTGTCCAAGAAAAAGAAACCGAAAAAGTGAGCGTGCCGCTGGAAACCGCGCAGGAAGCGGACGGCGACGGTCTCGCCGCGCGTCAGGCGGCGTTTTCCCTGTTGAACGATATTTTCTTCCGTCGCCGCAGCTTTGACGAAGCGATGGCGGGGACACGAGGCTTCGGTGACTTGCCGGCGCGGGATCGCGCCTTTGTGCGGCTGCTGGTCGTGACTGTTCTCAAACGCGCGCGGCAGATGGACGCCATGTTGGCGCATTTCCTGCACGAGCCATTTGACGCGCTGAAGCCTGCCAACCTGATCAACGTTTTCCGTCTGGGTATCGCGCAACTGGCCTTTCTCGGCACGCCGCAACATGCCGCCGTCAACACGACGGTGGAGCTTGCCGCGGCGGAAGGCATCGCGCACCAGAAAGCGCTGGTCAACGCCGTAATGCGCCGCCTCGCGCGCGAAGGCCTCCCCGAAATGACGGACCGCGATGCCGGAAAGTTCAACACGCCGGAGTGGCTTTGGAATGAATGGATGAAGGATTACGGCGTCGAGACGGCGCTGGATATCGCGGCGGCGAACTTGGGCGATGCGTCTCTGGATATATCGGTGAAGGGCGATCCCGCGCGCTGGGCGGAAAATCTCGGCGCGTCCGTGTTGCCGACGGGAACACTCAGGAAACCCGTCGGCGGCTTTATTCCCGATATGCCGGGCTATAAAGACGGCGCATGGTGGATTCAAAATGCGGCTGCGGCTTTGCCCGCGAAGTTGCTTGGCGATATTAAGGGCAAAACGGTTGTCGATCTGTGTTCGGCGCCGGGGGGCAAAACGGCGCAGCTTGCGTGCGCCGGAGCAAAAGTCGCCGCCGTCGACCGTTCCGCGCAACGCATGGTGCGCTTAAAAGAAAATATGCAACGGTTGCATTGTGAGGATGTCGAAACTGTGATCGCCGACGGCGCGACATGGAAACCGTCTGCTTCCGTCGATGCCGTCTTGCTCGATGCGCCGTGCACCGCGACGGGAACGATCCGTCATCAGCCGGACATTCTCCATTTAAAGGAACCGAAAGATCAGGAAAAACTCGTCGCGCTGCAACGTCGGCTGTTGCTTAATGCGGTCGGGATGCTGAAATCGGGCGGCACGTTGATTTATTGCACCTGTTCCCTCCAGAAAGCCGAAGGAGAAAATCAGGCGGAATGGGCATTGTCGCAGGGGCTGTCGTTGCAACGCGCACCTGTGACTCATAACGAGATTCCAGAACTCGCTGAAATGATGACAGAACACGGCGAAATCCGCTGTTTACCGAGTCACTGGAAGGATTTTAACGGAATCGACGGTTTCTTTGTTGCCCGATTCGTCAGAGTCTGATATAAAACTCTTATGAGTCAAGGGGTTCGCATAGCGCCATCCATATTGTCGGCGGATTTTTCAAAGCTCGGAGAAGAGGTCCGCGCCGTGGACGAGGCTGGTGCGGATTATATTCACATCGATGTGATGGATGGACACTTCGTTCCAAACCTCACCTTCGGCCCCGTCGTCGTCGAATCGATTCGCAAAGTTTCAAAAAAAATTTTTGACGTTCATCTGATGATCGCTCCGGTCGATCCTTTCATTGAAGGGTTCGCAAAAGCGGGCGCGGACATCATCACGTTTCATCCGGAAGCGGGGCCGCATCCGCACCGCACCGTGCAATTGATCAAGTCCTTCGGCAAGAAGGCCGGTATTTCCCTCAATCCCGCAACACCCATCGACGTGCTCGATTATCTCCTGCCGGAGATCGATCTTGTACTGGTGATGACGGTCAATCCGGGGTTTGGCGGACAAAAATTTATTCCCCTGCTCGACAAGATCAGGACTATTCGCGAACGTATAGGCAATTGCGGCCGCGAGATTGATCTGGAAGTCGACGGGGGCATAAACGCCGAAACGGCACCAGAGGTCATCCGAAATGGGGCGGATGTGCTTGTGGCGGGCACGGCGATCTTCAAAGAAAAAGACTACAGAGAGGCGATCCAACGCCTCCTCAATTAACTCTGGGAACTGCGGGAATGGGCCCGTGGTGAAGATATAAGGGGAGTGTTCTCCGGCGGGGGCCGGAGGGCATCATGAACGGATGTTCCTGACTGAAACGGGCCTTATCTTTCGGGGCGTGAAGCCGCTGCTACGCTTGGGCTCCATCACGAAAGATATGGAGATAGGAGACTTTCTTCCGCAATTGGCTCTGGTGCCGCGCGTGCCGGACCAATTGCGGATCATTCCTCCGGATGCCTGGCCGGGCGATGCGGGGCGCGGCCGCGACATAGTGTCGGGTCTTTTCCGTTTTGCGGGGCAAACCATCGAAAGAGAAAATCTGTCATGGAACCCTGAAGGCGCGTCGGCAGAATGGGTCGCAGCGCTGCACGGGTTTGAATGGCTGCGCGACCTGCGCTCGGTCGGCGGGGAGCGTGCGCGGCGCATGGCGCGTGAAATGGTTGCTCTGTGGATCGAATCCTATCCCAAGTACGACCAGACGGCATGGCGTGCCGATATCACGGGCGCGCGTCTTGCGTCGTGGATCGCGTTTTACGGGTTCTTCTGCGCGACGGCGGACGAGACGTTCCGCAAGAATTATTTTGCCAGCCTGACGCGGCAGGCGCGGTATCTTTCGCGGGCGCTGCCCGGTTCCTTGACGGGCTTGCCGCTGATGCACGCTTTGCGCGGTCTTGCCTATGCGGGCCTTGCGCTGGAGGGTGGCGATGCGCGTCTGGAGCAGGCTTTCGGCATCATCATCAAGCAGATCAAGGAGCAGATTCTGCCGGACGGATCGCACATTTCGCGCAGCCCGCAACAGGCGTTCGAATTCTTGCAATGCCTCGTCGATCTGCGCACCGCGCTGATTGCGGCGAAGCTGGAAATGCCCGAAGAATTGCAACACGCCATCGACCGGATTACGCCGGCGATCAAATTCTTCCGCCACGGCGACGGCAGTCTCGCGCAGTTCAACGGCGGGCAGGAAGGCAATGCGCATCTTTGCGACGTGACGCTGATGCGCTCCGCCGCGCGCGGGAGAGCGATGAAATCACTGCCGCAGGGCGGTTACGAGCGCATTGGTCAGGGGCGTTCCAGCCTGATCATGGATACGGGCGTTCCGCTTTCCTCCGTTTACAGCAACCGCGCCCATGCGGGATTGCTCAGTATGGAATACAGCTATGGCCGCGACCGCGTGTTCGTCAATTGCGGCACCTCCGGCGTGGACGGAAAATGGCGCCGTGTCCTGCGCTCGACGCTGGCGCATTCGGCGCTGTCGGTGGACAGCCGCAATGCTTGCCAGATCAACGGCGAAGGCCCTCTGTTCAGCTACCCGCACGTGCGCGCCAGCCGTCAGGAGGATGCGGAGATCGCCTTGATCGAGGCCGCTCACGACGGCTATATGCCGCGCTTTGGCCTGAACTACACCCGCCGCGTGCAACTGCAGGACATGGGCGAAACCCTGCGCGGCGAGGAGCAATTGTCGGGCCGGACGGGCGTTCCGTTCGCCGTGCGTTTCCATCTGCATCCCGACATTTATGCTTCTATCGAGGATGGTGCAGTGGTGCTGTGCGCAAAAAGCGGCTTGTGCTGGCGGTTCAGCGCAGCGGGCGCGGACGTTTCCATTGAAGAGAGCGTTTATGTGGGGACGGACGAAAATTCCGTGCCGACCGTGCAAATCGTTCTTTCCGGGCAGACGGGCATGTCGCCGACAATCGTGCGCTGGGAAACGCGACGCGAGAGTATCTAGTGCATGGACAGGGAAGCTCTTTTCGGGCAGGCGGTTGAAGTGTTGCGGGAGAACGACCGCGGCGCGTACACCGTGCCGACGAAGGGCTTGTATCCGTTTCAGTGGAACTGGGATTCCTGCCTGACGGCGCTCGGACAGGCGCATGTCGGCGAGCGGCGCGCCTGGATGGAGATCGAGACGCTCTTCGCCCACCAGTGGGAAGACGGCATGGTGCCGCATATCGTGTTTCATGTTCATGATGAAGGACACTTTCCGGGCGCGGACGTCTGGCGCACGAACCGCGGCAAGACGGAAACGTCCGGCATCACGCAGCCCGCCGTTGCCGGCTTTGCGGTAAAGCGTTTGTTCGACCGCGCGCAGGACAAGGATTTCGCGCGCGCAAAGGCGCATGCGTTGCTGGGAAAAATCGACCGCTGGCACGCGTGGTTTTATCGCGTGCGCGATCCTGAAAATACAGGGCTGGTCGCGATCATCCACCCGTGGGAGTCGGGCCGCGACAATGCCGTCGACTGGGATACGGTGCTGGCGCATGTGCCGACCGACGGTCTGGAGCCCTATGTCCGGCGCGATTTGCAGCATGCCGATGCGGCGATGCGCCCGACGCAGGACCAATATGACCGCTACATCTGGATGGTGCAGCATTTCCGCGCGCTTGGCTGGGACAACGCGAAGCTGCACGACGCGTCCCCGTTCCGTGTCGTCGATCCGGGATTCAACGCCATTCTGATCCGCTCTTGCGCTGATCTGGCGGCGCTGGCCGATGCGCTCGGCGAAAAGGACATCGCCGCCGCCAATCGCGCGCGGGAGGAAAAGGGGCGGGACGCGCTGGAAACGCTCTGGAGCGAAAAACACGGGCAATATGTGTGCTTCGACCGAGTCGCGAGGGCGCTGGTCGACAGTGCGTCCTGCGGCGGGTTGCTGCCTGTCTTCGCGGGCGTGCCTGAGGCGCGGATCAAGGCCCTGGCGCGCCGTGTTGCAAACCTTGCGCGGCGCGTGAGTTATATCGTGCCGTCGCACGATCCGGACGATCCGCGCTTCGATGCCAAACGCTATTGGCGCGGGCCGGTATGGCTGATCGTCAATTATATGATCGCCGACGGTTTCAGGCACGCGGGCGAAACGGAGGCGGCCGATGCCATCGCCCGCTCGGGTCTCGCGCTGATTGACCGCGGCGGGTTCGCGGAATATTATGACCCAAGAAACGGGTCGGCGTGCGGCGGGGCGCGTTTTACGTGGACGGCCGCGATGGTACTTGAATTTTTGCAATATGATATGGAGGAAGCTTTATGCTAACGATATCACGGCGTGCTTTGTTAATTCTTGTGCAGATTTTCATGGTGCTGTGGCTGACGATCCTTGTGAACTCGCGCAAGGAAGCCGAGCGCAAGCGGATAGCGGAACGCAAGAAATACGGCCAGTGGGATGACGCCTATAAAGCGGCTGCCAGTGAGGGGAAGCTTGAATATTACGCTTGCATGGCGGCAGTGGATGCTGTGAAGGGTGGATCGGAGCTTTTGAAAATCTGGGACAAGACCTACGATGATGCCATCAAAGCCGGTCTCCGGAAATACAAGGCAGGCAAGAAGGCGACAGAGGCGGTGCGGAAAGCGGCGCACGGCGGCTGATCTTTATCAGTGCGCTTCGTTCGGGCAGGCGTGCGACAGGCGTTCGTATTCCTGGCGCGTATCGATTTTCATTTGACGGATCTGGCGGGTGCGCTGCAGGGCGGCAGTCACTTTGTCCATCGCCTGCGACAGCTTTTTCGATTCGCTCGCCTGATAATCCTTGATTTGGCTTTGTTTTATGGGGCGCGGATCGTGCTGCGGCATGAGGGCAGATGTGGCGGCGGATTTTATGAGAGGCAGATACGTGTCGACGGTGCCCACGTCCGCCCCGACATGGCGCATTTCGTGCGCCATGGTTTCTTTGTACATGCAGGTGCCCGGCACGGCTTTTTTGCTGATATAGATGACGGGCGTATAGGTGATCGTGATGCGGGCGTCTTTCGTCTGCACGCAGGCGGTATGAAACACCATCTGCTCGACGGCGGTGAAGTTGAGATCATATTTGATGTTGAAGGTGCCGTTCGTTATCCCCTCCACATTCGGGAATTCGCCGCCGTAATTCGGCGAGGCGGACTTTTTTCGCAGAGCCGCCATGCGCGCCGCCGATTGCGCCACGCGGATTTGCGGCGGATTATTGTTGAAAATCAGGGCGACGTGCGGCGCGTGCGGCTGTGTGCAGGAGAAAATGCCCGCGAACATGCGACCGGCGGCAAGAGGCAGACCCATGGTTATTTTTCCAGCCTGCCGAGTTCGGCGAGAACGGTGCTGCTGTGACTGATCGGGTTCACTTTCGTGTAAACCTTGCGGACGACGCCTTTGGGGTCGATCAGGAAGGTGTTGCGCTTTGACATGATATGCCCTTTGTGCTTCCCGAGAGAGCCGTAAGCGCTGCTGACGGCGTGGGTCGTATCGGCGAGCAGGTCGAAATGCAGGCCTTCCTTTTTGCGGAAGATTTTATGCGAGGCCGCGTCGTCGACGCTGATTCCGACGATCACGGCGTTTTTCGCTTTGTATTTTTTCAGGTCACGCTGGAAGTTGTGCGCTTCGATCGTGCAGCCGGGCGTGAGATCCCGCAGGTAAAAATAAAGCACGACCCATTTGCCGCGGAACTGTTTCAACGAAACGTTTTTGCCGGCCTGATCGGGAAGCGTGAAATTCGGCGCATCGGTTCCGGCCTGCGGGAGCGGCGCGGCCGAAGCCGTCCTTGAAAAGGACAGTGTTGCAACTATCACGAACAACGCCATCGCGGCATATCTGATTCTCGGCATGGAGATTCTCCTGTTGTTTTTTATTTAATAACATTCCGGACAAGACGAGTCATTCATGAAAATATCCCTTAAAAACATAATTTCTAAAAAATGCCTGTATTTTTAAGGAGAAAAGGGAACCTGAAGGATTTTTAATGTGCGCGCCATATGGGGACATGATGGACGGCGTCATGATGATGGTATGGCCGCAGTTGAGGCGGCAGAAAAATATAAGGAGGATAATGACATGAAAAAACAACGCAAACTGCCACAAGCGCTCTTCGCCGCTGTTGCGGTTATCGGTTTGATGGGAACCTTCTCGGGAACGGCGCGCGCCGATGACGACGGCTGGCGTTATCATGAAAGATACGAGCATCAAAGATATGCCCGTGAAGACTATAATCATGAAGACTATGACCGCGATGCGCACTGGCATTATGAGCGTCATGCGGAATATCGCCATTATTATTACGACAGGGACGGGCGGTTGGTCGTTTATTACAACGATGTCCGGCCTACGTTATTCGAGCCGCGTCCCGTGGCCGAGCCGTCAGGCTTTAATATCGTGATTCCGCTGGATATCCGTTAAGCGGGCGTAGCGGGCGGCAATATCTCCTGTTGCGGCCCGCCGCGCAGCGACTGGAACAGGTGCAGCATGGCGGCGATGCCGATGATCGGCGCTACAAGATTGAGAAAGGGTACCGTTGCGAAGAAGCTGATCGCCACGCCGATCATGAGAATGGTGTGGCGCGCCCTTTTTTGCAGGGCCGTGGCCTCCTCGACGCTGACGCGCCGCCCCGCGATCATGCGGAAAAACTGCATGCCGAGCAGGTAGCCGTTCATCCCGTAATAGATGACGATATAAAGCGGCGGGATCAGCCAGAACACGAGGCAGAGGATGTTCAGGGAGATCGCTTTGGCGGAAAAATTTATATCGTGCATGATGGTCGGCCAGAAGGGCGGTTCCGGCGGCTTGAGGTGCGGGTAGTCCTCCCGTTCGATGATATTGGCGATCCGGTCGTCAAAAAAGCTGATGAGGAGGGGGTACAGAAGCGGGAACAGAGCCCACGCTATTATGACGCCGCCCATGCTGGCGATCAGGTGCATCACAAATCCGGTTGTGCCGCTCGTGCCGATATAGAGGTTGACCAGCGCCGAAAGCCCCCATGCCAGCGCACTGAAGCTGATCAGATAAGCCAGCAGGCAAAGCAGAAACAGCTTCAAGATGCCGGGCAAAAGAAGATTGCGCAGCGACTTTGACAAAAGCGTGACGAGCATGGGATTTATTAATCCGAGGCGAGCCGGTTCCGCATTTGCTTGATGACGCCCTTGATGCCGGCGCTGCTGGCCAGAGCGCTGAACTCGGAACGCAGGGTCACCAGAAGGCTGACGCCGGCGATCTTGATGTCATGGACCTGGCATTGGTGCGGCGACTGCTTCAGGATATAGTCGACCTGCGTGTTTTCTCCCGGATTTTTTCCATCGCCCTGTCTTTCGATCACGGATTTCACGTAGATGCGGTTGCCGGACTGCGGTACGATCGAGAGCAGTTTGATGTCCTTGATCTTGGCGGCGTCGTCGGCATGGAACTTCGAGACGTAGATGTAGGTGAGGTAATCCTGAAAAGTGGAAAGATAGGGCTGTCTTTCCTGCTGCGGCGCCGTTCTCCAGTAGGGCCCCAGCGCGAATTTGCCAATCCAGTTGGTATCGACGGCCTGTTGAAACAGCTTGGTCAGGTCCGTCCGCTTCTCCATGGGTGTTTCCTTCGTATTGTGGAAGATGCTCACAATGCGCGTCGTCATTGTTGTGGAGAAGGTCTGGCATGCGCTTGGCGCCGCTGCGGCATTTGCCAGAGCGGGCGCCGTGAGGGTGAGGGCCAGTGCGAATAGCAGGGTTTTTGCGTTTTTCATGTTTGTTCCTTTTCGTGGTTAATTCTTGTTGAAGGCTTGATGTTGCAGGTATGCGGCGCGCGTCATGACGTAGGGCGCGATAGACTGGTAGTACAGCTCGTCGATGGCGTCGTCGTTCTGGTCGCGGTCATTGACGGTTTTTGTGGTGGCGAGCGCGATATCTTCCGGCGTGGTGGTGATCCAGCCGACGGGATCCATGAAGTAATCGGCGACCATGCCGACCGTTCCGCGCACCGTCGAAGGGCCGATGACCGGCAGGACGACGTAATCGCCTTCTCCGGCGCCGTAGCGCTTGAGCGTTTTGGAGAATCCTTCGTCCTGATATGCGAGCCCCTGTGTCTTGGCGTAGTCGTTGAAGCCCAGAAAGCCGATGGTAGTGTTGATGAAGAATCTCCCCGCCGCCGTCATGGCGACATGGGGCTTCAGTTGCAGGACGCCGTTTACGAAGGCCAGCGGCTCCGTCAGGTTTTGCAGGAAGTTGTTCACGCCGTTGCGCACCGGATGCGGCAGCTTGGAATACTGGTGCTCGATGGGCCTGAGAATGAGCTTGTCGGTTGCGAGATT
Organism: Pseudomonadota bacterium; assembly: GCA_021849295.1. Lineage (GTDB taxonomy): Bacteria > Pseudomonadota > Alphaproteobacteria > Micavibrionales > UBA2020 > PALSA-926. The sequence continues at coordinate 2,188 of JAJZTA010000002.1, read as the reverse complement.
GAATGAAAAAATGGCCTTGTTCACGGGCTTGAACGGGTCGCGTTTGTCAAAGTCCTGCACGCCGTAGGCCGCCGCGTCGTCATCCTGCGCAAGGGCGAGGCCGGGTCTCGAAAGGCCGCCCAGCAATATTGCTCCGATCAAAACGATAAACAAAAGGCGGCGGGTTTTGTGCATTAGAGACTGCGTTTCCACTTTTACGTCTTTGTTTCCCCCGGCAACGTCTCTCCCCGAAGCGGGGGCGCTCTGGCACGCTTATATAGTAATGTGGTAGCGAGGGCCGGGATTGAACCGGCGACACAAGGATTATGATTCCTCCGCTCTACCGCTGAGCTACCCCGCCATATTAAGTTTGAAGGAATTTATGCCTGTTCGTGGGGGTTCTGTCAAGTCCTTTAAAGCCTTGCTTTCAAAGATTAAATTATATAATTTTTCCCGCATAAACGAATATGAGGAAAAAGTGCGGGATTTTCATACCGCGACGGGCTCGGCCGTGGATGTGCCGTTCTCGGCGGATCTGCTGGCTTTTTGCGACTGTTTGCTGGTGGAAGAGCTGACCGAGCTGCAGGCGGAGATCGCGCGCGGCATTGACGAGATGACGCAAAAGGGTGGCGTGACGCCCGAAACCAAGGCCAACATGATGAAGGAAATGGCCGACGTGCAATATGTGCTGAGCGGCATGGCGGTGACTTTCGGCCTGCCGATCGACGAGGTGTTCAGCAGCGTGCACGAGAGCAACCTTTCCAAGTTCGGCGCAGACGGCAACCCCGTCCTGCGCGAAGACGGCAAGATCATGAAAGGCCCCAACTATCATCCGCCGAAGCTGGACGATCTTCTCTAGGCCGCGTTCTCCAATTTCGTATTTTCCGTGGCCGTGATCCAGCCGCCGCCGATGACGCGGCCGCCCGTATAGCAAACGCAAGCCTGTCCCGCCGCGATGCCGAAGGCGGGTTCGTTCAAGACGACTTTATCACCGAGCAGCGTGGCGGGCATGGCCGATTGCGTGGAGCGCAGTTTGACGTCCACGGCGAGGCCTTCCGGCGGAATGCCGGAGAGCCAGTTGCAGTCCTTCAGATAAACCGTGTCGCGGGCGAGGGCTTCATAAGGCCCGACGACGACCTGATTTTTGTCGGGACGCAGGCCGACGACGAAGAGCGGCGTATTGTTCTCGGTATGGCCGCCGCCGATGCCGATGCCGCGGCGCTGGCCGATGGTGTAATTGATGATGCCATTGTGTTGTCCGAGAACACGCCCGTCGATATGCACGATATCGCCGTTCTGCAGCGCGCCGGGGCGGAACTTTTCCACCACGCGGGCATAAGAGCCGTTGGGGACAAAGCAGATATCCTGGCTGTCGGGCTTTTCGGCGACGATGAGGCCGAGACGCTCCGCATGTTGGCGCGTCACATCCTTTGACCAGCCGCCCAGCGGGAAGCGCAGGAAATCAAGCTGCTCCTGTGTTGTTGCGAAGAGGAAGTAGCTTTGGTCCTTGTGCGCGTCGATCGCGCGGTGCAGTTCCGTCTTGCCGTCGGCGTTGATGATGCGCTGGATGTAATGCCCTGTCGCCATGCAGTCCGCGCCAAGGTCGCGCGCGGTTGCCAGCAGGTCTTTGAATTTGACGTTCTGGTTGCAGCGCACGCAGGGGATCGGCGTTTCGCCGTTGAGGTAACTGTCGACGAAATCCTCGATCACGCTGTCCTGAAACTTGCTCTGGTAGTTGAGCACGTAATGCTCGAAACCCATCTTTTCCGCGACGCGCTTGGCATCGTGAATGTCCTGACCCGCGCAGCAGGCGCCCTTCTTTTTCAGTGCTTCGCCGTGGTCGTAAAGCTGGAGCGTAATGCCCACCACCTCGTAGCCCTGTTCGTGCAGCAGCGAGGCCACGACGGAGCTGTCGACGCCGCCGGACATGGCGACGACGACGCGGGTATCCTTGGGGGCCTTGTCAAAGCCCAGACTGTTTGTCTTTGGCGTATTCATAATGGGAAGAAATATACCTTTTTCGCACAAAAATGCAAGTATTTTACATATTTTTTAATTCGCGGGATATGTATTGTGCTACAGTGAGCAGGTAGGGGATGCTGGATCAAGGGGGGGGGGGGCGTATGCCGGACAGCGGAAAAGATCATGTGCTGGATTTTACGCCGGAGAGCGGCTTTGTCATTGAGAAACTTGCCGCTTCCATCGTCGA
>JAJZTA010000017.1 GCA_021849295.1 Pseudomonadota bacterium | reverse complement strand
GCGCGAAGCTGCCCGCGGCCGCGCCCGTGTAATCCAGTATGCCCCCGCCCGTGATCGTCACCGCCGCCGTCGTGTTGCCGAGGTTGCCCGCCGTCGAGACCGCGACGCTGCCCGGGAAGTACAGCGTACCGCCGGAGATTGTCGTACCGCCCGTATAGGTGTTGACGCCGGACAGCGTCAGCGTGCCGGTGCCGCTCTTCACGATGCCCGCCGTGTTGCTGATGACGCCCGCGATATTAGCCGTGCCGCCGATGTTGAGGGTGATCAGACCGGCGCCCGTCGTAAGATTGCCGATCGTCGAGCTGCCGCCCTGCGTAATGATATTCAGAGCGCCGCCGGCCGTCTGGATGGTATCGGCCGTGTTCAGCATGATGAAGCCGCCGGATCCGGCGGAGAACGTAACGCTGTTGCCCGCGGTTTGCGCCAGATTCAGGATGCCGCCGCCCAAACTGTCCAGCGTGATGCTGCCCGTGACCGACGTCGTGAGAGAGATGTTTGTCGTGGCGGCGATGCCCTGAAGTTCGCTCTGGTAAACCGTCGAGAGAGTATCGGCACTGGCGATCGTGCCGGGGGTGGTGCTCCCTTCGAAAGTATTCGTGCCGTCGGCGGCGCTGTCACCGGTGCCCGCCAGGATCGTAATGCTCGTCGGGTCCAGCAGCAGCGTGCCGGTTTTGCCGTTCACCGCCTCGGTCGTCACCGTCGCGCCGCTTGCGAAATTCAGCGTCTGCTCGCCGGAGGTTTCGACGTTGCCGCCGTTGCCGGACAGCGCGCCGCCCATGGCGGAAATGTGACCGCCGAAGTAGGTCAGACCGTCGCTCCAGACCGCGACATTCCCGCCGTTGCCGGACGTCAGCGCGTTGGCGTTGATGGTAGCATTGGAGTCAACGTACGTGTAAATCGACGTCGGGGTCACGCCGGCGCCATGGAAATCGCCGCCCACCTGAACGGTGCCGCCGCCGGCATCACCGCTGACATCCAGCGAAGCGCCCGAAAGCAATCCGACGCGATCGCCGAGAACGGAGATGTTGCCGCCCGTCTGTCCCGCGCCGTCACCGGACGCGCTCAGCGTGCCATCCACTTCCACTGTGCTGTAGCCGCTCAGCTGGCCTTTGTTCGCCGTCACATTGTTCGCAACGGCGTTGCTGCCGGCGGCATAGATGTAAATATTTCCGCCTTGCTGCGCTACAGCGGGCGCGGCCAGCTCGCCGGAAACGTGGATCAGGCTATTGACGACGCTCGCGCCCGCGGCGGCCGTGATGTCGATGTTGCCGCCCGCGGCGGAAATGAGGCCGGTGTTTTGCAACAGCTGTTGCTGCACGGCGGGGCTGACGGCGAAGTTCAGCAGGCCGTCGCCGTAAAAGTCGAGCGAGAAGGTGTCGGCCGACGCCAGTTGCACCGTGCCCAGACGCGCCGTGATCACGCCGTTGTTGAGAACGTTGGGCGCCACAAGACCCACAAGCCCCGCATCGGCCGCGGTGATGGTGCCGTTGTTGGTGATTGACGCCAGGGGATTGCCGGGCTGGTCAAAGTTCATCAGCCCCGTGCCCATGAAATTCTGGTTGCTGATGTTCGCCGTCGTCGCGACAAGGCTGTTGACGTTGACGTTCGCGCCCGCACCGAACAGGAAGCCGTCGGGGTTCACGAGGATGAGCTTGCCGTTTGAGTCCAGGTGCCCGTAAATCTGGGTGATGTTGCCGCTGTTGATACGGTTGAGGGTTATCGACGAAGATGATGGTTGAAGAAACTGGGTTGTTTCATTGGAATTGATGTTAAAACTCTGCCAGTCAATCACCGCTTTGTCGGTGCTTTGCGTGACGGTTAAAGTTGTTCCTGAAGAGTTGATCGACGCCGTGCCGGCGGAGACTGTGCCGCCTATCGGATTTGCGAAAGCTGCTGACGAGACAAAAACGCAAAAAGACAACACAGCCGCAAACAAGAACTGTTTGCGCTGACAGGGCTTCTTCACTCTTCGCCGGTCGATATGTTTAAAAAAAATTCCCATACCCCATCGACAGCCTACAACTCCGTCCTAATCCAACGTCTTAGAACCCCTATCTTAAGTATATCACACATATATTCGTATTTTATTCGTATTTTAGCCGGATTGAGATTTTCTTTGATATCTCTTGACGTAATATTTGGTTTATGTATCGAGAAAAAACTTATCGCTAATAGGGCGTGTTTATCGCTATTCATACCCCTTCCAAAGGAACATTTGCCCACTCACTGCAATCCATATATGATAGTTGAATCAAGGCTCTATATAGTAGCGGGGCCGTCTGACTTTTGCATGGGGATGCGTAGGGGACACTGTTGAAGTCGAATAGAATCATTTTTCTGGGCTTGCTTGCCGCATTGACGCCCCTTCTATGCGCGCGCCCGTCTTTTGCCGTCACCATCCCCGGCTCTGCCGACATCAACCGTATCGGCGCTGCACAACCCCAGAGCGAGCAACCAACGTTTTCAAAGAGCAAAGACGTGATCGAAATCCCGTACATTCCTCTGACGGGCCCCTTGCCTCCGGGCGCGGACAAAATCCATCTCCAGCTTGGCGGCATCTGGTTTCACAACGTCACCGTGTTCGACGATGCGAAACTGAAAAGCCTCTACAGGTTGAATTTCAGAAAAACAGTCAACCTTAAATTCCCGTGGGAAATCGCCGCGGAACTGACGAAAAAATACCGCGACAAAGGATATTTTCTTTGCCGCGCGTTTGTGCCCGCGCAAAAGATTACCAAGAACGGCATATTGAGAATTGAGGCGATCGAAGGCTATATCGGATCAATCACTTTTGAAGGAGCGCGGGTCCCCAACTCTCCGGTCATCACCAAAGCCCTCGCGGCAATCCTGACCGACAAACCCACGCGCATACAAACGCTGGAAACCCAGCTCCTGCTGTTGAACAATCTGCCGGGGCTATCCTTCAAGGCGACGCTCGCGCCGGCGACGCAGAACCAAACCGACGTCAAACTGATCCTGACCGTTACAAAAATTAAACCTGTCAGAAGCATCAGCCTCGACAACCACGGATCGCGCTTCATGGGGCCCAACGAAATAACGGCCTCGTGGGAAGGCAGTCTTCTTCCCCTGCAGAAAACGAAAATCTCCTATGAAACAACGAAAACCCTGCACGGGCCGGGCCATTTTTACTCCATAAACCTGACGCATAAAATAGCGCTTTCAACAAGGCTCACGCTTGATTTGAGCTATGGCCACAGCAACGCCCTTCCCGGCTACACACTGTCGCAATTCAACATAGCCAGTAATTCCAATACGGCAAGCATCGGCCTGGATTACCGGCTTATGCGCACGCGCCGCGAAAATCTGACGGGGCATTTCTCTTTAAATTACCTCAATTCCTCCATCAATTTATTAAATACCGCATTCAACAGGGACAGAATTCGTACGGCCCAGCTCGGCTTCGACTTCAACAATACCGACAAGTGGCACGGACAGAATTTTCTTAACATACAGCTCACGCAGGGTCTGCCCCTCCTCAGCAGCTCTAAAGAGGGCGATAAGCTCACATCGAAACCCGACGTCCACCCTGACTTCACGAAGATCACGCTCAACTACATGCGTCTGCAATATCTGGCAAAAAACTGGTCGTCGCTGCTCTCGCTGGACGGACAGGCCGCCTCCGGCTCGCTTTATTCCTCGGAGGAATTTGGCTATGGCGGATCCGTCGTCGGGCGCGCATATAACGTTTCTGAAATTACCGGCGACGAAGGTGTCTCGGCTTCGCTCGAGCTTCATTATTCCGGCTTACCGGTTTGGTACCAAACGATTTTTTCGCCGTATGCTTTCTATGACATCGGCAAAGTATGGCAGTTGCATCCGAGCACCCCTCCCTCCATTTCCGCCGCCTCGGCAGGTCTCGGTATAGATGTCAAGAACGCCCTTGGCCTGAACGCGAACGTATATGTCGCCAAGCCGCTGACCAAGGCAGTCCTCACACCCCTCTACGGCAGCAATGGCAAAGCGCCAAGCTACTCTTTCCTCCTCGGCTATAACTTCTAGCCGCGCGCAAAAGAGTCCCTCCGCGCCTCTTCAGGCGTCAGAAAAGCAACGGGAGCAACATCTTCGTGCGCTGCATGTAGGCGGGATAGGTCACAGGGAAGCGCGTGCACATAAAGGCTTCCTCGCGCCGCGCGCTGTAAATGAAATAAAACGCGGCCGCGACCAGACACGGCAGACAGATCACGCTCACGCTCAATCCCGTGCCCAGAAGGGCAGTCAGCACACCCGTATATATGGGATGGCGGATAAAGGCGTAAGGCCCCGTCGTCACCAGATCGGGGTTTTCCTTTTGGGACATCGGCACGCCCCAGTTACGCCCGATATGCAGGCGCGCCCAGAAGGCAAACGCCATACCCAGCCCGCAAATCACCGTGCCAACAGCCGCTATTTCCGCGTGCCGGTCCATCAGTGCCTGAATGTGGTTCATATAGCGCATGACGGCAGGAATGCTCAGAATGGCGGCAAGGACGACGGCAAGACCGAGACGCAGCCCAAGCCCGTTGCGCCATGAATGCTTGCGCATATTGGGCTTTGTCCAGCGGGCGGCGATGGCCCAATAGCCCGTGAATAGTATCCAGAGTGAGAAAACGAGTCCGCGGTAAAAGTTTATGTGCATATAGCGTCCCTGAAAAGAGCATAATCCGCGCAGTCTGCCCTTGTCAAAAAGCGGGCGAACGCAGGCCTTCTTCGAGAATCAGCTTTTAATCTTTCGCCGAAGACGATACCGCGGCAATGATCGCGTCTCTGTCGGCCATGGCGGTAGAGAGCTGGTCAGCCGTCCCCTCTTGTGTGATGACGCTGAACTGGCCGCGCCCCGAGAGGAAGAGGATGGCGGCAGCGGCGTTGTTCTTGCCGTCGACGCAGGTGACGTCGGCCTTGAGGACATTGAAATCCCCGACCTGTTGCAGTTTGTCCACCTTTTTGGCGTATTGCCCCGTGCAGATATCCGCCGTTTTCTGCAGATACCTTTTTGCCAGCATCTTCATGCTCGCGCCCGACCCTACGGACAGTTGCTGCGCCGAGCCGAAAAGCCCGTCACCCATCCATTGCAGCATGCCGCTGTCGGAGATTTTGATCTGATTGTCGGAGGCGATATGTGCCGTCTTCAACAAACCCTTCAGGCTCAGGGATGAGTTTTCGGCAACGTCCTGTTGCGGCGGGGCGGGCATCGGAGGAGGAACCGCAACGGGCGGCGGATTCACAGGCACTGGCGGCACCGGCGGCTCTGGCGCAGACTCGTTGGAAGCCGTCATGACAGGCTGTTCAGGCTGCGGAGGAACGAGATTCGCAGGCGCGGGCTGGCTGGAAGCGGTCGCGGCTGGCGCGGGCGTCGGCGGAATAAGCTTCACCGGCGCAGGCTGGCTGGAAGCGGTCGCGGCAGCAGGCGCGGCCGGCGGCGGCACAAGCTTCACAGGCGCAGACTGTTTGGCGGACGCCGCAGCAGAATTCAGCGGCACGGGCTTCTTGAGGACGGCGGCGACTGGCGCGGACGCCACAACGGGCGCGGGCTTCGCGGCGGGGGGCGCGGGGTTCTGATTTTGATCGATCAGACCCAGCACCTGCTGGGCGATCTGCTTCTTCTGCTGATTGCGGCTGGAAAGCGGAAGACGCTTGAGAGCGGCCTCCTCGGACCGGACCGCGGACTTGTAATGATGGGGCCTTTCGGCGACCTTTACGGTCTTACGGACAAGCGGAATGCTCTTCGCTGCGAATTGGCCGCCGTTTTTCAGCGCATCCGTGCAATTGCCCAGCGCGGTCAGGCCATCGGCGACGCTGGCATTCAGGTCAAACCCGTATGTTCTGCGCGACGTCGTGAAGGAAATATCGTGATGATCGCTGATGGCGTCGTAAAGGACGGTATCGATGCCCGTTTCCATGACGAGAATTTTCGACGATGCCGCCAGCGCGTCAACGCGGCGCACGGTATGTCCGGAGCGCACCTTCACGTTATACTTGTGGTGCGCGTGAAACATGTTTCTGCCGAAGTTGACGGCGATGGAGTTATTGCCCTGGTTGTCGCGGGCGAAAACCAGCGTCCGCCCGCCGGAATAGGCGTTTTTCAGCGAGCAGTACGTCGCACCACCCGCGCCCTGGGCCGCAATGGGGCCTACGCTCCACGGAGACTGCGGTGCGCGGAACATGGAGGCCGATGCCTGCGCAGCACCATAAAATTGTACCAGACCGAATATAACAGCCGTTGCCGTGACGGGTTTCAGGAAATTCCGCTTGATCATCATTTAAGCCATCTAAACTCTGCAATTATTACACACGGTAGTACCATTAAACGCCTTTGCCGGACAATAGCCCTCTTCCGGCCGCCATCCAAGGGTTCGCGGCATTTTCACCCTGCTGTTGCGCGGGTGCGGTAGGCAGGCCGTTTTCCCTATGGGACGAAGGCACTATAGCAGGCAAGTGGCTCTTTTTGCTACTGGAAATATTCCATTTCTCTTTTCCGCGACGAAACAGCCGGTAAGTAACTTATGTCAATCAGCCCGATAGGAAGCGCCACCCTTTAAACACATCTTAACCATTGGTGGCGATAATGGACTTCCTCAACGGAAAACTTTCGATTCTTAACAACATTAACATTGAACGGAGAGAACGACATGACGAACTTCAACGTGTACACGCCTGCATCCGCCCCCGCAAAATCCAAAGACCTGCTGGGCAACTGGCAAAAAGAATTGGGCTTCGTGCCGAACTCCATCGGCATTATGGCGGAATCACCGGCACTGCTGAAAGCCTATGTTGAAATGCGCGACGCCTATCAACAGGGCCTGTTCTCGCCGACCGAGCGCGTCATCATCAATATGACAACCAGCGGCCTCAACGGCAGCGAATACTGCATTGCGGCGAAATCCGCATGGTGCGAAAAAGCCGGCATCCCGAAAGACGTCGTACAGGCGCTGCGCGAAGAGCGCCCGCTGAAGGAGCCGAAATTCGAAGCGCTGCGCATTTTCGTATCTTCGGTTATGAAAAAAATGGGCCGCGCCGACGACCGCGACCTCGAGGCCTTCTACAAAGCCGGCTATACCAAAGCGCATGTGATGGAAGTCGTCCTCGGCATCTCGCTCGGCACGATCGGCAACCTCGTCGCCCACATCGCAAAGCCTGAACTCGACAAGAACTTCGAGCCGCACCGCATCGATCTCGGCAAGAGAAAAGACGCGCGCTCCTCGCACGCGGCTTAAAAAAAACAGTCGTTGACTGAAAGACAGGGCGGCGTTCGGGGGGATGCCGCCCTGTTCTTTTTAACTGCCTCTATATGTGCTGTACCCGTACGGCGAAACCAGCAGCGGCACGTGGTAATGCGCTTTCGCGTCGGCGATGCCAAAATCGATGGTCACCACATCCAGAAACGGCGTCTTCGGCAGCTTCGCGCCTTTGGTTTTGAAATAGGCGGCGGTCGAAAACTCAAGGCGGTATTTGCCCGCCTTGAAACTTTTGCCTTCCAGCAGCGGCGCGGAGACGCGACCGTCGGCGTTGGTTTTGGCTTTTAAAAGCAGTTTACTTCCTTTGTAGAGGCGCAGCGTCATGCCTTTGGCCGGACAGCCGTTGGCAGTATCCAGAACGTGCGTTGTCAACTTGCCCCCCGTCGTCAATTTGACCATTGTCTTTCTCCTTGCTAGTCTTGAGCATTATTATAGGACGCCCATGGAAAAAAGCATCCCCAAAGATCCGCGCAATTATGTCGGCTACGGCGAAAACCCGCCCGACCCGAAATGGCCGAACGGCGCGCGCATCGCCGTGCAGTTCGTGATGAATTATGAAGAAGGCGGCGAGAACACCGTCCTCAACGGCGACGACGGATCTGAAGTGTTTTTGTCCGAGATCATCAACGCCGCCAAGGTCGAGGGCGCGCGGCATATCTGCATGGAGAACCTTTACGAATATGGCCCCCGCGCGGGCGTGTGGCGGCTGCTGCGCTTGTTCCGCAAGCACAAAATTCCCGTCACGGTCTATGCCGTCGCGCTTGCATTGGAGAAATATCCCGAGATCGCCAAGGCCTTTTTGCGCGACGGGCACGAAATCGCCTCGCACGGCTACCGCTGGATCAACTATCAGGACGTGCCGGAAGACGTCGAGCGCGAGCATATGCAGAAAGCGATCGAGATCATCAAACGCCTCACCGGCGAGCGCCCGCTCGGCTGGTACACTGGCCGCACCAGCCCCAGCACGCGCAAGCTGGTGAAAGAAGAAGGCGGATTTTTATACGATGCCGACGATTACAGCGACGACCTGCCGTGGTGGGACGAAAAACAACTGATCATCCCCTACACGCTCGACACCAACGACATGCGCTTCACGACGGCGCAGGGTTTCAACTCCGGCGACCAGTTCGCCACCTATCTGAAAGACGCCTTCGACATGCTCTACGAGGAAGGCGGGCGCATGATGTCCATCGGCCTGCACTGCCGCATCGCCGGACACCCGCCGCGCGCCGCCGCTCTGGAGCGCTTCATCGAATACGTCAAGCAGCACGACAAGGTCTGGATCTGCCGGCGCATCGACATCGCCAACCACTGGCATAAGCATCATGCTCGATAAAGACGCATTTCTCGAAAAATACGGCGGCGTTTATGAACATTCGCCATGGATTGCGGAAGCCGCCTTTGAGGCGGGCGCGGAAACGCCGCCGCAAATCCGCGACGCGATGAAAGCCGCCGTGGAGGCCGCGCCGCGCGAAAAGCAACTCGCTCTCCTCCGCGCGCACCCCGATCTCGCCGTCGTGCAAGGGCTTACTGCCGCATCCACTTCAGAGCAAGCAAGCGCGGGACTCAACCAATGCACGCAGGAAGAACTGGAAGAATTTCAAAGGCTGAATGCGGATTACAAAGCCATATTCAGCTTTCCGTTTATCGTCGCCGTGCGCGGATTACAACGCGAAGAGATCCTCGAACAATTCCGCCAGCGCATCAACAACGATACCGAGACGGAATTCAGAACCGCGCTTAAACAAGTCTACAGAATTGCAGGCTTCAGGCTTCAGGCGCTGGGCTAGATTACAGCTTGAAGTGCTTCGCGGAAGATTGTATCGGACGCGGCGCCGGCGCGTTCTTCGGTGTCGCAGCCGCCTTGTCCAGCAAATCAAGTATGCGCTGCGTTTGCCCTGATTCCATGGCAATCGCGCGCATCAGTTCTCCGTTATCGTTCCGCTTCACGCTGGCACCGGCTTTCATCAGCCCGCCGATGAGATCTGCCGCATCGATATAGCCGGTAACGGCCTCCAGCAGACCATTGTCGAGCAGTTCCTGCTTTTTCCCGTCCGGAACCTTGGCAAGCACCAGACTGATAACGGCCTCCGCATCGTCATGCTTGCCGATCAGGCTGGAGAACATATAGGCGCAGGAGAACTCTTCCGTCGAAAACTCGCCGCGGAGCGTAAAGGCGGGGATATCCGCCATGATGGCCTGCACGTTTTCAGGGCGGCCCTGCCCGAAGGCATCCCGCGCACCCCAACGCAGCTCGCGCTGCAGGCTTGCGCCGGTGCAATAGGTGATCGTGCCCCATGGCTCGGTCATCCTGACGGCGGCCTGATGCGCGGCGCGGAATTCCTCCGCCGTGCCATAGAGACCCGTCCGGTAAGCCGCTCTGCGCTCCGCATCGGAAGGCAATTGCATTGCCCCGTTCGTTGTCTTCTCGCTTTTTTTCCATTTAAACATGTTCCGTCTCCATGGCAGATGGCGTCCAGGCTTTTGACCGCGTCAAAGATATGATTGTTCTTGTTATTTCTATAATGTCACAATAACATTCGTATCAGTTATCATAATATTGTCAATCGCTAAAAACTATTTTCATTATAAATCAATATATTAGTTAGTATCTTGCGCATTTTTAACGCGGTCTGCACCTGAATTTTCTTGGGAAAACGGGCTCCGGCAGAATATCCTTGAACTGTTATGAGGAATGAAAACAAAAACTTCATACACACATTCGGCCAAACGCTTGGCCTGACCCGCCGCGAAATCGACATTCTCACGCGGCTGAATACTCCCGAGAAAATTCAAGACTATGTCAGCAAAATCAAAAACAACCAAGAGCCCGAGGGCGACACCTGCCTTTCCGTGCGCGAGGTTTTGCGCCAGAAACGCGCCCATTGCATTGAGGGCGCGTTCGTCGCGGCCGCGGCGTTGTGGCTGCAGGGCTGCCACCCCTGCTGATGGACATGAAGGCCAAAGGCGACTATGACCATGTCGTCGCCCTCGTCCGTCGCGGCAGATATTGGGGGGCGATTTCAAAAAGCAACCACGTCTGGCTGCGCTGGCGCGACCCCGTTTATCGCAGCCTGCGCGAACTCGCCATGTCGTACCTGCACGGTTACGTTTCGGATTACAACCACATTTCGCTGCGCTCCTATTCCCGCCCGTTCGACCTCAGGCGGTGCGATCCCGCCTTGTGGATCACGAACGAAGAGTCCTGCTGGGACATCGCGTGGGATCTCGACCAGTCGCACCACTACGACCTTGTCACGCCGTCGCAGGCGCGCAAGCTGCGTCCGCACGACAGGATACAGCTGCGCGCGGGCGAGATTGTCGAACATCCGCCCTAAAAATAAACTCAGCTTAAATGGGGAACCGTCAGTTCGTTCTGGCGGCACGCGGCGATCAGCGTATTGCCGAGCAGGCAGGCGACCGTCATCGGCCCAACGCCGCCCGGCACCGGCGTGATATACCCCGCGACTTTCGAAGCGGCCTCGAAATCGACGTCGCCGGAAAGCTTGCCGTCCTCGCCGCGGTTGATGCCGACATCGATCACGATCGCGCCCGGCTTGACCCAGTCGCCCTTCACAAAGGCGGATTTGCCCACTGCGGCGACGACAATGTCCGCCTCGCGCACGATATGCGGCAGGTTTTGCGTGCGCGAATGACACATGGTCACCGTGCAGTTCTCGCGCAGCAGCAATTGCGCCACCGGCTTGCCGACGAGACTTGAGCGCCCGATCACGACCGCGTGCAATCCGGTCAGGTTCTTTTCCACTTCCTTGATCAGCATGATGCAGCCGAGCGGCGTGCAGGGCACCAGCCCCGGAAGCCCCGCCATCAAACGGCCCATGTTGGTGATCGTCAGGCCGTCGATGTCCTTCGCTGGATCAATTTCTTTCAGAACCGTGTCGGCGTCGATCTGCTTGGGCAACGGCAACTGCACGAGAATGCCGTTGACCTTCTTTTGCGCATTCAGGCTTTTGACCAGCTTCAGCACTTCATCCTGCGAGGCCGTCTTCGGCAGGATATGGACGAAACTGCGCATCCCCGCCTGCTCGGCCATCTTTTTCTTGGATGCGACGTACACCTGACTGGCCGGATCGTCCCCGACCAGCACCACCGCGAGACCCGGCATGATCTTGTGGTCTTCCACCAGCACGGAAACGTGATGCGCTATGGACTCGCGCAGTTGTTTCGCCAGAGACTTGCCGTCTATGATTTCCGCTTCCGTTTCGTTTTGTTTTTCATGCGCCATCTGCATCGTTTACCTCAAAGAATTAAGAAAGTACTCAGCCACATAAATCACGAAGAACATCACCATAGGCGAAAAATCCACACCGCCCGCCGGCGGCACGACCTTGCGAACGTACTTCAAAGCCGGATCGACCAATTGATCCAGTCCATTGTAGGCCTTATAGACCCATTTGTTGCGCATGTTCAAGACGCCAAACGCCACCAGCCAGCTGGCGACGGCACTGGCGATGATCAGCCAGAGATAGATATTCAGCGCCTCAATCAGAAGATCGATAATCAGATCCATAAAAACCCTCCACGCCCCCGTGAAATTGCGGGTCGCGCTTTTGATACTACGAAATTCCTGCTTGCACGAAAAGAATAGTATGAAATTCCCGCTTGCGCGCGAACTGTGGCAACGTATAATTCCGTCTATATTTTCTTATATAGAAACAAAAGAGACGCATTATGACAGACGATAGCAATACCGCCTACCTCGACCTCAAATCAGGCCGCGTGACGATCCGCCTGCGCCCCGATCTCGCGCCCAAGCACGTCGCCCGCCTCAAAGAACTGATCGGCGAAGGCTTTTACGACGGGCTGAAGTTCCACCGCGTCATTCCGGGCTTTATGGCGCAGACCGGCTGCCCCGAAGGCACGGGCATGGGCGGCAGCGGCAAGAAGCTGAAGGCCGAATTCACCAGCACGCCTTTCGAACGCGGCACCTGCGGCATGGCGCGCGCCGCGAACCCCAACAGCGGCGACAGCCAGTTTTTCATCACCTTCGGCGAAACGTCGCACCTCAACGGCGAATACACCGTCTGGGGCGAAGTTGTTGACGGCATGGAGCATGTTGATAATATAGCCGCTGGCGAACCGCCGGCAACGCCGGACACAATCGTCAAATTTTCGCTCGCGTCCTGAAGAACCAACCCCAAAAGGAGAAAACATGAAAAAGATCATCCTCTCGCTCGTCCTCGCCCTCGGCATTATGGCGGCATCCGCACAGGCGCAGGCGGCCCAGCTGGATCCGCAAAACACGCTTTACATCAACCTCAAATACGGCCGCGTCGTCATCCAGATGTTCCCGCAAGTGGCTCCCAAGACCGTCGAGCGCATCAAGACGCTGACGCGTCAGGGCTTCTATAACGGCCTCAAATGGCACCGCGTCATCGCGGGATTCATGGCGCAGACCGGCGATCCGACGGGCACCGGCATGGGCGGCAGCAGCCTGCCGAACCTCCCCGCCGAGTTCAGTTCGATCCCCTTCACCCGCGGCATCTGCGGCATGGCGCGCGCGCAGGACGTCAACAGCGGCAACAGCCAGTTCTTCATCATGTTCGACGATACGCCGTCGCTGAACGGGCAATATACCGTCTGGGGCAAGGTCGTCTCCGGCATGCAGTACGTCGACCAGATCAAAAAGGGCGACCCGAACAACGGCGGCACAGTAACCGATCCGGATACGATCGTCTCCATGCAAATCGCGGCCGACGTCATGAAAAAGAAAAAATAATACGCCATAAAACGGCTTATTTACCGTTTATCAACCCCCGCGGAAATGCTACGCTTTAGCCCATTCCCGCGGGGGTTTTTACATGAGGAATAAAATATGAAAATTCTAGTGCCCGTCAAACGCGTGGTGGATTTCAACGTCAAAATCCGCGTCAAGTCCGACCAGAGCGGCATTGAACTTGCCAACGTTAAGATGTCGATGAACCCGTTCTGCGAGATCGCGGTGGAAGAAGCCGTCCGCCTCAAGGAAAAAGGCATCGCGACCGAGATCATCGCCGTCAGCATCGGGCCGCAACAGGCGCAGGAAACGCTGCGCACCGCCCTCGCTATGGGTGCGGACCGCGCCATCCTCGTGCAGACCGACGTGAACGTAGAGCCGCTGGCCGTCGCCAAAATCCTCAAAGCCCTCGTGGACAAGGAAACGCCGCAACTCGTTATCCTCGGCAAGCAGTCCATCGACGGCGACAATAACCAGACGGGGCAAATGCTCGCCGCCCTGCTCGGCTGGGGGCAAGGCACTTTCGCCTCCAAGGTCGAAAAAGACGGCGATGATTTGAAAATCACCCGCGAAATCGACGGCGGGCTTGAAACGCTCGATCTCAAGCTGCCTTGCGTCGTCACCACCGATTTGCGCCTCAACGAGCCGCGCTATGCCTCGCTGCCCAACATCATGAAGGCCAAGCAAAAGCCGCTGGCAACGATGGCGCCCGCCGATCTGGGCGTCGACGTCACGCCGCGCGTCGTGACGCTAAAAGTCTCGGAACCGCCGAAGCGCAAAGCCGGCATCAAGGTCAAGGACGTGACGGAACTGGTCGACAAACTCAAGAACGAAGCAAAGGTGATATAACAATGGCAACAGTTCTTCTCATCGCCGAACACGACAACGCGAAACTCAAACCCGCGACGCTGAACTCCATGACCGCCGCCAAAAAGATTGGCGACGTCGATGTTTTGGTGGCCGGACAAGGCTGCGCCGCCGTCGCGGACGAAGCCGCAAAGATCGACGGCGTGAAAAAAGTCCTTCTCGCGGACGATGCCTCTTACGGGCATTTCCTCGCCGAAAATCTGGCCGCGCTGGTCGCGAAACTGGGCGCAAACTACGGTTATGTCCTCGCGCCTTCCACCACGACGGGCAAGAACATGCTGCCCCGCGCCGCGGCCCTGCTCGACATGCAGATGCTCTCGGATGTCAGCGGCATCGAGAACGCCGACACTTTTGTGCGTCCGTTCTATGCGGGCAATGCCTTCGCCACCGTGCAATCGAAAGATAAAATCAAGGTTATGACCATCCGTACCACGGCCTTCGATCCGGCAACCGCAGCGGGTGGCAGTGCAACGGTCGAAAAGGTCGAAAGCGCGGGCGATGCAGGCCTTTCCAGCTTTGTCAGCCAGCAGCTCACCAAATCCGAGCGGCCGGAACTCACGGCGGCGCGCGTCGTCGTCTCCGGTGGGCGCGGCATGGGCAGCGGCGAGAACTTCAAACTGATCGACGCACTCGCCGACAAGCTCGACGCCGCCGTCGGCGCCTCGCGCGCGGCGGTCGACGCGGGCTTCGTGCCGAACGATTATCAGGTCGGACAAACCGGCAAAGTCGTCGCGCCGGATCTTTACATCGCCATCGGCATCTCGGGCGCGATCCAGCATCTCGCCGGCATGAAGGATTCCAAAGTAATCGTCGCCATCAACAAAGATCCCGATGCGCCTATTTTCCAGGTTGCTGATTACGGTCTTGTGCAAGACCTTTTCGTCGCTTTACCGGAACTTACCAAAGCCGTCTAAAATTTCACCATTATGTAATGGTAATGTCGGATATGCTTTGCGTCCCGGCGACTTCTATAGCATCATAGTCATAGGGATACTTGGGAGGAAAATGAACAAAGTGTTCAAAGCGCTGCCTGCAATTATCGTCACACTCGTGCTGATGTCCGTTTCGGTTTCTGCACGCGCAGATGGCATTGACCCCAATGTGCTGCAAAAGTTTCTCGGCACCGAGCCCTCTGTCAACAATAACGCGATTTATCTGACGGACAACGAAGACAAAATCGTTCGTCTTGATCAGGATGCCGCCAGCGTCATCGTCAACAACCCCGATCACGCCAGCGTCATGCTCGACTCTCCGCGTGTGATGATCATCATGCCGCGCGCGCCGGGCGCAACATCGTTCACGGTGCTGGATGCCAACGGCAGCACCATCATGCACAGAGACGTCATCATCACCAACAGGAAGCGCCAGTACGTGCGGATACAGCGCGTCTGCAGCGGCAGCGGCAGCTGCACGCCGACATCCTACTATTATTGCCCGAACGGCTGTTATCAAGTGACGGCCGTTCCCTCCGGCGGCAGCGGCAACGTTCCGCCACCGCCCGCAACGCCGGGCTCGGGAAGTTATAGCGGCGGCGGCAGCGGTTCTGGCAACGGCAGCCTGCGCAGCAAAGCGCAGAACATCATTCATTCTTCAGGCCAGACGGCTTACCCGGGGATGATGCCATGAAAAACAAGCTTTTGCGCACATCCGCGATTGTCCTTTCCATGGCCACCCTGCTCAGCGTCACGGCCTGTAAACTCAACAACTCGCCCATCATCGGCAAAGCGCTCGACAGCGTGACAGGCATGCCAGACGAGACGGAAGCAAGGCTTACCACTTCCGCCGAGAACGCCATCATGGCCGGAAAGACGAAAGAAGCGCTCGCCCTTTACACCAAACTCTATAAAGAGAACGACACGGCGAGCGTCTCCCTCAATTATGCGCAGCTCCTGCGCAAAACGGGCAAAGCCAAGGAAGCGCTCTCAATACTCAAGCCTTTCGTCGTGAACGGCGACGGCTCCCTCAAGGACGACGCCAAGCCGATCATGCTCAACGAATACGCGGCCGCCAATATAGAGCTCGGCCACTACAGCACGGCCGAGATGGCGCTGCAAAAGGTTTTCAAAAGCACGGACGCAAACGGCTTTTACGCCGATGCGTACGACCTGCACGGCGTTGCGCTGGACGCGCAGGGCTGGCATAAGGAAGCGGAAAAGGATTTTAGGAACGCGCTCAAAATATGGAAGGGTGATCCGACGGCCGTCATGAACAATCTCGGCCTTTGCCTGGCCGCGCAGGGCATGTTTGACGAATCCCTCACCTGGCTGCGTCAGGCGCTTATCAAGGCGCCGCATGACACGGAAATCGCCCGCAATATCGACATGGTCAGCAAGCTGAGAAAAGAGTTCGTGCCGACCGCGCCCATCTCCATCACCGCGCCCCCCGCTGCGAAGGCGAAGCACAAAGCGCATCCGACCCACAAGCCGCCGCATAAAAAGAAGCTGTCTAAAAAATCATAGATGCTTGGGAAGGCTGAGAAACGCCGGTCCCAGAATGATCACGAACAGCGGCGGCAGGAAGAATAAAATCATAGGCACTGTCAGTTTGGGCGGCAAAGACGCGGCCTTCTGCTCGGCAGTCGCCATCCGCGCCTCCCGCGATTCATCCGACAACACCCGTATGGCTTTCGAGATGGACGTACCGTATTGCTCGGCCTGCAGCATCGCAGTGGCAAACGACCGCGCCGGCCCGCTGCCGACGCGCGCCGCAAACCCCTGAAACGCCGCCTTGCGGTCGTTCAGCATCCCGAGTTCGGCGCTGAGAATGCCCAGTTCCTCCGCCAGCGTTTCGGAATGTTCGGCGATCGTCGAGCCGATCCGGCTGATGGCCGCCTCGATGCCGATGCCGCCCTGCACGCAGATCAACATCATGTCGAGCGCGTCCGGAAACGACAGGGAGATCTCCTGCTGACGCTTGTCGGCCATGTTTTTGATCATGACGCGCGGCAGAAAAAAGCCGCAGAACGCCGCACTCAGCAGGATTAAAACCTTCGCGTGTTCCGAAATTTCCTTATGCGACAACGCCATGAACAGCACGCTCAAAAGCAGGAAAAGGAGAGGAACCGCGATGTGCGCCGCCAGATATATCAACGGCGCCGTCGGGCTGCGGATGCCCGCGCGCAGCATCAGCGTACGCGCCTTGACGCTCGTCTCGCCCGCCAGCGCCTGCAGCTTGTAAAGCGCGGCGATGGACTGCGCCGCCGACTTCTCCTGCGTCTTCGCTTCAGGTTTCGCCGCAACTTGCTCGCGCGCCTGAGCGAACAAGTCTTTGCGCTTCTTTTCAATGACTTCCTTATAACGTTCTTTTTTTTCGGAACGAACCACCATCGGCAGCGCGAAGGCGACGAACGACGCGGCCGCGGCAATCGCGCTCAGGACCACGATGTAGAAATTGGAATCGAAATGCGTCAATGCGTCCATGCCGGATTCCTATATCCTGAAATTGATCATTTGCCGCATCATCAGGACCCCCAACGACATCCAGAAACAGCAGCCGCCCAGCATAATTTTTCCCGTAGGGTTCGTGAAAAGAACGCCGATGTAATCCGGTCGCGCGAAGTAAAGCCCCAGGATAACCACCACAGGCAGCGCGCCAATGATCGCGGCGGAGGATTTTGCTTCCGACGACAGCGCCTGCACTTTGCGGCGCAGGCGGAAGCGCGAGCGGATCACGTTGGAAAGATTATACAACACCTCGCTCAGGGAACTGCCCGTTTCGCTCTGGATCTGCAGGGCAGTCGCGAACATCTGCACTTCCGGCAGCGGAATGCGCCGCGCCGTCATCAGGGCCGCCTCGCCGATAGGAACGCCGATCTTCTGGTTCTCGTAAATGCGCAGCATCTCCTCCTTCAGCGGCCCCTCGAACTCGCGCGACGCCATCGCGACCGCCTCGGACATCGGCATGCCCGCTTGCAGCAAGCGGGCCATGGCGTCCAGGGCGTCGGAGAATTCCTTGAGGAATTTTTTCTGCCTGCGCTTGCGTTTCCATTTGAGGAAAAGCTTCGGAACGCCAAGAAACGCGGCAAAGAATAAGAACGCCCTTGCGATCCACACCCAATGCGTCAGCAACGTCAGGAGAAGCCAGACAACGACCGCAAAGATGCCGGAAGCTATCCAGTAGCGCGACAGCGGGGCGTCGATCCCCGCCTGCTGCATCAGTTCGCGTATGGTCGTCTTGTCTTTTTTCTTTGCCTCGTTTCCATCGCTGGCCTCTTTGAGCTTGCGGGCGATGTCGGCGCGCTGCTTGGCCAGGGCCTTTTTCTGTTCATCATCGCTGTGAACGCCTTTGGTAATGACGGAAAGATGCCTGTTGCGGCGCTGTTGCCGGCGGTTCAACTCAAGGCTCAGTCCAAGCGCCCCCACAAGAAACACGGCCACCAAAATTATGATGATACTCCAGTGCATGGTCAGCTATAGGCCTCCCCCATCGCATCAAGCAGTTTTTTCTCCAGCCCGTATTGCCGCGCACGTTCGTAAAGAATGGGCCGCAGGCCCGAGGACTTTTGCTTGCCGATGATGCGGCCGTATTCGTCTTCTCCCTCGTATTCGAAGCGGAACAGGTCCTGCATGGTGACGACTTCGCCTTCCATGCCGGTAATTTCCGTGACATGCGTCACCTTGCGCGAACCGTCGCGCAGGCGCTGCACCTGGATGATGACGTTGACGGCCGAGGCGATCTGCTCCCGCACCGCTGCCGTCGGCAAGTTCAAGCCCCCCATGGCGATCATGTTCTCCATGCGGGTCAGGGCCTCGCGGGGGTTGTTGGCGTGAACGGTGCCCATCGACCCGTCGTGGCCGGTGTTCATCGCCTGCAGAAGGTCGAACGCCTCCGGCCCGCGCACTTCGCCGACGATAATCCTGTCGGGACGCATGCGCAGGCAGTTCTTGATGAGGTCGCGCATCTTGACTTCGCCAACGCCCTCGAGGTTCGGCGGGCGGGTTTCGAGGCGCACGACGTGCGGCTGCTGCAATTGCAGCTCGCAGGCGTCCTCGCAGGTGATGACGCGCTCTCCCGCGCTCATGTAGCGCGTCACGCAATTGAGCATCGTCGTCTTGCCCGAGCCCGTGCCGCCGGAAACCAGCACGTTCGCGCGGCATGCGCCGATAATCTTGATCATCTCGGCGCAGGCGGGCGTCATGGCCTTGAATTCGAGCAGCTTGTCGAGCGTCAGCTTTTCCTTGGTGAACTTGCGGATGGTCATCGTGCAGCCGTCGACCGCGAGCGGTGGGATGATGACGTTGACACGCGAACCGTCGGGCAGGCGCGCGTCGCAAATCGGGCTTGATTCATCGACGCGTCGGCCGATCACGCCGACCACGCGCTGGCAAATGGTCAGCAAATGCTGGTTGTCGCGGAACTCGATCGGCGAGCGCTGGATTTTCCCCTTCAATTCGACATAGACCGTCTTCGGGCCGTTGATCATGATATCGGCGATGCCGTCCTGCGCCAGAAGCTCTTCCAGCGGGCCGAAGCCGAGCATGTCATCGGCCGCTTCCTTCGCTATCTGCGACAATTCCGCGGGCGTGACGTCAAGTCCGCGAAACTGCCCGATTTCCTGCACGGCGGAGAGAATTTCCGTCCGTGCCGCCTCCGCGTCCATCCGCGCCAGCGATTTAAGATCGATACCGTCCCGCAAGTCCGCCCAGATCCTCTTGCGCGCCCGATCCATACGCGGATTGGCCTGCGCAACGACCTGCTCTTCCGCCGGTGCAGGCGGCGCGGCTGCCGGTTTCGGTTTTGGCTTGGGCGCTTCCGCAGCGGGCGCGGGAGGTGCTTCGGAGTTGGCCTGAGGTGCGGATGCGGGCGTGTCATGCCCCGCGGCCTGCGGCTTTTTTTCGGTTTCCGGCGCAGGCGGCGGCGCGGCCGCCGGTTTGGCTGGCGCGGGTCCTTTCTGTGGTGTATCTGAACGCTTACCGAACATCAGCGGCTCCCGTTACTTGCCGAGTATCTTCTTCAAAAAGCCTGCAGATCCGCTTTCTTTTTTGCCGGGCGCAGGCGCTTTGTTTTCAACCGCCGCCGCTTTGGC
Organism: Pseudomonadota bacterium; assembly: GCA_021849295.1. Classification (GTDB taxonomy): domain Bacteria; phylum Pseudomonadota; class Alphaproteobacteria; order Micavibrionales; family UBA2020; genus PALSA-926. The sequence continues at coordinate 35,301 of JAJZTA010000017.1, read as the reverse complement.
GGCAAGCGCCATCAGCGAGCCCATAATCTCGGCCGCGGCATTGTTTTGTCCGGCGGGCTTTCCGGCCGCCTCGCTGGCGACGAAAATTTTCGGCTCCCACGGGATCACCGCGGCGGGATCCATGCCCAGCGAGTCCTTCAAGTCTTTCATCGGCACCTCTTCGCCCCCCGCCATGCCTTGCATATTGACGACCAGATCGACCCCCTCCGTGTTTCTCCGGAGAGACTTGAGCTCGCCAAGAAGCGTCCGCGTATTCCGCAGCGCCGACAGCAACGGCGTCGTTACCAGAACGATCTCCGCCGCGCGCGACAGCATCCTTTTTTGCACATTCTTCGGCGCATGCGACAGGTCAAGAACCACGACGGGATACTTCTGCATCAACCGGTCGACCAGCGCTTCGATGGCGTCCGGATTTTGCGGTTCCCCCATCATCATATCGCCGCCGCAGAGCAACAGCGTCAGCTGTTCCGTCGCCGTCTGGCAGATGCGTTTCAAGTCGTCGTCCGATCCCTCGCCGCCGAGACGGGCGGCTTCCGTCAGTGTCGCCGTAGGCTCGAGACCGTAGGAAACGCCGACGCTGCCCGCGCTGCCCGCCATGTCGAACAAGATGGTCTTTTGCTTGAGCGTTTCCGAGATATTCCACGCCAGAGCCTGCGCCACGGCCGTGGTGCCGACGCCGCCTTTACTGCCGATGACGGTCACGAGGCGGCTGCCGGAAAGACCATGCTTTTCCACCAGCGTACGCGCGACGACCTTGACCATATCCTCTTCGGAAACGGGCCTGACCAGATAATCCTTGATGCCCATTTCCATCAGGCTGCGGTAAAGATGGACGTCGTTCTCGGGGCCGATGATGACCGCATCGGTCGTCTCGGCGCAGACGCCGGCGAGGCCTTCCAGTTTCTGGATGAACGTATCGCTGATGTCATTCGTCTCGACGATGATCAGCGCGGGGGACTCGACTTGCGCATATTTGGCAATGATGCCCTCGATATCCATGCGTTCGGACTGCACCTGCACGCGCGCGAAGCGCCAGTCTCCCTTAAGGCGCTCCGCATGAGCGGCCGTGCCTTCATCCATCGTAAAGAAATCTACGCGTGCCGCGGGCAGAAGTATTGATGTAATGTCTTCGCTCATATCTCCTGACCGCCTATAGACCGCTCGCGTTATAGCCTTGAATCGGCTTGTTTTGCGTACCCTTCATATAAGGGTCTATCATTTGTCCGTTCCGCCGCGAGTCGAACTGCGTGCGCGGCTGCCGTCCCAAAAGATCGGACGGGTCTGCAATCATCTTGCTGAGTTCCGTCTGCGTCATGCAGTCATACCGATAAGATTCCGAGTCCGGCAAGCTCACGCCGCCATTCTGCCCCGGCAGGCTCGTGCAGGAGGCCGGCGGGAGAGCGACAAGCCCTTGATAGGACAAAACCGCATGCCGCGTGTCCTGCAAATCGCCCACAACAACAGGCGCGACGGAAAAATGCGTGACGCCCGCCGCCGCGAAAGCGCGTTTGTAGGCCTTGCCCAGTCTGACCGCCGCGGCATAGTGTCCGCGCATATAGGGAATCGTCAGGGAAACGTCTGTATTGCCGTTTTGCAAAATATCCTCGGAAAGCACGCCCACGCTGTTGTTATCGACGCGGTCCGCATCAATGGTTTTCGTAATCATTTGCTTTCTGACGCGTATTTGCGATGTCGTCACGCGAGATGGCGTCACGGGATTGCAGGCAGATGCCATAAGGGCTATGCCCAGCGTTCCCGCAAGAAGAATTAACCTGTTCATCTGCATACTTATGCCCCTCTTCCCTACTCAACAATATAGCCAAAACCCGCGCCTGTGCCAACTTTCTCCATGGTGCGCGTTCCATAAATGCGCCGCATATTGTTGATAAACGTCTGCGATAACGATACAGCGGGCTTTTTGCTGACGGCTGCCATCTGCACCGATGCGACCGGCACGGCCTTGACAGGCGCGCTCTCGACCGCCTGCGCCGCCTGAACCGGCGCGACCGGTTCCGCGGCGGCATGCAGATCGTTGCCGGACTTCGTCGCAACAGGCGACGGCACATCATGCGACGTCGGCGCTGACGAGCCGGGCAACTGCGACGGCGTCCGGGAAGGCACGGCTACCGCGGAAGCGTCGGCATAGGGTTGCACCAGATACGGCGTGACGATGATCACCAGTTCGGACTCGTTGCGCGAGAAGGACTTGGACTTGAACAGCGCACCAAGGATCGGCACATCCTGAATGCCCGGCAGTCCGCTCATCGAATGCAGCGTGTCGGACTTCAGCAAGCCCGCGATCATGAGCGAGCTGCCGCTGCCAAGTTCCACCGTCGTTTCCGCTTTGCGGACGGACAGGCCGGGAACCGTGACGCCCTGCAACTGTACGGCGCTGGAATTGTCCTTGTCCGAAACTTCCGTCGACAGTTCCAGCGCGATGCGGCCCGCGCTCAGGACCGTCGGCGTGAAGTTGAGTGAAACCCCGAACTGCTTGAAGGTCAGAACGACGTTGCCTTGCGCGTCCTTGCTCGTTGGCACGGGGAATTCGCCGCCCGCGAGGAAGCCCGCCGTCTCGCCTGAGATCGCCGTCAGGTTCGGCTCGGCCAGCGTGTTGACGAGGCCGTTGGTTTCCAGCGCTCTCAAATTGGTCACGAAGTTGGCAAGCCCGTTGCCCGTGACGATGGATCCCGTCGCGAACGGCGTCGATCCGGAAATACGGCCGACGTCGTTGCCCGCCAGCTTCAGGTCCCCGCCGCCCAGCCAGCTCGTCTGGACGCCGTATTCATTCAGCGCGGTACGGTCAGCCTCGAGTACGCGCACTTTGAGCATCACCTGCTCCTCGCCACCGACTTTCATCAGGTCGACCAGCGTCTGGCCCTGCGCCGTCAGGAAGCGCGACGCCAGATCGCGCACGCGATTGGCGGCTTCGGGCGAAGACACGACGCCGCTCAGGACGATATTGTTCTGGACGGTCTGCGCGTGAATCTTCTCATGCGGGAAGAATTCCTTCAGGGCCTCCTGCAGGCTCTTGTCGTCGAGACGCACATGCACGGTGATGCTGGCAAGCTGATGGCCCACATCGTCGTAGACCAGAACGTTCGTATCGCCGACCTTTTTGCCGACAATATATATGCGGTTGGCGCGGAGCGTCCCGACATCCGCCACCGAGGGATCGGCGACAAGAATGTCCGACACATTGCCGTGCAGGCCGACCGTGCTGGCCTTGCCCGCAATCAACCGCACCGTCTTGTTATAGCTCGGCGCGCTGTGCGCGATATCGGAGACGGACAGACCGACCGTCACCAGCATCAGGACCAGAAAGCACTTGAGAAAAATTCTTTTCATGACGACAACTCCGCTTCGACTTTCAAACACCCGTTGCATGTTCGCATGTCAGGAAAATTTTCATCTTTCCCCCGACGGACGACCTGCACGAGCGCATTTTTATTCGGCTCTTTTTTCTCGTTGAATCCACGTATTTCCCCCACAGGCAAAAGCCCACATGCCTTCATACTGACACATAAATTGGATTTGTGATAGAAAAAATCCAATGTTCTTAATGTATTATTTTAAATACTTAAATTATCCAATGAGGTATTAAGCCTGTATGGAAAAAGGCAGCCCATGCTCCAACGCTTATGGCAACGCCATATGGAATCGCATCTTTTCCAGACTGCACTTCCGCGATCCAACTGCCCGCGCGCGGATTTTGAAACGGCTTTTTTTTCCGGATCACCAACGTGACGGCGGCGAGCAGCCCGCCCGCGAGAGACATAAAAAAGACAAAAGGGATCAGTCCCCGCAATCCCGCCCACAAAGCCAGCGCCGATGCCAGTTTCGCATCGCCCCCGCCCATCATACCCGCAAAGAACATCGCATAAGTGACGGCGAATATCAGGAACAATGCTGCAAGATGATGCCACAGCGGCGAAAAAACCGGCGGCGTCGCCAGGTATGCGGGAACGAAGCAAAGCAGAATGGTGACGGAATGCGTATTCGGTATGCGCAGCGACATGATATCCGACCGGCAACTCAACAGCGTGACAGCCAAAACGACAGCCGTCATGGCCTGCGCGACAATGACCGGCGTTACAATCGTCATATGCTTCCCTTGAAAAAAGAAACCCGCCCTTTTGGGGAGCGGGTTTCTGTGTGTAACCAACAATATTTTATTATGAAGACGTCGGCGTGGCGTTGACGATCTTCCCGCCGATACCCGAGAACAGGTTGACAAGGTCCGTACCGACAGTGAACACAACCACGCTAATCGCAACGGCAATGCCCGCCGCAATAAGACCGTATTCGATAGCAGTCGCACCTTTTTCGCAACGTACGAAAGCTTCTTTCTTCGCAAAGAGATTCAAAAGCATGTTACCCTCCAAATGTTGATAGCCTAATAAACCAGTTGCCTTACACTTTCAGTCTAACCCTGAAAGATTTAAATTTCAGTAAAAAAAGCATGTTTGAATAGTTAACTTAAACTTTTTTATGACATGCCTACAATTTTATGTTTTTAAAATACCGCAGTGCGTAACAGTATTACGAATACGACTTATAAAAGAACACAAAGAACGCAAAGTGCTTGTCGCATGCACGAGATAATGCTTTTCTTGAAAGAGAGACTCGGATGGGAACCCACTAAGGTCGAAATGTCATGAATGCCGGAATCGTCAGCCTGGAAGATGGAACGCCCTGCATCGTCTACGACGAACAGCTGCCCTATGCCATCAGCCATGTCGCTTTTAATGACGACGGCTATCAAATCACGCTCGTTTACGCCGACGCCGACCCCTCCGGGCCCGAAGGGCACACCTTTGAATATCCGCTCGATCCGCCGTTTGTGGAGCTTCTGGGAGAGCGCGGCAATGTCGCGGTCGCTTTCATGCAAAACCAGCAAGTCATTGATATAAATATATATCCTGTCAAATTTATCCTTTCCTGACGATAGGGTTATGTCATAATCTACTTTTTGTGCTACAATGACTATTAGATCATTTTAGACGTATTTTAAGGAGATGCTCCATGGCGAACGATCTGAAAATCAAAAAAGGCTATGCCGCGCCGCTCGAAGGCACAGGCGTCAGAGCGCTGTTGGGACTGGCTTTCTTTGCAATCGGAATCAAGATGCTTGCAAGTCTGGGAAACAGCCTTGGCATGGCCATGGGCATGAACCGCACACCCGTTCCGGGCGCGCCCAAGCTGAATGCGCCGACGATCACATCAGGCATCAGAGCGCCAAAACCGCCGACGCACATGTAATAAAAAATACCTCGCTGCACTGGAGAGAATATTGGCTCCGAAGAACATTCCCGATACGGCCGGTAACGCGAGATCGTGGTATGACAAAGTTATCGAAGCCGATGATCTCTGGGCGCAGGTCAAGCGCCTGCTCGACACGCACGCCATCACCCTGCCGCAAACGCCGCGCCGTCCCGATGTGCGCATGATCATCAACAATGTCTCGGGAAAAGACATCACGTTCCGCAATCCCGGCGACCATTCGAACAGCAAGCCCGAACACATCCCCGCGACAGGCGACAAGACCGCCGCCATGATTATGGTCAAGGGCGCGACGCTAGACGAACAGCATAAAAACGCGGAGACGCTGTTCAAGAAATACGACCTCGGCACGCAGGGCCTCAGCGCGAAGTTTATTGCGGACATGGATCAAGGAAAGCTGGACGATCTGGTTGACGAAGCCTACGGCCCCGCTCCGTTTGACGCGCAGGCCGGCAAGCTCGTCGATGTCGCGTGGACGGACGCAAACGGAACGACCAGCACGATCACGCCGCAAAAAGGCCAAAGCGCCGCGTTCGGCGCGCGCGCGGCGACGGAGGAAACCGTTTTTATCGCCCAGTTCCACATCTACGTGAAGGGCACGGGCACGACGCCCGAACTGGTCGAAAGCGAAGGCATGGCCATCGCCGTCAGCGAGGACTGGCAAACGAAAAAGGAAACGACGCGCCCCATCGTCGCCAGCATTGCGAAAACCTATTACGGCGACCACTTCGATGCGATCCCCGTCGCCGTCGTGCATCCGGACGGCATCGTGAAGGAAATAGATTTGAAGAACGGCAGCGTGATTAAACGCGCGCCGCCCGCGCCGCATAAAAAACCCGCCAACGGCCCGCACTTCTAGATTTTCTGCCAGTCGACGGGCTGAAGCCCCTGCGCCGCCAGATACTCGTTTGCCTTTTTGAAATGCCCGCACCCGAGAAACCCGCGGTGCGCGGACAGCGGCGACGGGTGCGGCGCCTGCAGCACCAGATGCTTCTTGCGGTCGATCAGCGCGCCCTTCTTCTGCGCGTAGGAACCCCACAGCAAAAACACCACATGCTCGCGTTTTTCGTTGACGGCGCGGATGACGGCGTCGGTAAACTCCTCCCAGCCCTTGCGCTGGTGCGAGCCGGCATTGGCCTTCTGCACCGTCAGCGTCGCGTTCAAAAGCAATACGCCTTGCGCCGCCCAGCCGGTCAGATCGCCGTGACGCGGCATCTTCACGCCGTATTCGTCCTCGATCTCTTTATAGATGTTGATCAGGCTCGGCGGAATGGCGACGCCCTTGCGCACAGAAAAGCAAAGGCCGTGCGCCTGCCCTTCGCCATGATACGGGTCCTGCCCGATGATGACGACCTTGATGTCGTCAAAGGCGGTGGTGTTGAGCGCATTGAAAATCTCGGCCCCTTTGGGATAGATGACCTTGCCGCGCGCCTTTTCGTCCTGCAAAAACTTCCTGAGTTGCGCCATGTATGGCTGTTCGAACTCGCCGCCGATGACGTCGAGCCAGTTTTGCTCCAGTTTGATGGCGGGCTGTCCCATGCGCCTTGCACTCCGTTCTTTTCCTGAAAACTGTCTTTTTCTAACCTTACGCCCCGCAAAAAACAAGGAGAACTTGTTTATATGGTTAATATAATAGTCATATTGATTCCTGCGGGCTAATTGTTAGCATCAGCCAACCACAAAATATGTAGTTAGGAAAAATTATGACCCGAATTCGTTTATCCCTCATACTTCTGGCTTGCCTTCTCGCCTTCACAATAAACAACGTTCCCGCCGCCCGCGCGAGCGGAGACAGCTGCACCTGCTCAAAGCAAACGGACAACAGCCAGTTCTGCACTTGCGTCGATGGCAAAGGCGTCATGTATTGCAAGACATGCCCCGCACCCGACAAAGACGGTAAGAAACAGATGTGCTACAAAGTCAAATGTCAGTAAAAGGAAACATCCCGATGAAAGAAACTCTTAACGCCGCACTCGTTCTCGCGAGCGTCATCGGCATGTCTGCCTGCACTCACGAACAATGATTTCCTTGGTCTGGGCGGCGTATACAATCACTGCATGCATGAACACGGAGGGATCCGGATCATAAAAACAGCACGCCCTTCCGACAGCGGCGCGTTTTTTAAACGTTCAGCAGCAGGTTCTCGCGCTCCCACGAGCTGATGACCGTGTTGTAGGCCTTGAACTCGGTTTCCTTGATGCCGACCAGCGTGCGCACGAACCGCTCGCCGAGAATTTCCTGCAGCGACTTGTTGTTCTTGAACTTCTTGAGCGCGTCGGTCATGTGCATGGGCAGGTTGTTGCCTTTTTTGTAGGCGTTGCCCTTGACCTGCTCGGTCGGCTCGATCTCCTCTATCAGCCCGAGCAGTCCGCAGGCGAGCGTCGCCGTGATGGTCAGATAGGGGTTGCCGTCCGCGCCCGGCAGGCGGTTTTCGACCCGGCGGTTTTCCGGCTTCGATACCGGCACGCGCAAGCCCGCCGTGCGGTTGTCCAGCCCCCACTCGACGTTGATCGGACTGTCGGTTTCCTTGTGGCCGAAACGGCGGAAGGAATTCACGTTGGGCGCCATCAGCGGCATCGCGCTGGGCAGGTATCTTTGCAAACCGCCGATATAGTGGCGGAAGAACTTCGTGTTCTGCCCGTCCTCGGTCGAAAAAAGGTTCCGTCCGGTGCTGCTGTCGACGACGCTTTGATGGATGTGCATGGCGCTGCCCGGTTCCGTCTGCATCGGCTGCGCCATGAAGGTCGCGTAGACGCCATGGCGCATCGCCACCTCGCGGGTGGTCCGCTTGAACAGGAAAGCCTGATCCGCCACTTCAAGCGGATCGCCGTGGTTGAAGTTGACTTCGATCTGCGCCGCGCCCGCCTCGTGGCTCAGCGTGTCGATGTCGATGTTCTCTTCCTCGCAGTAGTCGTAGACGTCCTCGAAGATCGGGTCGAATTCGTTCACCGCATCGATGCCGTAGGCCTGACGCCCGCTTTCCTGCCGCCCCGAACGCCCGATGGGCGGGTGCAGCGGAATATCGGGGTCGGTATTGACGGCGACGAGATAGAACTCCAGCTCCGGCGCGACGACGGGGCGCCAACCGCGCGTCTCGTATTCCGCCAGAATTTTCTTGAGCAGATAGCGGGAGGAAATCGTCACCGGCGTGTCGTCGCTGTAATAGGCGTCGCAGATGATCTGCGCGGTCGGCTCCTGATACCAGGGCACGAGGCGCACGGTGTTGTCGTCGGGCGTGATGTAGACGTCGCCCAGCGACGGGCTCATGAGTTCGCTTCCCGGATAGTCGCCGGTCACCGTCTGGACGAAAACGGTCTCCGGAAGCGGCATGCCGCGCTCGCGCAATATCCGTAATAACTTTTCGGCGGGGATAATCTTGCCGCGCGCGATCCCTGACATATCCGGAACAAGGCACTCGATTTCGGTGATCTCGTGTTCGCGAATAAATTCTTCTAACTTGTCCATGACCCAATTCTTTTCTTGTCATTATGAAGGCCCCCGGAAGCTCCGGAAAAACAGGCTCCTGGTGACTCTAGGCGCGCCCAAGACGGAAATCAACTGCGATACTTGCGGGTTTCTCCCAACGTATATTCCGTAATGTTAAACATAAAAAACACACGCCGCCGCGTGGCCGTTCACCCAGACTATTTTCTGCGCGCATGGATATTGCGGTCAGGATGCCATTTTGGGTAATCTGACAGACAAGTTGTATGCAGACGCCGTCAAGGGTAGTACGGCCGCGCACGACTTACGGAATTTACCGCGCCAGAGCTTCGAAAGGGAACTATATAGATGTCACAAAAATATCGCCTCATCACCCGCAGCGACCTTGACGGGATTGTTTGCGCTGCCCTGCTCAAAGAGGCCGGTATGGTCGACGAAATCACCTTCGCCCACCCCAAGGACATGCAGGACGGCCTGATCGACGTGACGGGCAACGACATCATCACCAACCTGCCCTATAACCCGAACGCGCATATGGTCTTCGACCACCATGCCAGCGAGGCGGAACGCAACAAAGAGCCCGCCAAAAACATGATCAACGACCCGAAGGCCCCTTCCGCCGCCGACGTCGTCTACAAATATCTCGGCGGCCCGGAAAAGATGCCGAACTTCAGCAAAGAGATCATGGACGCCGCGAACAAGATCGACTCCGCGCAGCTGACCGAAGCCGAAATCCTCGACCCGCAAGGCTGGGTCCTGCTCGGCTTCCTCATGGACAACCGCACCGGCCTCGGCCGCCTGCACCATTACAAAATATCCAACTACAACCTGATGCTGGAGTTCGTCGAGATCTTCCGCAAGGCGAAGACCATCGACGACATCCTCAAGAACCCGCATGTCGCAGAACGCGTGCAGGTCTATAAAGAACACGACGAAATGGCCCGCCACCAGCTCAAGAAATGCTCGACCCAGCACAACAAGCTGCTGGTCATCGACCTGCGCACCGAGCCGATGATCTACTGCATCAACCGCTTCGCCATCTACGCGATGTATCCCGACGCCAACATCTCGATGCACATCCTGCCCGGCAAAAAGAACCAGAACACCGTCTTCGCCGTCGGCAAGTCGGTGCTCAACCGCTCGGCCAAGGTCGACGTCGGCAGCCTGATGCTCAAATACGGCGGCGGCGGACACAAAGCCGTCGGCACCTGCCAGATTCCCCACGACGACGTCGACACCGTCAAAGAGGAACTCATCCGCGAAATCGTCAAGGCGGGGTAAGGCCGGCCATGACATACGTCGTTACGGACATCTGTATCAAATGCAAATACACCGACTGCGTCGAGGTCTGCCCGGTGGACTGCTTCTACGAGGGCGAGAACATGCTCGTCATCAATCCCGACGAATGCATCGACTGCGGCGTCTGCATCCCCGAATGCCCGATCGACGCCATCGTCACCGACATCGACCCGCGCGCCGAGCCGTTCCTCGAGCTCAACCGCGACTATTCCATGGGCAAGTGGCCGAACATCACCCGCAAGAAGCCGGCGATGGAAAACGCCAAGGATTTCGACAACGAACCGGGCAAGATGAAATATTTCAGCGACAAGCCCGGGGATGGGGATTAGGCCAACAGCCTCTCCGCCTCTTTCCAGTCCAGCTCTTCCGGCGCATTGATGTTGGCGCACAGCTTTTCCAGTATTTCACCCTGCGCGCTGCCGCGCCGCTTGGCTTCGGCGTAGGGGATTTCCGGGTGAAAAATCACCATCGAATAGCGCGGAATGAATTTTTCCGGCCAGCGCTGCTCGAGCGCGAAGCCGACCTGCTTCTTGAGCGCGAATTTCGGGTCCGTCACCCCGGCGCGCATCTCGTGGAAGTTTTCGACCGCCATGTCGGCGATGGCGTCCGCATCGGCCTTGCGCTTGAGGCTGAAATCGTCGAACACCTTCGCCCAGTCGGGTTTTTCGCCGATAAGGCTGTTCAATAACGCGCAATCCTCGAAGCCGCTGTTCATGCCCTGCGCGAAAAACGGCACGATGGCATGCGCCGCGTCGCCGATCAGCACGCGGTTGCCGTCGTTCCACGGCGCGCATTTGACCGTCACCAAAGCGCCCGTCGGGTTGGCGAAGAAATCTTCGGCCAGCGCCGGCATCAACGGCGCGGCGTCGGGGAAATCGCGCTTGAAAAACGCCAGCACGTCTTCCGGCGTTTTCAGCTTCTCGAACCCGTCATAGGGATAAAACAAGGTGACCGTAAAACTGCCGTCCGTGTTCGGCAGGGCGATCAGCATGTATTGATTGCGCGGCCAGATGTGCAGCGCGTTTTTCTCCATGCGGAAGCCGCCCCTTTCGTCCGGCGGAATGTGCAGTTCCTTGTAACCGTAGGTCTGGAAGCTTTGCGCGTAATCGAAGTTCCGCACGTTTTCCAGCATATGCTTGCGCACCACCGACCAGGCGCCGTCCGCCGCAATCACAGGCTCTTTAATTTTGCCCAGATCATCTGTGGTGAACGTCTTGCCGAACGTCATTTTCACGTTTTTGCATGCGCCCGCGGCCTCCAGCAGCACCTTGTTCAACAGCTCGCGCGAGGCGGCGTAAATCACCTCGTCCTCTTTCTGTCCGTAAGCCAGAAACGACGTTTTGCCCTCCGCGTCGTGGATCATCCGCCCCTTCATCGGGATGGAGATTTTCATGACCGCGTCGCGCAAGCCCACTTCCTGCAAAGCTTTCAGGCCGCGCGCCGTCACCGCGAGGTTGATCGACCGTCCGGCAGGAACGTCCACGCGGCGCATGTCCGGCCGCCGCTCGTAAAGCTCCACGTCGAAGCCCTTTTGGGCGAGATAAACCGCCATCAACGGGCCGACCAGTCCGCCGCCGACAACATGCACCGTCATAGCGGCACCTCCGTGAAAATTTTCGCGAAACGGTAAACGTCCGAAAACGTGTTATAAAGCGGCGTCGGCGCGACGCGCACGCAATCCGGCTCGCGCCAGTCGCACACCACCCCGCCCGTCGTCAGCGCATCGAAAACTTTTTTGCTTTTCGCGCGGATGGAAAGCTGACAGCCGCGCCGCGCCGGATCGACGGGCGTCATGATCGTGGCCTTATCCCTGAGCAGAAACGCGAGATAGCCGGTCAGCGCCTCGCTCTTCCTGCGCAGATTCTCCATCTTCGCCTCGTAAAAAATATCCAGCGACGCTTTCAGCGGCGCGAGGCCGAAGATCGACGGATTGGAAAGTTGCCAGCCTTCCGCGCCGGGGATGGGCTTGAAATCCGGCCCCATCTTGAAGCGGTTTTCCTTGTCATGCCCCCACCATCCGGCAAAACGCGGCAGCGTGCCGTCGTTCGCAAACCTTTCATGCACAAACGCGCCCGCGACCGCACCCGGCCCGCCGTTGAGATATTTGTAGCTGCACCATGCCGCGAAATCGACATCCCAATCGTGCAGTTTCAACAGCGCGTTGCCGACTGCGTGCGCGAGATCAAAACCGACAATGCACCCCTTCGCATGGCCAAGGCGCGTGATTTTTTCAAGATCGAATAATTCGCCCGTATAATAATTCACGCCACCGAGCAGGATCAGCGCGACGCTCCCGTCGATCAGCGGCGCGATATCATCTCCGGTTTTCAGTTCTACCAGAGACGTGGCGGGATCAAAACCGTGGAACGCGATCTGCGATTTCACCGCGTACTGGTCGGAGGGAAACGCGCCCTGCTCGATGATGATTTTATGCCGCATCGCCGTCGGGCGGTAAAACGACACCATCAGCAAATGCAGATTGACGGTGAGGTTGTTCATCGCCACAACTTCTACAGGCTTTGCGCCGACGATATGCGCCAGCTGCGCGGCCAGAAACTCGTGATAATCCTTCCACGGGTTTTTGCCCTTGAAATGCCCCTCGACGCCCAGATTTTTCCAGTCTTCCAACTCCTGGCCGATTGCCGCCGCCGCCGTGACCGGCTGCAAGCCCAGGGAATTGCCGCAGAAATAAACGCAATCCTTTCCGCCGTGCTGCGGGATGTGGAATTGCGCGCGGTATTTCGCCAGCGGATCGGCGGCATCCATTCCTTGCGCGAATTCAAAGCTGTTCTCGTAGTTCATTTCTTCACCTTATAAAGCACCGGCCGGCTGGGCGCGGCATCGGCCTCGAACGCCGCAACCTGCAAGTTCAAAAGATACTTTCCGTCCTTCACGCGGCTCGGCACGTAGACAAGTTCCGTTATCGTCACGCCGCGCTTCCAGAAAATCCGGTGATTGGTCAGCCGCGCGTCATCCCTGCGGTCAACCGACGGCAGATCGACCAGCAAATGCTTCACACCAAGCGCGACAATCCGCTTCATGGCATCGGGCGTAAAGGTGGGCCAGTCCTTGTAGTTGCGCGTTTTCTTCGCCGGCGGATTCGGCAGCGTGCGGACAATCAGCGCCTCCGTGGGCTCCGCCTTGATAGTAGAGATCAATCCCTGCTCCGGCTTCACCGTCACGAGTTGCGCCATCACCAGCCCGACGTTCGGCACGGAAATGCGCTCCTTGGTGATATGCCCGACGCATTCGGTATGCGTGCCGTTGAGATGCGGGCTGAAGGTATGAATCTCGCAATTGCAGCTTCCACCCTTGCGCGTATCCAGAAATGCCTCGCTCCGCGCAGGCGCGCCGCCGAAAGCCGACAACTGCCTTTTGCCGAACGAAACGGGAATGGAAATGTCGCAGACTTCGGTCAATTGCATCCGAGCCACTCCTTCGCCGTTCCGGAGAACAGGCGCGTCTGCGCCGGCGCGGGCAGTTTTTCGATGAATTTCCCGGGATGTTCGATCTCGCCCAGCGGATAAGGGTAATCCGTGCCGAGCGCGACGCGCTCCGCGCCCAGTTGCGCGATCAACATATCCAGCACGTTCGCATCATGCACCAGAGAGTCCACATAAACGCCGCAGTTTTTGACCGTGTCATAGGGCGAGAGTTTCGACGCACCCGCGAACAAGTCCGGACGGCAGGCCTGCCCGTGGTTCAACCGCCCGAGCATGGCCGGAAACGCGCCGCCGCCGTGCGCATAGAGCACGCGCAGCTTCGGCAGACGCTCGTGCACGCCGCCGGAGCGCATGGCATCAAACGCCAGCGCCGTCTCCAGGCCCATGCCGATCAGCCAGGCGCGCCAGTTGCGGCTCATGACCTCTCGCCTCATCAGCCCGCCCCACGGATGCACGAACACGGCCATGTTCATCTCCGCCGCCGCCTCGAACACCGGAAACAGCGCAGGGTCGTCCAGCTCCACGCCGTCAACGTTGGAATTGATCTCGATGCCGCGCATGCCAAGCTTTTTGATGCGTCCCATCTCGGCAATGGCGCGGTCGGGAAAGCGCAGCGGCAGCGCGCCGAGGGCCTGAAACCGCGTGGGGAATTTTTCCACTGTCGCGGCATTGTCATCATTCAGAATTTTGCAAATTTCCGCCGCATCGGCGGCGTCTTCGACATAATCCGGGATCATCATCGGCGTCGGCGACAAAACCTGCACCGTCACGCCATGCTTGTCGCATTCTTCGATACGCGCCCGCCCATCGTAAGCATTTGGCGCGACCTCGCGCTGCACCTCGCCCTTGCTGTTAACCATTTCTGCGCAGCAGGGCTTGGCCGCATGCGCGCGCACGCGGATGAAATCATCGTAGCGCGTGAAACGCGAGAGCGCCTCATACGTTTCTGGCGACGTGACGGTATGGGTATGAACGTCCCATTTCTCCATTTATTTACGGCCCTCCGGCAGCGGCATGGCATGGCCGCAGAATTTGCAGGTGCGCGCACTTTCGCTCGACCAGAAGCGATCGAACAGCGGCGGAAGGTCTTTGACGATGCTCTTGAGCGGCACGAATTCCTCATGCAGCTTGGCGTGGCATTTGTCGCAGTACCAGAGGAAGCCGTCCAGTTCGTCCGCCGCGCGCCTTCGCTCGACAACAAGGCCAAGCGTATCGGCAAAGCGCTGCGGCGAGTGATGCACGTGCGCGGGCAAGAGAAACATCTCCCCCTCCCTGATCTCGATATCGCGCGGCTTGCCGCCTTCCATGACGCGCAGCACCATGTCGCCTTCGATCTGGTAGAAAAATTCCTCGCCCGGGTCGTCGTGATAATCCTTGCGCGTGTTGGGACCGCCGATCGCCATGATGATGAAGTCGCCGTCTTTAAAAATCGTCTGGTTGCAGACCGGCGGCTTGAGCTTGTCGCGGTTTTCCTCGACCCATTTCATGAAATTGAACGGCGGTTGCATTCAAACCTCCTTCAAAGCGGCAATGCATTTGAGCTCGATCGAAATCGGCGTCGGCAGGCAGTTGATCTCGACGGTCGTGCGGCAGGGCGGATTGTCGGCGAAATATTCCGCCCACAGCTTGTTATAAAGAGGAAAATCATCCTTCATGTTGGTAAGGAACACGGTGATGTCCACCAGATCCGTCCAGCTTGCGCCGGAGGCTTCAAGAACGTTCTTCACGTTCTCGAACACGCTGCGGCATTGCGCCTCGATCCCCTGCGGAATCTCCTTGCTGCCTTTGACGCGCGGGCCGATGCCGGAAAGAAACAGCAAATTCCCCACGCGCTTGGCGTGCGGGTAAAGGCCGACGGGTTCCGGCGCCCCCTCCGCATTTATATTTTCTGAATTGATGGCTTTCATGCGATCCTCGATACGGTTTTTTCTTCGGTGAAAAATTCCAGCGCGCGACGGCCGCCTTCCCGCCCCACGCCCGACTTTTTAACGCCGCCGAAGGGCGTGTGCAAATCGCGCACATTCCAGCAGTTTTGCCAGACGATGCCGCTTTCGATTTGCGCGGAGACGCGGTCAGCCTTTTCCCGATCTTGCGTCCATACCGACGCGGCAAGCCCGTATTCGACGCCGTTCGCCAGCGCGACAGCCTCCTCTTCGGTTTTGAACGGCATAATCGTCACCACGGGGCCGAAAATTTCTTCCTGATTGGTGCGGCAGTCCATCGGCAAGCCCTCGATCACCGTCGGCGCGATAAACCAGCCGTCCTTGCAACGCCCGTCGACGATATGCCGCTGGCCGCCGGCGAGGATTTTTCCGCCTTCCTGCTGCGCCAGATCGATATAGCTCAGCACCTTTTCCATGTGCGCTTTGGAGACCATCGGGCCGTGCTGCGTCTCGGCCAGCAGCGGATCGCCGATTTTTATCTCTTTGGCGCTGGCGACGAACAGTCTTTTAAATTCATTATAAATCTTCTCCTGCACCAGCAGGCGCGAGCCGCAAAGGCAGATCTGTCCCTGATTGGAAAATCCCGCGGCGATCGCGCCTTCGGCCGCCTTATACAAATCCGCGTCATCAAAAACGATCGTCGGGTTTTTGCCGCCAAGTTCGAGCGAAACCTTTTTGAGTTGCTGCGCGGCGCCGGCATAAATCGTCCTGCCCGTTACCGTGCCGCCGGTGAAGGAGATCGCCGGAATATCCGGATGCCGCGTGATCGCCGCGCCGATGTCCGCGCCCTTGCCGTGCAGCACGCCCAACACGCCAGCCGGGATTCCCGCGTCATTGGCAAGCCCGGAAAGCATATAGGCCGTCATAGGCGTAATCTCGCTCGGCTTGGCGATGACGCAGTTGCCCGCCGCCAGCGCGGGCGCGAATTTCCACGTAAAGAGCAGCATCGGCAAATTCCACGGCGAGATCGTGGCGACGACGCCGAGCGGCTGCGGCAGCGTGTAGCTTTCGATCTTGCCCGTTTTGAATTTCCCACCCGCGAATTTCACGCCCTCGTCGGCAAAGAACCGCAGGTTGGCGCTGCCGCGCGCGATATTCACCGCCGCGCAGCCCGCAACGGGGCGGCCGTTGTCGATGCTTTCGGCGCGGGCAAATGCATCCTGATTTTTCTCGATCAGATCGGCGAGCCTGTGCATGGCCTTTGCGCGTTCGGCGGCGGGCGTATCGCGCCATGCGGGAAAGGCCTTTTTCGCCGCCGCGACGGCACGTTCCAGATCCTCAGCGCCAGAATCCGGCACCAGCGCATATGGTTTGCCAACAGACGGATCATCCGTTTCGAAATACCGCCCCCCAATGGGTTCGCGCATCTCGCCGCCGATGAAATTCAAAATCTTCTGCATTACAAACTCAGCGTGCGCCCGCCGTCGACGGGCAGGTTGATGCCGTTGATATAAGCCGCGGCGGGACTGGCGAGAAACGCCGCCGTCTGCGCGATTTCCTCCGGCCTGCCGTAGCGTCCGACCGGCACTTGCGCTTTTTCCTCGGCGATGATCTCGTCTTCGCTTTTGCCGGTTTTGGCGGCTTTTCCCGAGACGATCTCCTTCATGCGGTCGGTGTCGACCGGCCCGGGAAGAATATTGTTGACCGTGATGCCGAAGGGCCCGAGTTCGCCCGCCAGCGTCTTCGCCCAGTTGGCGACCGCGCCGCGGATGGTGTTCGATACGCCCAGGCCCTTGATCGGCTGCTTCACCGAGGTGGAGATGATATTGATGATGCGTCCGTATTTTTCGCCCTTCATGCCGTCGAGCAGCGCCTGCACCAAGGTATGTCCAGCGAGCAGATGCTGGCGGAAGGCCTGTTCGAAATCTTCCGTTTTGGCGAGATGCGCCGGCCCTGCCGCGGGGCCGCCGGTGTTGTTGATCAGAATGTGAAACGGCCCGTGGTCTTTCACATGCGCGGCGATTTTATTTTTTAAGGTCATGGTATCGGAAACGTCCAGCGCAAGCGCGTGATGCCCCTCGCCTTTCAATGCAGACCTGACCTGTTCGAGAACGTCGCCGCGCCGCGCGACGACTGTGACCTCTGCGCCGAGCGATGCCAGCTCTTCGGCGATCGCGCGGCCCATGCCCTTGCTCGCGCCGCAAACAAGCGCGCGTTTGCCTGTTAAGTCAATATCCATAACGTACCCTTTTATGGTGCAATTGACTGTATCAGATCGCACAAAGGCGTCCAAAAGAAATGTCGGTCCTGATTGCAAAAGGAAGGGCCGCCTCCGGATGATCCGAAAGGCGGCCCGATGATCCTTGGCGTTTCAGCCGCTTATTGCTTCAGAGGAACGGCTACTTTCTTGTTCGACGAAGCGATATGGTTGACGATACCGTTCGCGCCGGCCGCGACAAGGTGCGCAGCGCCGCCGCCGACGAGCGATACCGCTTTACCGAACGCCAGCACCAAAGCGCCGGCAGTCAGAGCTGCAACGGCAGCAGGCGCGGCGCCAGCGGCAATCGCGGGCACGCTCATCAGCGCAAAAGCGCCGCCGACCAGCAGCGGTTTCACATAAAGTATGCGCTCCGCCAGACGGCCCGCGCGGTTGAACTGGAAGGACAGGTCGCTGCCGCCCAGCGTCCATTGGCTGGAGGGCTTCGCGGCGGCCCAGTTAAAGAATTTCTTGATCATAGACAGTCTCCTTGAATAGGCGCTGATAAATTGTAACTCTGCTTTTATAGCCCCTTTATTGATTCCGTCAACAGACTTGTTTATGACATAACTATAACATTCTTTTTGCCAATTCGGCCCAAGCCTGTATACATTAGGCACACCTACCGGAGGCTTCCTGTGACTGATTCTGCAACTGCACCAAAACGTTTCCTCGTCTCGTGGGACCAGTTCCACCGCGACTGCAAGGCGCTGGCCTGGCGGCTGGTCGACAAGCACGAAGAGTGGAAAGGCATCATCGCCATCACCCGCGGCGGGCTGATTCCCGCGGGCATCGTCGCGCGCGAGCTTGAAATCAAAGTCGTCGAGACGATCGGCGTTTCCAGCTACGACGACAAGACCCGCGGCGAACTGCAGACCATCAAAGACATCAACAGGGATCTCGTCGGCGACGGCGCCGGCTGGCTCGTCATCGACGATCTCGTCGACAGCGGCAGCACGGCCAAGCTTCTCCGCGAGATGCTGCCGAAGTCGCATATCGCCACCGTCTACGCCAAACCCACGGGCGAACCGCTCGCCGACACTTATGTCACGTGGGTCAGTCAGGACACATGGATCTACTTCCCGTGGGACATCGACATCCAGCCAATCGACCCGATTGCCACCGTCCGCAAACAGGTTTAAAGTAACCCCGATTAACACGTAAGAAATAAGAAAAGGCCCTCTTCAAATGGAAACAAACAAACTTCTCGCCGCCATCCTCGTCGCAGGCATCATCGCCATGATGTCCGGCTTCATCTCCAAGGAGCTGACCCCGACGCAGCATCTGAAGAAAGACGCCTTCGCCATCGCCGTGCCCAAACAGGCGACGACGGCTGCCGCCGCGCCCAAACTCCTGCCCTTCAAGGATTACATGGCGAAGGCCGACGCGAACAGAGGCAAGCAAACCGCGCAAGTCTGCGGCGCCTGCCACATCTTCACCAAGGGCGGCGGAAACGGCATCGGCCCGAATCTCTTCGGCGTCGTCGGCAGCAAACTCGCCGACGTTCCGGGCTTCGCTTTCTCGGATGCGATCAAGGCCAAGGGCGGCACGTGGACGGCCGAAAGACTCAACACCTGGCTGACCGACCCGCAAAAATTCATCCCCGGCACCAAGATGACCTTCGCCGGCCTGCCCGACCCGCAAGACCGCGCCGACGTCATCAAGTATCTTCAATCGCTGAAGTAATAAAAAAGCGGCCCGTTCAGGCCGCCGCACTCTCCCGATCTTTTCGATCGCGCTCCGCACTCATTTCGGGAGCTTGGTGAAGTGTGCGCAGGTTTGATCCCCGCCGTCAATGATTTTCGCTAATGCGCGCAAGGCGCGGTCCGTTTCGCGCCGTGAAATCAAAAAGATACGGCGCAAAAATTTTTTCAAAAAACTTTTGCGCCGTTTCAGTGCGTTTCAGCTTGTTTCGCGGGTCTTAAGCGACGCTTGATTTCGCCGCGCCGGAGGCCATCAGCTCGGCGCAGGCGTTGGCGATGCGTTCGCAGGCCTTGGCGAGGGTTTCTTTCGACAGCGCGTAGGAGATGCGGAAGCACGGCGACAGGCCGAATTCCGCGCCCGGCACGACGGCGACGAGGTGCTTTTCCAGCAGGAAATCGCAGAAGTCGGCGTCGGTCTCGATCACTTTGCCCTCGGCGGTCTTCCTGCCGATGACGCCGTCGATCGTGGCGAAGACGTAGAACGCGCCCTGCGGCACGTCGCACGCCAGACCTTCGACTCTGGACAGCGTGGCAACGACGGCGTCGCGGCGCTCCTGAAAGGTCTTCTGCCATTCCTTGAGGAAGGACTGGTCGCCGTTCAGCGCGGTCGCCGCGGCGGCCTGGCTGATCGAGCTTGCGCCCGAGGTCGTCTGCCCCTGCACCTTGCACATCGCCTTGATGACCTCTTTCGGGCCGCCGGCGAAGCCGAGACGCCAGCCGGTCATCGCATAGGCCTTGGAAACGCCGTTGACGGTGAGCGTGCGGTCATAAAGCTTCGGCTCGACTTCCGCGATGGTGTGGAATTTCAGGCCGTCGTAGATCAGGTGTTCGTAAATGTCGTCGGTCAGCACATAGACGTGCGGGTGCTTCAGCAGCACCTCCGCCAGCGCCTTCAGCTCCTCGCGGGAATAGACCGCGCCCGTCGGGTTGCTCGGCGAGTTGATGATGACCCATTTGGTCTTCGGCGTGATGGCCTTTTCGAGCTGTTGCGGCGTGATTTTGAAACCGGTTTCCGCCGTGGTGTCGACGATCACCGGCGTGCCGTCGGCGAGATGCACCATCTCGGGGTACGAGAGCCAGTACGGCGCGGGGATGATGACCTCGTCGCCCTTGTCCACCGTCGCGAGGAAGGTGTTGGACAGAACCTGCTTGCCGCCGGTCGAGACGATGATCTGGTCCATGCCGTAGGTCAGGTTGTTGTCGCGCTTGAACTTGGCGATGATCGCCTTGCGCAGGACCGGCGTGCCGGGCACGGGCGGATAGCGCGTCTCGCCGTTGTCCATCGCGGCCTTGGCGCCGTCCTTGATGTAATCGGGCGTCTCGAAGTCCGGCTCGCCGATGGAAAGGCCGATGACGTCTTTCCCTTCGGCCTGCATTTCCTTCGCGCGCGCGGCGAGAACCAGCGTGGCGGACGGCTTGATGTGTTCGAGGCGTTTGGCTTCAATGCTCATTTCAATGGTCTCCGTATGTCTATGTTGTGATCCCTGAACCACCGGTCGAGCGGTTGCAGGAGGGGATTGCCGAGGGATTCGACGAAAAGCTTGTGAACATGGGGGATGAATTTCAGATAACGGTCCTTGCCGTCGCGCTCGGCGAGGCGGACGAAGATGCCCAGCACTTTCGCATGTCTTTGCGCCGCGAGGACGCGGAAGGAATAATCGAAGCCCGCGCGGTCGAACCCCTCGCCCATCGCCTTCATGTAGCGGTCGTAAAGATGTTTTTGCAGGTCGGCGGGCACGGCGCGGCGGGCGTCTTCGAGCAGCGACATCAGATCGTAGCTCATCTGCCCGGTCAGCGCGTCCTGAAAATCCAGCAGGCCGCAGGACTTGATGCCCTTGGTGTCCGGCACCAGCATCAGGTTGTCGACGTGATAATCGCGCAGCACCAGCGTCTTCTGGTCCGCGGGGAATTTCTTGAACAATTGGCGCCAGACGTCCGCATACGAGCTTTTCATCTCCTCTGTCGGCTTTTTGCCGGTCAGGCGCGGATAATACCAGTCGAGCAGCAGCATGGCCTCGTCGACCAGCTGCTGCGCGTCGTAGGCGGGAAGGTCTATGTTGTTGCGGTCGGGATGCTTGTGCAGATGGATCAGCACGTCGACCGCCAGTTCATAAAGCGACTTGGGATTAAACTCGCGGTTCAGCAGGTTCGTGTAGGTGTCGTCGCCGTAATCGTCGATGACCAGCAGGCCGCTCGGGATGTCCGAGTGATACACCCCCGGCGCGTTCAAACCCAAAGACCGCAAGTGCGCCGCGATCTTCATGAACGGCTCGACCATCACGAACGGCGGCACCGGCGGCCTGTCCGGCGGGTCTTCCATCAGCAGCACCGGATAGACCATCGGCGCGCCTTCTATCCTGTAATAGCGGCGGAAGGACGCGTCGGATTTCATCTCCTCAAGGACGACATGGCCCCAGCCGAGAGACTGGAGGAACTTCTCGCGCCGGAACTTGCGCTCGTTGCCTCTTTTGTCCAGAGATATGTTCTGTTGCGCCTGTTTCTGCATGCGTTCTTGTTCCACAATTGTAAAAACACCGGAGGGTAGCATTTTCCGCCATAAAGAAGCAAAAATTTATTCACCCATTATATTTTCATAATTATGTATTGGCTTTCATATCGGGGTGGAATAACCTGTCTCAAGTTCAGTGACCAAACGACGATATTAAAGTGAAACTTTTCTTTATTATAATTCTTCTCCCCGCAATCTGTCTGGCATGCCTGCCGGGCAGCCAGAAGCGATTTCATTTCTACTTCCGCTTTTTTACCTGGATCGCGCTTTCTGTGGTCTTCTTCCTGCCCTTATTGTTGGTTTTTTCGGACAACCCGCATCCGCACCTTTCGGATCCGTCTCTCATAGAAGCCTTGGCATGGCCGGCAATTATCGCCCCCTCCTTGCCTATACGGCGTGGCGCTGCTCATCAAAGACCTTCCCCTGTCTCGACGCCCTCATGTACGTGACCGCCAGCGTAACGGGACTAACGATAGGTACCCGTATCGTTATCGGGGTTCCACTGATAATCCTTACTATTATCGCGTCCATTCTATTGTCGCTTTTTAACGACATGACCGGCAAATCAGCCGTTACCCCTCAACAGTTTCAAAAACTGATTGCCCGTATCTACAAAAACCGGATGAAGCAATAGACAGACAACGCAATAAATTTCACATAGCTCAACCGCAACCCCATAGCAATCCTCCCGTTTCTCGTGTATCAATGAGATATGTCTTTGATCACCAACCAGAAAGACCTGAAGTCGCTCTGCACCCGCCTGAAAAAGGCGGAATTTATCACGGTCGATACGGAGTTTATCCGCGAGCGCACCTACTGGTCGCGCCTCTGCCTGATTCAGGTGGCGGGGCCGGACGACGCGGTCGCCATCGACCCGCTGGCGGAAGACATCGATCTTTCGCCGCTTTACGATATTTTCCTCGACAAAAAGGTGCTGAAAGTCTTCCACGCCTGCCGGCAGGATCTCGAGATATTCTTCAAGGAGATGAACGGCAAGCTCCCCGCCCCGATCTTCGACACGCAGGTGGCGGCGATGGTCTGCGGCTTCGGCGAGCAGGTCGGCTACGAGGCGCTGGTGGGCGCGCTGCTGAAAAAGCAGCTCGACAAATCCAGCCGCTTCACCGACTGGGCGCAGCGCCCGCTCACCTCCAAGCAGCTCAAATACGCGCTCGGCGACGTCACGCACCTGCGGCACATCTACGAAAAGCTGAACGCCAAGATCGAAAAGCACAAGCGCGGCGCGTGGATCAAGGAAGAGCATAAAAAGCTGATCGACAAGGAGAACTTCATCACCCGCCCCGAAGAGGCGTGGGAGCGCATCAAGATCCCGACCCACAAGCCGCGCGCGCTGGGCATCCTGCGCGAGGTCGCGGCGTGGCGCGAGAATCTGGCGCAGAGCGCGGACGTGCCGCGCGGGCGCATCCTCAAGGACGACGCGCTGGCCGAAATCGCCCTGCACGCGCCGACGTCGCAGGCCGCGCTCGGCAAGATGCGCGGCATCCAGCAGGGCTTCGCCGACAGCGACAAGGGCGGGCAGCTGGTCGCCGCCGTGAAGCGCGGCCTCGACACGCCGGAAAAAGACCTGCCGAAACGCGAACCGCGCCCCCACTTCCCGCCGGGACTCGGCCCGACCATCGACCTCTTGCGCGTGCTTTTGAAACTGAAGGCGGAAGAAAATCAGGTGGCGAGCAAGCTGCTCGCCAGCGCCGCCGATCTCGAACTCATCGCCGCCTACGGCAAGGACGCCGAGGTTCCCGCCATGTCCGGCTGGCAGTTCAAGGTCTTCGGCAAGGAAGCGCTTGATCTCCGCGACGGCAAGCTCGCCCTCGCCATCGAGGACAACAAGCTGAAGCTGGTGAAGTCGGATTGACATCGTCCAATGCCAAAAGAGCAACTCCCTCAGGAAACACCGCGCAAGACTCCGCTGGTGCTTGTCAAAAAGACGTTTTCACCTAATACACTTGCCATCTGGCTGTTTCTGGCCCTGATTGCCGCCCTTGACGCCTGTTCGGCAAAAGCCCTTGGCATGGACGTGCTTGCGTCCAATATGTTCCTCACAAAATCCATTGTCTGCCTTTTGCTGGCGGCGATTGTTTGTAAATATCTTCTGCGGCTCGATCTGCCGGCGCAGGCGGCGCATATGGCCGCCGTGATTTGCGCCTTCCTGCCGCTGGCGTACATTACAAGCTATCTGGCGGTAGCAGCGCATTATCCTCTGATTGACGGACCGCTGGCCGCGGCCGACCGCGCGCTCGGCCTTGATTGGCTGGCCGACTATCAATGGGTCATCGCCCATCCGCGCGTATATGCAATATTGGCCAAAGTCTATGCAGGCATAGGACTGCAGTTCGTCGTATTGTTATTGCTGTTTTTCTGGCGCAGGCAATATGACAGGGGATGGGAACTCATCCGGCTTTCCATGCTGTGTTGCATGGTCTGTATTCTTGTCTCCACCTTTTGGCCCGCCGCGGGCGCTTTTCACTATTACGGCGTCCGGAAAAACAGTTCATATGTCAGGACTTTCATGGCCCTGTATCAGGGACATATCAAAATCATCGGCAACAGATTATTGGAAGGCATCATCCAGTTTCCCTCGTTCCACGCCATGATGGCGGTTGTCCTTGTCTATGCGACGCGCGGTTTCAAACTTATCTCCATAGGCTATATACTGCTGAATATTGTGACTATTATCTCCATGCCATATATCGGCGGTCACCATTATGCGGATATCCTGGCCGGACTGCCCCTTGCTCTGGGAACTATTCTTGCGGAACGGTATATCTCCACCAGATGCTTAAACCAGACGATTAAATAGTATTTATTTTCAACGGAATACAGCGCGTTACTGAATGACGGCTTCACGCCGCATCTTGTCCGCCAGCGCGTGCATGGCGTCCTTGATGACGTCGGCGTTCAGCATGTCTGCGTTCTCGTTCAGCTTTAAGATAAGCTGCTTGGGCGTTAATTCCAGTTCGGTTTGCCGCAGCAAACCCAGCGCGCCGCCCGTCAGCAGATAGCCCATGCGCTGGGCAAGGCCGATGGTCGCGGCGCGGTCGATGACGCGGTCGGCGAGCAGCTTCAATGCGGGCTTGATCACGTCTTCATAATGCCCTTCGCGGCGGACATAGCCCTTGTAGCGGACGTACTGCGTCGTCGCCAGAAACGCCCGCCCCGGATGGTCGATGCCGTAAAAGGGCAGCACCAGAATGCGCTCGAAGGCGTGCGCCGCCTGATATTCCTCATGTTCGAACCAGCCGGTGTCGCTCAAAAGGCAGCTCGCCTCCATCAGGCGCATGAAATCCGCGTCCTCGCCCGCGAACAACGGCGTCATCCAGCGCGACAGGGTCTTGAAGGCCTTGAGGTCGTCGAAGCGGCTGATCTTGAGCGCGATCTTGGCGCAGCCGGCGATCAGCCCGTCCTGCTGCTGGATGGCGGGCGCGAGCTGGTCGTAGATCAGCCCCTCGCGTAAACCGGTGCCCGAGAAAATCAGCCGCACCGGCTTGATTTTCTTGAACAGAATCTCCATCGCCAGCGCCGCGACACCGATGTCGCGCAGGCGCTTTTTCGACATGCCGACGGTCTTCTCCAACGTGGCGGGTGTGCCTTTGGCCAGCAGACTTGCGAACTCCTCGGCCTTTTTGCCGCTCATCTGGTAGTGGTCGAGCAGGCGGAAGGGATAGCGCGACATGTGCATATGCGCCGTCGCCATCGAGCGCCACGCCCCGCCCATCGCATAGAAATCCTTGCCCTCGCAGTTGGCGAGGAAACCGACCTTGCTCAAGTGTTTTTCGACCATCTCCGCCCGCGCGGCGCGGCCTTTTTCCGCCTGCAGGCGGTGCGAGCCGAGCGGCAGGCTGGCTTTATGCTTCACTTCGCCGTTTTCGACGACGATCAGCTCCATCGAGCCGCCGCCGAAATCGCCGATCACGCAATCGCGGCCGAAGCCGTTGGCCAGCACGCCGAGGGCGGAAATCCGCGCCTCCTCCTCGCCTTCGATCACCTCGATCCTGAGGCCGAATTCCTTTTGCACCGTGTCGATGAAGTCCTTGCCGTCCTTCGCGTCGCGCACCGCCGCCGTCGCCACGGCGCGGACGTTGGTGACTTTCATCGCCGTCAGCAGGCCGGAAAACCGCCGGATGCTGCCAAGCGCCTTTTTCATGGAATCGGGATTGAGGCGTCCGGTACGGCCGAGGTCTGCGCCGAGATTGCAGATCGTCCGCTCATTATGGATCCTGAACGGCGCCCTGTTCAGCCCGTCAAACACGACAAGCCTGACAGCATTGGAGCCGATGTCTATAATGGCGACGTAGTTTTTCGCAGGAGCCTGCTGTTCGGACATGACTTTTCAATTTCGTTATTTTATAGTTTTTATAATCTAAAAGGGTACTCCATGAAAACACTTTATTTGATGAGACACGCCGACGCCGCCCGCGCCACCCCGCCGACCATGAGCGATTTCGACCGTTCGCTCTCCGGCAGGGGCGTGATCGAGGCACGGGTGGTCGGCCGTTTTATGCGCGCCAACCGGATGCAGCCGGACTTTATCCATTGTTCCGGCGCCGCCCGCACCGTCGAAACGGCGCAGATCGTCATCGCCGCCCTCACCGGACCGGAGGGCATCGCCCACAACCCCGACAAAGAGCTTTATAACGCGCCGGACGAAAAAATCCTCGCCGCCATACAGGCCGCCGACCCTCAGCACAACAACCTGATGATCGTCGCCCACAACCCCGGCGTGAGCGAACTCCTCTCCGCCCTCGGCAAGATCGACCACTACTGCGAACCGGGCACGCTCGGCGTCTTCCGCCTCGACAGCGACCGCTGGGCCGAACTCGACCCCAAAATCACCAAGCTTGAAAAGATTTTTGTGCCGGAGGGGTAGCCCTACTCTACAAATTTATGCCTTACAAAATATTTTATACGCGACATTTGTGTCTGAAAAAATAGATCTTCCGGCACTCCAGGGACAGAATGACTACACATATACGCGGAAATATCCGCTAGCTGCAGAATGGAATGGGCATTTGCTTTAACAATAGTAGGTTTTAATTGAAATACTTCTCCCTTTTCCGCACCAATATCGGAAAGCGCTACATGGCGATCTGCTCTGTACCTCCCCCCACCTATAAACCTGATTTTCGTTTCATCTTCTGAAGCAAAAATCTGGCACTGGCTAGCCGTCGGTCCTTCTCTACCGTCTGGATGGACGGCAAAACACATCTGCATCAGAAGCCCGAGCATTGCCTTTGGTTCGGGCACGTCTGGGAATGACTTCTTACCTCCATTCACATGGTCAGTCATTTCTACTGTTGAGGTAATAATTCTTTTAAAAACCTCCAAATCTCCATAAGCAAAGCGTAGCAATATCTGGTTTTTATTTAATATATATACAACTTTCTCGACTATTCTTTTCACATCATTTCTGGTGAGATGCCCAAGACCTTTCTTTTCTCTCCGTGAATCATGAAACAAGTCTTTGCAATGAAGCGTAGCATCTGAAGGAACCTTAAACATTTGTTTGAGTGCGGAAATTCTTGTTTCAACACTCTGCATATCGCTACGGCGCAAGATAACAAACGCATATACTGCCATTGAGCCATATATGCTTTCATCGCCGAATGCAACATATTCAGATGTAATATCATTCCCGATTTCTGTGGTGACCGTTTCCATTTTTAAAAGAAACTCTGCGGATCGATGTCGATCTTCAGTTGCACCGCGCTCGGCACTTTCACCGCTTTGAGCCATTCCGCCAGAAACTTCTGCAACACCACCTCCCTGCCCGCCTTGACGAGGAAGCGGCGGCGGTGTTTGCCGCGCAGGAAGGCCAACGGCGCGGGCGCGGGGCCGAGGATGCGGATATCGTCGTAGCGCGGCGCGCCTTGCGCCAGCTTGCGGCAGAAAAGGTCGAGCTTCAATTCGTCGGAACAGGACAAAATCACCGCCGCCAGCCGCCCGAACGGCGGCATGCCCGCGCGTTCGCGCTCGGCGGATTCCGCGGCGAGGAACATGTCGCGGTCGTTGGCGATCAGCGCCTGCATCACCGTTTGCTCCGGCATGTAGGTCTGGATATAAACGCGCCCCGGCTTTTCGCCGCGTCCGGCGCGGCCCGCGACCTGATGCAGAAGCTGGAAGGTGCGCTCGCCCGCGCGCAGGTCGCCGCCCGACAAGCCCAAATCCGCATCCACCACGCCGACGCAGGTCAATGACGGGAAATGATGCCCCTTGGCGACGATCTGCGTGCCGACGATGATGTCCACCTGATGCCTTTCGATCTGCCGCACGGCGTCGTTGATCGCCTTCGCGCTCGTCACCACGTCGCTCGCCAAAATCAGCGTCCGCGCTTCGGGCAGCAACGCCTGCACTTCTTCCTGAATGCGCTCGACGCCGGGCCCGCAAGCCGCAAGGCTCTCTTCCGCGCCGCATTCGGGGCAGGTGTCCGGCACCGGCTGCGTATAGCCGCAGTGGTGGCATTGCATCTTGGTGTGATAACGATGCTCTACCAGCCACGCCGCGCAGGACGGGCACTGGAAGCGATAGCCGCACGTGCGGCAGAGCCTGAGCGGCGCATAGCCGCGGCGGTTGAGGAACAATAACGACTGCTCCTGCGCCGCGAACGTCTCGCGCAAGGCCAGTTGCAGCAGCGGGGCGATGAACTGCCCGCGCGCCGGCGGCGTCGCCTTCAAATTAATCGCGTGCATCTCCGGCATCTTCGCGCCCGCGTGACGCGCGGAAAGATGCAGGTAGTCGTATTTCCCCTCGCGCACGTTGTTCATCGATTCCAGCGACGGCGTCGCCGACACCAGCATCGCCGGAATGCCTCCGAGGTGCGCGCGGACGACCGCCATGTCGCGCGCGTGATACATCACGCCTTCTTCCTGCTTGTAAGACGCGTCATGCTCCTCGTCGACGATGATCAATCCCAGATTCGCGAACGGCAAAAACAGCGCCGAGCGCGCGCCGACCACGACCTTCGTCTCCCCCGTCGCAACGCCCGACCATGTCGTGCGCCGCAGCAATGGAGACACCTCCGAATGCCATATGGCCGGCGGCACGCCGAAGCGCCGCTCGAACCGCTCCAGAAACTGCGCCGAGAGCGAAATCTCCGGCAGCAGGATCAAAACCTGCCTGCCCTGCTTCAGCGTTTCCGCCACGGCCTCGAAATAGACTTCCGTCTTGCCCGATCCGGTCACGCCGTCGAGCAGCGTCACGCTGTATTTTTTCGCCGCAACCTGTTCCTTCAAGGCCTCGACGGCCTGTTGCTGGGAGTCCGAGAACGTCAGCGTATTTTCCGGCACTTGTCCGATCGCGCACGGCGCGGGCGTCGTCACCGGCACGGTGCGGAGCTGGCCCGCGTCCGCCATGGCGCGGATCATCATCGTGCTGCAACCGACCGCCCTGGCGATCTCCGCCGCGCGGTACGGCACGCCGTCGTAAAGAAAATCCAGCACCTTCATGCGGTGCGAGGAGAGCTTCTCCGGCATGATTGAAGGCAGCGTGTAGGCCTGCGCCGCCTTCTGCGGCTGCAAGGCGTCCGGCACGCTCAAACTCATCTTCAAAACCGTGCCGAGGTCGGCCATCGTGTAACGCGCCACCCACTCGATGAACTTGCGGTGGACGTCCGGCATCGGCGGAACGTCGTATTTTTGCAAAACGGCTTTGACCTTGCCGGGGTCGAGCGCGGCATCGCTCCCCGCCGCCCAGACGACGCCCGCAGTTTCCTTTTTGCCGAGTGGCACCCTTACATAATCCCCGGACGCCGCCGCCATGCCCTCGGGCAGCCGGTAGTCGTAAGCGCGGCCGACGGGAAACGGCACAAGAACTTGCACCCGCGCGCCCGTCTCGGGCAATAAAAGCCCCTGTTTTGGACTGGATGAAGGCATGCCAATTGAGTACACTAATACGCGATTTAAAGAAAGAGAGAGCCCCATGAAATTCTTCGTCGACACCGCAGATCTCAATGAAATCAAGGACCTCGCCTCCACCGGCCTGCTGGATGGCGTGACCACCAACCCCTCGCTGGTCGCCCAGTCGGGCGCGAAAAGCTTTATCGACCTGATCGGGCAGATCTGCGAGGTCGTGCCCGGCCCCGTCAGCGCCGAGGTCGCGGCGACGGATTACGCCACCATGCTGAAGGAAGGCCAGCGCCTCGCCAAGATCGCCAAGAATGTCGCGGTCAAGGTGCCGCTGACGCCGGACGGCCTCAAGGTCTGCAAGGCCCTGAGCGACGACGGCACGATGGTCAACGTCACGCTGTGCTTCTCGCCCGCGCAGGCGATCCTCGCCGCCAAGGCGGGGGCGACGTTCATCTCCCCCTTCGTCGGGCGGCTGGACGACATCTCCACCGACGGCATGCAGCTGATCCGCGACATCGTGCAGATCTACCGCCAGTACCCGCTGATCAAGACGGAAGTGCTGGTCGCCTCGGTGCGCCACCCGCTGCACCTCGTCGAAGCGGCGAAGGTCGGCGCGCATGTCGCCACCATCCCGCCGAAGGTTATCCGCCAGCTTTATGCGCACCCGCTGACCGACAAAGGCCTCGCCGCCTTCGTCGCCGATTGGGCGAAGACAGGACAATCAATACTGGATGCAGCCTGAAATGGGGAAAACGGTCATGAAAGACAAGCTGGACGACGAAGCCGTCCTCGCCTACCTCAAGTCCAACCCCGACTTCTTCGACACGCATCCCGATGCACTGCCCGCGCCCGACCGCGGCACGGGCGTGGTCGATTTCCAGCAGAAGATGCTCGGCAAGCTGAAAAGCGACAAGACAAAAGTCCAGCAACTGCAAAAAGAGCTGATCGAAAACGTCCGCGCCAACATGAACAACCAGACCCGCGTCCAGACCGCGGTTCTGACCGTGCTGGAAGCCGACAGCTTCGAGGAGTTCGTCGAACTGGTGACGCAGCATCTGCCCGTCATCCTCGACGTCGACACCATCAACCTGATCATCGAATCCACCTCGAAAGAAGTGCCGTTCATCAATCAGGCGGGCATCCGTTTCGCCAAGGCGGACACGGTGGAAAAATGGCTTTCGACCGGCGACGCGCTGCTGCAGGACAACATCACCGGCAGCGAGGAGCTTTTCGGCCCCGGCGCGGGGCTGGTGCGCAGCCACGCGCTGGTGCGGCTTGAAATCAGCGAGGAAACGCCCGCCGGCATCATCGCCTTCGGCTCGCGCGACCCCGAGGCCTTCATGCCCAACCACGCGGTGGACCAGATCGGCTTCCTCGCGCAGGTCATCGAACGGTGCTTCCGCATATGGCTGGTACAGGGCTAGACAGCGATATTCCCTCCGCCGCCGCGGATCTCGCGGACCGCTATCGCGCGTGGGTCGCTTATCTCCAACACGAAAAACATTTCTCGCGCCACACGCTGCGCGCCTATACGCGCGACATTTTGTATTTCCTTGAATTTCTGACCGGACACATCGGCCGCCCGCCGTCGCTGAACGACCTCGGCGACGCGTCTTTGCGCGATTTTCGCAGCTGGCTCACGCGCCGCGCGGCGGAAGGCGCGGGAAATTCCACGCGCGCGCGGCAGCTCTCCAGCATCCGCAGTTTTCTGAAATGGCTCGACAGGAACGGCTTTCTGCACAACCCCGCCATCGGCGGCGTGCGCACGCCGAAAAGGCCGAAGAAACTGCTGCGCGCCCTGCCGCCGGAGCAGGCGAAGACGCTGACGCAAAATCTTGAAACGCTCGGGCATCAGGAGGCATGGATCGCCTACCGCGACCGCGCGCTGTTCACTCTTTTATACGGCTGCGGGCTGCGGATCGACGAGGCCTTGAAGCTCAACTTCGGCAACCGCCCGCGAAGTTTTGTTTCAAGCGATGGCGAAGCCATCACGGGCGAAGTGCGCGTGATGGGCAAAGGCTCGAAGGAGCGGCTGGTGCCGGTGCTGCCGATCGTCGAACGGATGATCGCGGAATATATCGCGCACTGCCCGCACGGGTTTGAAAAAACCACGCCGCTCTTTCTCGGCAGCCGCGGCGGAAGATTGAATCAGGGCGTCGCGCAGCGGCAATTGCGCCATATCCGCCGCGCGCTTAATCTTCCCGAAAGCCTGACGCCGCACGCCCTCCGCCATAGCTTCGCCACGCACCTGCTGGTCAACGGCGGCAACCTCCGCGCGATACAGGAACTGCTCGGCCATGCCTCCGTCTCGACCACGCAACGCTACACCGACCTCGACAACGCGCAACTGCTGGAGATTTACGATAAGGCGCATCCGCGGGCGCACAGCGAATAATTATTTTTCCCGCAACAGGCTTTCCAGCATCCGCCTGCCCCGCCAGTATTCCCACTGGTCCATGTCTTCATAGCGGTGAATATGCAGCGGCCTTTTAACGGCGTTCCACACGGCGGCGGGCGTGACACGCGGGTTGTGCGCCGCGACCTCATGCACCAGCGTTTTCAATTCCGTCTGCTTGGCGCGGGTGAAGGGATTTTCATAAGTTACTAGGAATACACAACATTTTTTGCTATACTTACCCACACAGAACCTACACAGGTACGGCAAAACAAGCGCTTACGCCACTAGTCTACACGGTTTCTGCACAGTGGGAAGTTCAGATATGCGATTCATTATCGATAAGGAGCAGTTGAAGCCGGGTCTCATCATCTTCCGGCGCGGCGATGTCGGGCACGACAATTATTACTGCCGCGTGAGAATCCAGAACGAGGACCGCTACAAGACCATCTCGCTGCGCACGGCGGACCGGCAGACGGCACGCGACTACGCGCTGGATCAATATGCGGATATCCGTTTTCGGGTGAAGCACGACGTTCCCGTGTTCAACCGCCCCTTCTCGCAGGTGGCTGAGGAGTATGCCGAAGCGCAGCAGCGTCGCGCCAATGCCGGCGAGGTCAGCCAGGCGCGCGCGATGAACGTCAAGAACAAGATCGATGGCCCCCTCAATGCCTATGTCGGCAGTACGCAGGTGCATCTCATCACCCAGGAGCGCTGGGCGGATTATCCTCTCTGGCGCAGGGAGAACGGCAAGGGCCGCCGCAACGGCATCATCAGCGATGCCACCATTCGCATAGAAATGGCGATCTTCGCCGCCATCATGAATTATGCAATTGGCAAACGCTATGTGCCCGCGAGCCACCGCTTCGAGGGGATGCCCAAGCTCAAATCCAGCCGGCGTGACGAGTTCACGCTGGAGGAATACCGGACACTACACACCAAGGGCCGAAAGTGGATCAGGGAGGCGACCTCGCCGCAGGGCACTTGGTATCGCCAGATGTGCTATAATTTCATTCTCATCATGTGCAACACCGGGATGCGCCCGCCAGAAGCCAAGAACCTGCGCTGGCGCGACATCACCGGCGCCAAGGACAAGGACGGGCAGGAAATCCTCGTCATCTATGTCCAGGGCAAGGGCAAGACGCGCAAGCTGATCGCGCCCAAGAGCGTCGGGAAATATCTGGATCGCGTCCGCAATCTTTCCAAGGCGACCAAGCCGGACGACCCCGTGTTCACGATTATCAACGGTAAGCCTGCGAAGTGGCTTTACCGGGATACGGTCGAGGAACTGCTCAAATACACCGAACTGCGCGAGGGACCGAGCGGCATTCCGCGAACCACCTATTGCTTCCGCCACACCTATGCCACGCTGCGGCTTTCCTCCGGGGTGGATGTTTATATCCTCGCCCAGCAAATGGGCACTTCGGTCAAGATGATCGAGCAGCATTATGGGCACGTGAATACCATCAAGCATGCCGACCGAGTGCTCATGGGCATCGGCGGATGGGAAGAAATGCATGCCGAAATGGATGCCGAGATCGAGGCAGAGGAAGAAAAGGCAAAAACCGTGGCCTCCGTCAAAGCGAAACAGCCGGTGAAACCGCGCCGCCCCAAACGCTAGCTGCGCATCGTCATAGCCGTCGAGTTCGATGGCCGATGCATTGGCGATGGCGTTGCCGGGGTCGCAAAGCGCCGCTGGCGCTCCTCGTTTGTGACCTCGGCCCAAAGCGTGGCATGGAAACAGGTGTGCAGAGCTTCAAACACCCCATGCCTCGCGTCTTCGGTCGCCCGACGTGCCGCTGGCACATCTCAGTCGGACGACCGGCAGGTGCGCCGGTCGATCAAGGATGGCTGGAGCCCGGCCATCCCGACTGGCGCGCCCCTTATCCCGCGCCCGGCTCGGGCAACTGAGCGGGATACCCTTCCGCCGCCGCGCCGCTGGCGCGGTCTAGCGGCAACCAGCCGAAATTTCACGCCAGTCAGGGAGACTGTATGACGAGCATCCATGAAAGAAAACCGCGCCGCATGAGCGGCGCGGCTGTGAGAAAGCGCCGTGTTAGAAACGCGGCGTACAGGGCCGAAACGCCTGCTTCCTGCGGAGGACCATCCGGATGTTCGCAAGCGTAATCGTCGTCAGCGGGCAATGCGCCGCCGAGAGATTGCGACGGGTAAGATCGGCGATAATGCTGTGATACAGCGCATGCAGTTGCGCTTCGGTCATGTGTTCGAGTTCTTCTTTCGTGATGATAAACATTTTCTGCTCCTGTCTTTTCCGGCCACGACCATCGCGGCCTCATGTGGCAGACAGGTCAGCGCGTTCGGTTGTACGCACTCGATGAAACGCAGTGGAGAAGCCCTTCAGGGCTTGCGTCGATAAATCCGAACCGATGCAGGATGCAAATGGACAGGCCGTGACGTGGACGGAGTATCAGGGGCAGTACGTGATCATCGCGTGAAAGAAGCGCTCATTTTCTCTGCATGACGAAGCTCTGCGGCAGTCTCACGAAGCAATTTATGCCGAATAACCGGATCGCGTAGCTCTCTTGCGCTCAAGGACCGCTCGGCGCTGTAGCGCCGCCCGTGCAACATCCGTACCGATAAGGCTTTATGCCAGTTTGCAGGTTCGTGTTCTGTAATCGCGGATCAGGCCATTTCTCTCCTTATAAAAATTTGCAATCACCCATGCGTGCAGTCTTCAGCCTCCTGCCATACGCAGGCGCTCGTCGAGTCAACAGGAAAATTGGCTCCCGCGCCGACGATGCTTCGCATCCCCCCAATTTTCCTGTCTGACTCTGCGCCCTTGCGCATGGCTTTGGGGAGGTATCGCCCGCAAGGGTCATCGCAAACATAAGGAGACTGAACATGACCACCACGACAGAAACCACGACCGCCAAAGCAAAACAGGCCCCCGCCTTTTATATTTTCTCGCAATCGCAGGATGGCAAGAACCAGCGCGTCGGCGCGGCCTTTCGCCACGGCAAGGGCAACGGCTTCAACGTCCTGATCGGCAACACCCGCTACGTGGCATTCCCGCCGAAGGCGCAATCCGCAACCACAGAGGAGAAAGGCGCTTAAAGCGCTTTTCTCCCTTGCAGCAAAGGAGAACCGCCATGACACATCACGTCAAATCCGACATTTACACCCGCGTCACGGAGAAGATCATCGCCGCCCTCGAACAGGGCGAGCGCAGCTGGGTTCCGCGCTGGAACGCGGCGCACCAGGCAGGGCCGGT
>JAJZTA010000029.1 GCA_021849295.1 Pseudomonadota bacterium | reverse complement strand
GACTTCGGTCGGGCTACGCCATCCCTTCGGCACATCCAGCACATGGTATACCACTACGAGACAGAAACCCGGCAGAACGTCCACTTATCTTTTGCGGGAATCTGTTCAAACAACCGGAGCCAGCTCTGAAATGAGCATGGAAAATCTCCTCTTATTCGTATAAGTTAGCCTTACAGAGCAACAAAAAGCAGCGGAAAAAAGTGACCTATTCAGTGCGTATCGATGAGCGTTCCGTCAGACGGTTGAGGCTTGGTTATCCATGGGTGTTCCGCTCCGAGGTGATTAACGCGCGCGAGTCCGAAAAACTGCCGCCGGGGCAACTGGTCGATTTCGTGCGCGATAAGGGCGATTTTGTGGCGCGCGGCTTTTTCAACCCCAAGCCGCAACTGGTCGGACGGGTCATGACAATGCAGCTGGCGCAGAAGATTGACGAGAATTTTGTTTTTCACCTGATCGATAAGGCGCTGGAATTTCGTGAGAAACTTTATAGCCAGCCCTTTTACCGCCTGATTCACGCGGAAAGCGATGGGCTGCCCGGACTGATTATCGACCGCTATGGCGATGTGGTTGTATGTCAGGTGAATACGGCGGGAATGGAAGCGCTTTACCCACACGTTGAAGCCGCGCTGAAAAAACTTATCAGGCCGCGTACGATTATTTTGAAGAATGATACGCCCGCGCGGGAGCTGGAAGTCCTTGAGCAGGTTGTGCGCGTCGCGCACGGTGATATGCCGGACTCTATCCAGATTATCGAGAATGATACGCCGTTCTTCGTCGATCTCATGGAAGGGCAAAAGACGGGCTGGTTCTTCGACCAGCGTGAAAACAGGGCGTGGGCGGCAACGCTGGCAAGAGGCGGCTCCCTGCTTGATGTGTTCTGCCATACCGGTGGCTTCGGCGTGACGGCGGGCAGGGCTGGCGCGGAAAGCGTTACTTTCGTTGACAGTTCCGCCGCAGCCTTAGAAATGGTCAAAAAGAACGCGGCACTGAACGGCATCGAGAAAAAATGCCAGGCGATCGAGGGCAAGGCTTTCGATGTCATGGAAAAGCTGGCCGCTACGGGAAAAAAATATGACATGGTCGTGGTCGATCCGCCTGCCTTTATAAAGTCGCGCAAGGACATGACGTCCGGCATGAGGGGCTATGCGAAGCTGGCGCGGCTGGCCGCGCCGCTGGCACAGAAGAACGGCTTTCTGTTCTTCGCCTCCTGCTCGCACCATGCGGACGTGGCGGAGCTTTCCAAAGCGGTGACGGAGGGGCTGGCCAAGGCGGGCAAGGCCTTTCAAATCATCAAGATATCCGGTGCCGCGCCCGATCATCCCGTCCACCCGCAACTGCCGGAAACGGGCTATCTGAAAGGACTGACTTTCCGGTTTCTGGATTAACCTTCTGCTGTGTAATCCGCCCTGATTTTAGGCTCGTGCGGGAGTAGAACTTTACCGTAAAAATAACTATGTATTTTTAACATTTTGTGTTAAATTTGCACAGATGATAAAAAGACGTTTAAAAGACAGGATTCGCGATCGTTTACAAACCAGTCCTGCCGTTGCCCTGATGGGGCCACGGCAGGTGGGTAAAACGACGCTTGCTTTCAGCATCGGTAAGGAAACTCCGTCTGTCTATCTCGACCTGGAGAACAGAACAGACTTACGCAAGGTTCAGGATATTGAAGCCTTTCATAGGGAAAACAGTGACAAGCTAATTATTCTGGACGAGGTGCAAAGATTGCCCGAAGTGTTTGCGCCAATTCGGGGTCTAGTTGACTCTGAGCGGCGCAAAGGGAACAAGGCAGGGCATTTTCTGTTTTTAGGTTCTGCTTCGCTTGACCTGCTCCGGCAATCAAGTGAAAGCTTGGCGGGAAGGATTTCCTATCTTGAGTTGTTTCCTATTGATGTGAGGGAATATCTCAAAAACCCAAAGGATCTGGACAAGCTCAATCAGCTATGGGTGAGAGGGGGGTTCCCCGAGAGCCTGTTGGCTAAGGATGATGAGGGCAGCCTGCGCTGGCGCCGAGATTTCATCAGAACCTATCTGGAGCGGGATATTCCACAGCTGGGACCACGCGTTCCTGCCGAGACTTTGGAGAGGCTCTGGATAATGTTGACCCATGCGCAGGGGACGAACCTCAATGCTTCTAAGCTGGCGTCAGCCCTCGATGTTTCCAGCATGAGTATTGGGCGTTATATAGATCTTTTGGCCGATTTGTTGCTCGTCAGAAGATTAAAGCCATATACCGAGAACATCAAAAAACGGTTAATAAAATCACCAAAAGTTTATGTGCGCGATAGTGGCATTACTCACGCCCTGCTAAACATCAAAACATATAACGATCTCTTGGGGCATCCTGTTGTCGGAAAAAGCTGGGAAGGTTTTGTCATTGAGAACATCATGGCTGTCCTGCCAGAAGGCGCAGAAATCTTTTACTATCGCACGTCCGGCGGTGCAGAAATTGACCTTCTCATTGAGTTTGCCACCAGCCCAAGGGAGTTTTGGGCCATAGAAATCAAGCGTAGCGCTTCAGCAAGCCTGAAAAGAGGATTTCACGAAGCCTGTGAAGATGTGAAACCGACGCGGAAATTTCTTGTCCACGCAGGGGCTGATACTTTTCCGATGAAGGAGGGCATTCAGGCAATCAGCCTATTTGAATTCATGGCTTTATTGGAACAATGAGGTCTTTTATAAGGGGCCTTCGGTTTTTTACTTACCAAAAACCCGAAGGCTTGACTTACACGGTTACTTACACGTATAAGTATGGAAAGGTATTTCATAGTGAAATATCAGGTAGTTACGAAGCACTGGGCTGCGCTCATAACCTGAAGGCCGCAGGTTCAAATCCTGCCCCCGCAACTAATCTTTTCAATTGGAACTCGGCTAAGTAGCGTTTTTGTTCTCTCGGCGTCAGAAGTGGATGCCTAAAATAGTACTCCCGTTTCCAGGAAGATACGAGACTGCGACGCATCATTCCCGGCAGAGCCGAAAGCCGACCCCGCCACTGTATCGGATGCGCGGACATAGGAAGCATCAACCCTGCCAAAACAGCTTTTATACTGATAAGTCGGCGTAACGGTAAGCGACCATGCTTTGCTGCCCTGACCGTAAAGGAGATTCGGCGCGCCATCGGCAACGCTGCCTGTGGAGCCGATGTATTCCGCACGTCCGGCAATACTGAAATTCTGATCAACATTATATTTTGCCGAGAGAGCGGCTCCATAGGTGGATGCGGCATGGGCAATGCCGATGGAATTGTTTTCGGGGACATGGGTGTATTGCAGATAGGGGTTGAACGTCCAGGCTCCTGATGTATGCGTATAGATAACATTGTAGATGGAACTGTTGTTTTGCGCCAATGGCGTGACAAAAGACGTATGTGCCGTTTCACCAAGATTGCCGCCGGCAATAATGCTAACCAAGTTTGCGCCGTCAATGGTGTAAGCCGCCGCGCCGGACACCCAGTTATAGCGGCCGGAATAAAAGCCGTCGCTCCACGCAAGAGACAACGTCACTGGTCCTTGCGAATAATTGGCTTGTATACCCCTGTTGACGGCATTCTCCTGATTCCAGAGCAACCCGCGTTCGATATTCATGTTTTCAAAGGTGAATGTGTATTCGGCGCCAAAAAGCGTCGGCAGTTTCCCGGCCTGAATGGAAAAACTGTCCGTTGGCGCCAGCTTGATGTACCCTTGTGGCAAAAATCCGTATGTTTTATCCGCCGTTTTGTCGGCACGCAAATAGGCGGTGCCGAGCGCGGGCGTGGAATAAGTACCCCCCTGAATGAAGAACTGGACGGGACCGGATGTGTTTTGAACAAAAAGCTGCGCGTTCGAGATGTCACCAAGGCTGTCCTGATCACCGGAAGCCGGATGGTTTTGACTTAAGGCCAGAGCCGTTGCGGCACCCGTCACATAAATCTTGCCGAAGGGCTTGGTATCGAAGGCATAGGGCGCGGGATTGCCGGCAAGAGGCCCTGTCATGGACGGCATGGACGGGCTTGCGGCCAATACCGGCGCCGCCCTTGAGAAAGACATAATAACCAAAGCCAGGCCAAGTTTTTTGCTCATGATCAAATTTCCTCCTCATGTAAGCCTCGGGAAACTTAAGCACTCTTGCTACAAATCGTCATGTAAATAGGCTGTAAAAAGAACTTATATGTTTTTTTACAGCCTATTTACATGACGGACGCCGGACATTGATCGACAATTTCCGGAGATAGGGAGAAATCAACATGGACTATTTTTATATCGGGCTGACGCTCGGCTTTGCCCTGCTCAGCTTCGGCTTTATCAGGCTGGCGGAGCATTTGATGGAGGATGAGGAATGACCGTCTTTTATTCAATAATCGGCGCGGTTGTCGCGGCCCTGTTCGTTTACCTGTTTACGGCGCTTTTGAAACCGGAGTTATTTCCATGAATCTTTCCTTCAACGACTGGGCGCAGATCGCGCTTTATTTCGCCGTCCTTTTTCTTGCCGTGAAGCCATTGGGACTTTACATGGCGAAGATTTATGAGGGAGAAAGGACATTCCTGTCCTCAAAAATGGGCTGGCTGGAGCGCGGGCTTTATAAGCTCTGCGGCATCAACGCGCAGGAGGAAATGGGCTGGAAGGCCTATTCCGTTCATGTGATGGTGTTCAGCACATTCACCTTGCTGGCTCTTTATGCGCTATTGCGCCTGCAAACGCACCTGCCGCTCAACCCGGCAGGCATGGGAAAAATTACGCCAGATCTTGCATTTAATACGGCTGCCAGTTTTACAACCAATACCAACTGGCAGGCTTATGGCGGCGAATCGACGATGAGCTATTTCAGCCAGATGGTCGGCCTGACGTTGCAAAACTTCGTTTCCGCCGCCGTCGGCATGGCTGTTCTGGTCGCTTTCATACGCGGTTTTGTGCGGAAAACGGCCAAGACCATTGGCAACTTCTGGGTCGATATGACCCGCAGTGTTATCTATATCCTGCTGCCGCTGTCGCTCGTTTTCGCCGTCATTCTGACGTCGCAGGGCGTCGTGCAGACCTTCAGGCCCTATGTCGAAGCGCATCTAACTGCGGCAACGATGGGTAGCGATCATAAACCTGTCGCGGTGCAAACGATCGCCGTCGGCCCCGCCGCCTCGCAAATCGCGATCAAGCAGCTTGGCACCAATGGCGGCGGTTTTTTTAACGTCAATTCGGCGCACCCGTTTGAAAACCCGACGGCGCTGTCGAACTTTCTGGAGATGCTGGCGATCCTTTTGATACCGGCGGCGCTTTGCTACACCTTCGGCTATATGATCCGCGACACGCGGCAGGGATGGGCGATCTTGATCGCCATGACGGTCATCCTCCTTCCGCTGATGATTTTTTGCGCCTCTCAGGAACGGGGCGGCAATCCGCGTCTGACGCAAATCGCCGCCATCGATCAATCCAGTGGCAACATGGAAGGCAAGGAAACGCGCTTCGGCGTCGTGAACTCGGCCATCTGGGCGGCGGCCACAACGGCCGCCTCCAACGGCTCGGTCAATTCCATGCACGACTCCTATACGCCGCTCGGCGGCATGGCGCCGCTGCTGATGATTCAGTTCAGCGAGGTCATTTTCGGCGGCGTGGGCTGCGGTTTGTATGGCATGATCGTTTATGTCCTGCTGACGGTGTTCATCGCCGGACTGATGGTCGGGCGCACGCCGGAATATCTCGGCAAAAAAGTGCAGTCCTTCGAGATAAAGATGGCCTCCATCGCCATTCTGGTGCCGCTGGTGGCGACGCTGGGCGGTGCGGCGATTGCGGTGCTGACGGCGGCCGGAAAAGCGGGGGCGTTCAATCCCGGCGCGCAGGGCTTCAGCGAAATCCTCTACGCTTTCAGTTCCGCGGGCAATAACAACGGCAGCGCCTTCGCCGGCCTCAACGCAAATACGCCCTTCTACAATACGGCGCTCGGCATCGCCATGCTGTTCAGCCGCTTCTGGTGCATGCTGCCGGTGCTGGCCATCGCGGGGGCTCTTGCAGCCAAGAAATCAACCCCCGTTTCTGCCGGAACGCTGCCGACGCATACGCCGCTGTTCGTCAGTCTGCTTGTCGGCGTGGTCGTCCTGGTCGGTGTGCTGACCTATGTTCCGGCGCTGGCATTGGGGCCGATCGCCGAACATTTTAACATGCTTAAACACCTTCATTCGTAGGTAAATCATGGCCATTCATCATAAAAGGCCCGCCCTGCTGGGCGGAAAAGCGATCATGGAGGCTATTGCGGCCTCGTTTAAACGGCTCACACCCGCATACCAGATGCGCAACCCCGTCATGTTCGTCGTCTATGTCGGCGCCATCATCACGACCATATTGTGCTTCTATCATGCGCCGGGATCGACGGAAAAAACGTGGTTTGTCGTCTGGACGTGTGTCTGGCTGTGGTTCACGGCGCTTTTCGCCAATTTTGCAGAGGCGATCGCCGAGGGCCGCGGCAAGGCGCAGGCGGAAACCCTGAAGGCCGCGCGCAAAGACCTTCCAGCCCGCAAACTGAAATCCGCGAAGGACAAAAGCAATTGCGAGACCGTATCCTCCTCCTCGCTGCGAAAAGATGATATTATATTCGTCGAAGCGGGAGATTTCATCCCCGGCGACGGACAAGTGATCGAGGGCGTCGCTTCCGTCGATGAAAGCGCTATTACCGGCGAGAGCGCGCCCGTCATCCGTGAAAGCGGCGGCGACCGCGATGCCGTCACCGGCGGCACGCGCATCCTGTCGGATTGGCTTGTCATCCGCATCACCAGCAATCCTGGGGAGAGTTTTCTCGACAAGATGATCTCGCTCGTCGAGGGCGCGAAACGCCAGAAAACGCCCAATGAAATCGCGCTCGCCATCCTTCTGGCGGGCATGACGATTATCTTCCTGCTGGCGACGGTGACGCTGCTGCCATTCTCCATGTATGCCGTCGAGAAAACCGGTTCCGGTGCCGTTGTCAGCGTCACGGTGCTGATTGCGCTGCTCGTCTGCCTCGCGCCGACGACGATCGGCGGCCTTTTGTCGGCTATCGGCATTGCCGGCATGGACCGGCTGATCGTCGCTAACGTGGTTGCCAAATCCGGCCGCGCGGTTGAAGCTGCCGGCGATGTAAACGTGCTGCTTCTCGACAAAACCGGCACGATCACCCATGGCAACCGTCAGGCGGCGGCCTTCTACCCCGTCGACGGTATCGCGCATCAGCAGTTGGCAGAAGCCTCGGCGCTAGCCTCCCTTGCCGACGAAACGCCGGAAGGGAAAAGCATCGTTCATCTGGCGGTCAGCAGGCACAACGTAAAAGAAAGAAAATCCACCGACATTGAAGGCAGTTTTATCCCATTTAGCGCGGAGACGCGCCTTTCCGGCGTCACCCTTAAAGACGGACAAATCCTGAAAGGCGCGGCGGACGCGATCGAGGCGCATGTGGAGCGCCTTGGCGGGCGCTCCTCGCCCACCGCCCGTGCGCAGATCGAAAAAATCGCCCGCGACGGGGGCACGCCCCTGCTGGTGGCGCAGGGCCCGAAAATTCTCGGCGTCATTCA
Source organism: Pseudomonadota bacterium (assembly GCA_021849295.1). Classification (GTDB taxonomy): domain Bacteria; phylum Pseudomonadota; class Alphaproteobacteria; order Micavibrionales; family UBA2020; genus PALSA-926. Next base: position 5,129 of record JAJZTA010000029.1, on the reverse strand, counting down.
CCTGAAAGACGTCATCAAGCACGGCATAAAAGAACGTCTCGCCGACCTGCGCCGCATGGGCATCAAGAGCATCATGGTGACGGGCGACAACCCCTTGACGGCGGCGGCCATCGCGGCGGAAGCGGGCGTGGATGATTATATCGCGCAGGCCACGCCGCAAACCAAGCTCGACTATATTAAAAAAATGCAGGCCGGCGGCGAACTGGTGGCGATGGTGGGTGACGGTACGAACGATGCGCCCGCACTGGCGCAAGCCGATGTCGCCGTCGTCATGAACTCCGGCACGCAGGCGGCCAAGGAGGCGGGCAACATGATTGATCTCGACTCCGACCCCACCAAGCTGATTGAAGTGGTCGAAATCGGGAAACAGCTTCTCATGACGCGCGGCGCGCTGACGACATTTAGCATTTCCAACGACCTTGCCAAGTATTTCGCCATCATTCCGGCGGCTTTCGCCAGCACCTATCCCGCGTTGATGAAGCTGAACGTGATGGGTCTGACATCGCCGGAAAGCGCGATTTTATCGGCGGTTATTTTTAACGCTCTGATCATCATCTTCCTTATCCCGCTGGCATTGAAAGGCGTGAAATACCTGCCCGCCAGCGCCAATAGCCTGTTGCAAAGGAATGTCTTGATCTACGGCGTTGGCGGCGTGATTATTCCGTTCGCCGGGATTAAACTTATCGACATGCTGCTGACCGCAGCGGGAGTATCCTGACATGTACATGCAATCCCTCAAAATATCCGCCCTGCTTTTTATTTTCCTGACATTGTTGCTGGGGATAGCCTATCCGGCGGTGGTGACCGTCATCGCGCAGGGGATTTTCCCGCATCAGGCGCAGGGTAGCCTGATTGAACGCGGCGGCAAGGTCGTCGGCTCCAAACTTATCGGCCAAGACTTCAGCGCCCCGAAATACTTTTGGGGCAGGCTCTCGGCCACAAGCCCGCAGCCCTATAATGCGGCGGCATCCGGCGGCAGCAATTTCGGCGTCAATAATCCGGCATTGCTGGAAGCTGCCAAGGCCCGCGTTGTCGCCCTGCAAAGGGCCGATCCAGGCAATAAAGCCGCCATTCCGGTCGATCTGGTGACGGCTTCCGGCAGCGGTCTCGACCCGGATATCAGTCCGGCCGCGGCGCATTACCAGATTGCGAGAGTCGCAAAAGCACGCGGCATGCGGTATGATGACGTCAAATCCATTGTTGACCGCTATACGCAGGGAAGGTTTTTGGGCATCCTCGGCGAGCCGGTCGTGAATGTTCTGGAGCTGAACCTCGCCCTCGACGAGTACGCGCATGCGCACCAAGGAAAGCCATAAGCGGCCAGACCCCGCTCAATTGCTCAGCCAGATCGAGGCGGATGAGCAAAAGAAGAATCGCGGCAAACTCAAGATATTTTTTGGCAGTTCCGCCGGCGTCGGCAAGACCTACGCCATGCTGCTCGAAGCGCGCCGCCGCAAGGCGGAAGGCATCGACGTTTTGGCCGGCATCATCGAAACCCATCAGCGGCCTGAAACAAAACAAGTCCTGAAGGGCATACCGGAGCTGCCGCGTCTGGAAATCGACCATCGCGGCGTGAAGATCAGTGAATTCGATCTCGATGCAGCGCTCAAAAGAAAACCCGCCATTCTTCTTGTTGACGAACTGGCACACACCAATGCCCTGGGCTGCCGCCATCCCAAGCGCTGGCAGGACGTGGAAGAACTGCTCGACGCGGGCATCGATGTTTATACGACGCTGAACGTCCAGCACCTCGAAAGCCTGAATGACGTGGTGGAAAGCATTACCGGCATTCCCGTGCGCGAGACGGTGCCGGATGGCCTGTTCGACAAGGCGGACGATATTATCCTTGTCGATACGCCGCCGGATGAGTTGTTAAACAGGCTCAAGGAGGGCAAGGTTTATATTGCGCCGGGCGCGAATGAGCACGCGGTGCAGAACTTCTTCAAAAAAACCAATTTATTGTCCTTGCGTGAACTGGCATTACGCCGCACGGCGGACTATGTCGACGTCGATACCAATGTTCAAAGGCGCCGCGAAGGCGTGCTGACGCCGAATATTGCTGGCGACCGCATCATGGTCTGCATTGGCCCGGATCAATTTGCCGCCAAGCTGGTCAGGACGGGAAAACGTCTTGCAGCCGCCATGAAAGCTCCATGGATCGCTGTCTATATAGAATCGCCGGATGCACTTGACCTCACCTCCCGTCTGCGCCAGAACGTGCAACAGGCCCTGCAAAGCGCGGAAAGAAATGGCGCGGAAATTTTTACCCTGCAGGGGACAAATATCGGGAACGAACTTGTGGAATACGCCCACAGCAAGGGCGTGACCAAGATCGTCATCGGCAAGTCGATCAAGTCTTTCTGGCGCCGCGTTTTCAGCCGGAACCTTACGGAATTCGTTATCGCCGAAAGCGGCGATATCGATGTTTATGTCGTGACAACGCCCGGCGCTTCCGTTCTGGCGCAAAACTTTAACCGGAGAAGGGAATGGAAGTTCCCCGCCATTAAAATCAACGACCATCTTTTTGCCATGTTTGTCGCGGCCATCTGTACCGGAACAGGCTACCTGCTGCGCCCGATGCTCTCCAACAGCGACATCATCATGGTTTACCTCATCGGCACGGTGACGGTGGCGGCATGGCTGGGCCGCTGGCCCGCGCTGCTTTATTCGTTTCTGGCCGTGTCGTGCTTCAACTACTTTTTTACCGAGCCGGTCTTTACCTTCACCGTCTACGATTCTTCGTACTGGCTGACCTTCGCGGTGATGTTCTTTACGTCCTTCGTTATTTCATCTCAGGCCGCGAAACTGCGCGAGCAGATGTTGTTTTCCAGACGCCGTGAGCACGAAACGCAGCTCTTTTACAACCTGACCAAGCAACTCTCCGTCGCGCAGGATGAAAAGAGCATGATGAAAGACCTCGAAAATTGCATCGCCGAGGCCCTGCATTCGGAAACGAATATCTGGCTTCCTGATGAAAACGGCGTTTTAACCATGCATAAAGGCAGCATCGTTGAAGATCAGTTAAAGGAAGCGACGGCGGCACGGTGGTGTTTTGACCATCAGGAGTCTGCCGGCATGGGAACGAACACCATGCCAAGCGCCATGCATTTCTATACGCCGATCATCGGCATAAAATCGGTGCTTGGCGTTCTGGGCATCATGCCGCGCTCCGGCCACGATGCTTACTTGCCGGATCAAGTCGTCATGCTGAAGACATTCGCCGGCCTGTTGGCCTCGGCATTGGAGCGTCTGCGTGCAGCCGAAGCGGCTGAAAAAACCAATTTGCTGGTCGAAAAGGAAAAGCTGCGAAATATCTTGCTGAGTTCCGTATCGCACGATCTGCGCAGCCCGCTTTCCGCCATCATTGGCGCAACGGACACGCTTTTGCAGGAAGAAACCGGTAACAAGATGCTGGGCTCTATTCGCCAGGAAGCGGCGCGCCTCAATAAAATCATCAACAACCTTCTCGATATTACGCGCATCGAAGGCGGCCAGTTGCAATTAAATATGCGGCCATATTACCCTGCGGAAATTATCGGTACGGCTGTGGATGCCTGCCGTGCGGTCATGAAAGATCATCCCCTTTCACTTCATGTCGATGAAAACCTGCCTTTGGTCAGGATGGATGGAACACTGATCAGCCAGGTGATCCAGAACCTGCTGGAAAACGCCGCGCATCATACGCCTGCCGGAACAAAAGTGGGTATACAGGTAGGCCTTGCTCACAAGGCCTTGAGAATGGCGGTTTCCGACGATGGTCCCGGCATTCCGGCAGGGCAGGAAAAAGAAATTTTCAACAAGTTTGCAACTTTTACGCGCGGCGACAAGCCAAAGGGCACGGGGCTCGGCCTTGCGATTTGTCAAGCCATTGTAACCGCGCATCAGGGGCGCATCTGGGCTGAAAACCAGCCTCAGGGCGGCGCGCGCTTTGTCATTGAACTGCCCGACACGCTGATTGTGGAGGAACCCATTTAATGGCCATTAAACCGCGCATCGTTGTCATCGAGGACGAACCGGAGATCAGCCGCTTCCTTAAAACGGCGCTCGAAGCGCAGGGCTATTCCATCAATGCCGTTCCCGACGCAAAGACAGGCATCAAGATTTCTTCCGCGCATCCGCCCGATCTGATTATCCTTGATCTCGGCCTGCCGGACATGGATGGGAAATCCGTCATAAAATCCATTCGGGAATGGAGTCAGGTGCCGATCATCGTCCTCTCCGCGCGCGATCAGGAGACGGAAAAGGTGGCCGCCCTTGAAATGGGCGCGGACGATTATCTGACCAAGCCCTTCGGCACGTCGGAGCTTCAGGCGCGCATCAGAGTTGCATTACGGCGCGGCAGTCGCAAGGAGCAGCCGGAAGAGCAGAAGTATATGTTCGAATCGCTAACGGTTGATTTGTTAAAACGCGAGGTTTTTCTGAAAGGCAAAGCCATTTCCATGACACCGACCGAGTATGACCTTCTCGCGGTGCTGGCGCGAAAAGCCGGGCGAGTTGTGACACAATCTGAACTGTTACGCACAGTCTGGGGCAAAAACGCCGAAGAAAACGACCACTATCTTCGTATCTACGTCCAGCGCCTGCGTCAAAAGATCGGCGACGACCCTTTAAACCCTCAATACGTTTTTACCGAGCCGGGAGTGGGGTACCGGTTGCGAGAGGCCGAGTGATGCTCACATTGGGGAAGATATTCCTGTGTCCATAATTGTCATGCATTATTTTTTTGATTCGCCATGACGTGTACGTCGTCAGATAATTTCAGACAGTTTGGCCGGGAATCTAAGGTGTAAATCTGGCTCCCTTGTTTCTATTTTAAACAGCGCGCCGCTGGGCGTGCAACTTCTTTCTTAAAGCGAGTGTTTCACGTTTGATCTGGCTGCGTTTTTTGAGGACGGCGATGTTCTGTCCCGTAAAGACGCATTCAGGCGTCAGGTTGTTCAGGCTTTCGTGATACCTCCTTGTGTTGTAGTGGTTGACGAAGTCGCGGAGCTGCCGCTCAAGATCGCCCGGCAGGTAGTAGTTTTCGAGCAGGATGCGGTCTTTGAGCGTGCGGTGCCAGCGCTCGATCTTGCCTTGCGTCTGCGGATGATAAGGCTTGCCGCGCGTATGCGGAACGTTGTTGTCCTTCA
>JAJZTA010000028.1 GCA_021849295.1 Pseudomonadota bacterium | reverse complement strand
TTCCGATCTGGCGGGAGGAAGAGTTAAGGGACTTTGCACGGCATCTTCCAACTGTCCAAGCGCCTGCTGGGCTTTAATCCGCGCCTGAAGACGATTTCTGACGCCGGCGGCAACGGCAACCTTGGCATCAAGGAGATTAAGAGGCTGCAGTTCGCCCGCTTTCACCTGCGCGCGGACGGAATCAAGTTTTTGGCGCAGATTGGCCAAAAGCCTGTCCGTGGTTTTCAGCACGGCAAGCGCGGAGCGATAGCGGACAAGAGCGCTATTGACCTGTTCAAGAGCATCCGCCTGAACGGTCAGAAAATGCGCCGCGGCGAGCTTGCGCTTCGCTTTGGCCTCGGCGATCGGGCCTTGATTGAGATTCAGCACGGGAATCGGCAGGCTCAGCCCGAGCTGCCACGCGCTGTCCCGTGAAAATTGCGAATTCCACGCGTATCCGGGTCCCAGATGCAGATCGGGCCACTGGCGGGCGATTTGCAGCTTGAGATCCGACTGGCTGGCCGCATATCTTTCGAGCGCCGCCCGCAAATCCGCTCTGCCCAGCAAAGCCTGACGCCGCATCCGCGACGACGCGGTTGTTTTGGGTAGGTGTTTAAAGGCGGCGAAAGAAAGTTTGATCTTCCCGAGCGCGTGCGGCGGCACGCCGATTGCCCCCGCTAGCCTGATTTGCGCCTGCTCAGCGGCGCCGATCGCCTTTTGCCGCGACAGAGTCGTGGTATCGAGAGCGGCGTATGCCTCGGTCAGCAGATATCCCGGCTGCATGCCAGCATCAACCTGCCCCTCTGTAAGTTTGACCACGCGTTGTTGCACGACCTCCTCCCGCCCAAGCAGCTCTTCGGTTTGTCTAGCCGCGTACAAATCGAGCAGAGCCGTCCGCAAACGGCTGCGCACGGCCCAGACTTTTCCGACAAGATCCCATCGCGATGCTGCGGAAAGATGCCGCGCCTCGACCATGCGGTCCCCGCGCTTGCCGGCGGTTTCGATTGTCCAGTCAACGGTGACGGGCAGTATCCATGGCACAGGCGCGTTCGGAACCCCGTTATCATACCCCGGGGTGAATGAGACGGAAGGGTTCGGTCGTTCCGCCGCAGTGCCTTCTGCGGCTTGCGCGGAGAGCAATCTGGCGCGGGCCTCGGCAAGAGAGGGCTCATAATAAAATGCGGCCAGCGTCAGGGCCTTCATGTCCCAGGCATCGCCCGCAAGCGGCATGGAGACGTGGTTCTTGACGAAAAAGGCGCGCAAGCCGGGGGCGGAAAGTGAGCGATCCTGAAAAGCTGCAAGCGACTTCTGCGGCACAAGCGGATACGGCGCATAATGCGCGCAACCGGAAACAAGTCCGAGCGCGATCAGGCAGCATAGCCTTATTGTGTTGGTCGTTGTCGCAAAATTTTTAACGAAGATACGTTTCATGGAGGTTTCCCTGTGCAAGCAGAATACAAGCATAGCCGCGCAAAAGCGCGGCGGCGGAAACCTGAATTAAATCCGGAGGCGTTGTGTGGTCAGAAAAATGGGCGGGGATGAACCGGGCGGACTGCCGTCAAAGGGCGGGCCGCGAATAACGGACATGCGGGCCCGCGCAGACGTCCATGCGGGTTGTTCAGGCGCAATCGCGAAACCGGCGGAGATGCTGTTTTTCAAAACGATCTTGCCGTTGCCAACCTTTTCAGGAAGCTGCATGGAGGCTTTATGGCAGTCGTGCGATTGTTTGCTTTTACCGTTATGATTAAAAACAGAATGGACGGCATGAGGATGAAAAGCAGCTGCCTGCGCCATGTCTCCATGGCAAAAGACCATGGTCGAAACGACCACGGCGAAGATCACAAGACTGGAAAAGACATTCCTCATCGCTCCACTCTATATCACGCAGGTTAATAAAATCAAGCGCCTTGACTTTATTGGCTTTTATCGACGCTATTTTTCGAGAGCTTCCAGAATCGGACAATCTTTCCCCGTTCCCGAAGGGCATTTGGCAGACATATTTTCCAGCGTTTTCAGGATTTTTTTCAAATCGGAAATCTTGTCCTTCACATCTGCGATACGTACCTGCGTTACAGCACAAATATCGGCACAGGTATAGGCACGCTTTTCGACAATACCCAGAAAATCGCGTATGTCGGAGATAGAAAACCCGAGTTCCCGACAACGCCGGATGAAACGCAGTCTCTTGGCATCCTCTTCCGCATAAAGGCGGTATCCGCTTCGCGAACGGGCCGTCGGCGGCAAAAGTCCCACCTTCTCGTAGTAGCGGACTGTTTCAAGTTTGCATCCGGTTTTTGCGGAAATTTGACCGCGCGTGTACGTGGCTTTTTGCATGATTTATTTTCCTTGACCCTGTACTTGATACAGACTTTATACTTCAGAAAGCTATAAACAAGAAAGGAAAAATCTCATGAAAGTCGAACTGATTTATTTTGATGGCTGCCCAAATGCCGCACCCGCGCGTGACAATCTCGAAAAAGCCATCGCGGCGGCCGGATGCGGCTGCCAGATCACAGAATGGAAACAAGGCGACGAAAATGCGCCGGATTATATTCGCCAATACGGCTCCCCAACGATCCTGATTGACGGAAAGGATATTGCCGGCGCAGGAAACAGCGGCTCTTCCACATCCTGCAGGGTTTACGAAGGCGGCGTCCCTTCTGTCGAGACCATTCAAGCCGCATTGAAAATCTAGGACCAATCGACATTTAGGATTCCAATAGAACATTGGATGTGATTCACTGATCTTAACCGAGGGAGGTTTTGATGGTGAAGCGCTACGAAGTGTCTGATAAGCAATGGCAAAAGATAGAGGGTATTGTGCCCGGCAAGGCCGGTGACCGCGGACGGACGGGGTCTGACAATCGCCGTTTCGTGAACGGATGTTTGTGGATTTTGCGATCCGGGGCGTTCTGGCATCACTTGCCGCCCGAGTACGGGGTCTGGAAGACGGCGCACAAGCGGTTTACGCGCTGGGCACGTGCTGGCGTGTGGGAGAAGGTGTTCAAGGTTTTGCTGTCCGACCCGAAAAACGAATACGTGTCGATAGATTCAACCATCGTGCGCGTCCACCAGCAGGCCGCCGCCGGAAAAGGGGGAATCAAAACGAGGCTTTGGGGCGTTCCCGAGGCGGCCTGAGCACGAAAATACACATGGCAGTCGATGCAAATGGCGTGCCTTTGCATTTTATCCTGACGGGCGGCAACGTCTCGGACTTCACGATGGCGCCCGCGCTGATTGAAAGCGTTGCGGCAAAAAACATCATCGCAGACAAGGGATATGACAGCCAGTTGATCGTTGATGCGATTATTGCGACGGGCGCAAAGCCTTGCATCCCATCCAGATCGCATCATATCAAGGCACGACGCTACTCACGCCGCATCTACAAAAAGCGCAATGTCGTGGAGCGCGCCTTTTGCAGACTGAAACACTGCCGTCGTATCGCAACCAGATATGATCGAAAAGCTCTTTATTTTATGGCTTTTCTGCAGCTCGCGGCTGCTCACATCTGGGGATAATTCAAATGTCGATTCGTCCTAGATTCAGGCGGCACGATGACACCCAGAATTTTGCGTCTGTCGGGTCTTTCCCCTGACTTAAAAAAATGCGGCCCCCTTACCCAGGAGGACCGCATTTCTCTGGAGAGCGGCAACCACGCCGCAGTTCAAGTTTAGAAGGCGACCTCAATACCCGTGTAGATCAGGTTGTTGTCGGAGGCGTCGCGGCCCGCGCCGTCGTAGTTCGTCGTCCCGCCGTTGAACCTGAGATAGTAAGTGTAACGCGCGAAGAAACGGACATTGAAGTTTGTCCCGAGCGGAGAGCCTTTCTTGCCCCAAGGCGTATAGTCGGCCTGCAGCGTCCAGCTACTAGCGCGGCGAGGCCAATGCCAATAAAAATGGCGTCGCGCACGCTGTGGGCGGATTCAATGACAAGCTGGCTCTGGTCATACCAGTTTCTGATTTTGACGCCTTGCGGAATTTTATCCCGAAAACCCGCAAGTGCCTGCGCGACATTCTGCACGACCTGAACCGTGTTCCCGTCCGGTTGTTGAAACACTTGCAGGATAACCGCCGGTTGGCCATCCTCATCTATAATGGAGGTTTGGGGCGCCACGTCTTTTTTCACTGTCGCTACGTCGCCCAATTCGATGATGCCGTCACCACCGCTGCGAATAATTGTATGGCGAATCGCATCGAGAGATTTGATATGCGTGTCGGATATGGCGAGGAGCATCTTATGCTGGTCCTTCACGCGCCCGACGACTTGCAGAATATTGGAGAATGACAGCGCTTTCACTACGTCGTTAAAACTCAGATGGTAACTGACCAGCAGGTCAGGATGAACATCAACGCGGTATTCGCGTTTTGCGCCGCCCTGCACGCTAACACTCGCCACGCCCGGCACGGCGGAGAGCAGCGGTACCAGCTCATGTAAAGCGATGTTACGAAGGTCCACCTGACCGATAGTTTTGGAGATCAGGCTGTAGGAAGTAACGGGATACAGTGCCGTCGGGTTCATACGCCGAACCTCGAAATGCGTACCCTGCGGCAAAGACGGCAAGACTCGCGCAAGGGCCGATTCGACCTGCAGGGTTTTGCGGTCCATGTCGTCGCCCCAAGTGAAGTTGAGGTCTATCTGCGCGCTGCCGCGAGACGTTGTCGAGCGCACTTCACGTAAGCCGGGAACAACTTTCACCGCCGCCTCGACGGGGCGGGTAATTTCGTTGACAACGCGTTGCGTCGGTCTGTCTCCCGCATCCAGAGAAATAGACACCCGCGGGAAATCAATATGCGGAAACAGCGCAACCGGAAGATTAAAAATACCGAAAACGCCAGCCAGCGTTGCCGTGGCGAGCATAAAGAGTATTGAACGCCGATGTGCGGCTGCCCAGTGCGCCAGTGTCATTTCACTTCTCCGTCATTAACCACTCTGACGGCATCGCCATCGTTAAGAGCTGCATTCCCCGAAACGACAACGGGCAGGCCTGCGGAAAGTGTATTTTCCAGTACTGCGTTTTTATCATCGTCTAAGCCCACGGTGACATATATTTTATGCGCCACCCCGCTTTTGACGGTAAAAATATAGAATCCGCGCGCGTCCTTCATCAGGGCTGCGTGCGGTACGATGGAACCATTGTAACTGGCAAGCACAATTTTTCCTTTCAGGGTCATGCCGAGGACAAGACCATCGGTCGCAGGAGATGTAATTTGCACGAGAGCATTGACAAGGTGCGTTGCGGGGTCGGTCATGCCAAGAACTGTACCGATCTTCGTATCAATAGAAATGGCCGGGTCAAGAGGCGCACTCAAATGGACAGCGGTGCCCGCTTTAATACGCGGCGCGTTTTCCGGCTCCAGTCCGAGGGCGACAACCAGCGCGTCCTTGTTGCCGATAGTGAGCAGAACGGCGTTGGTCTGCAAATGCGCACCTGCAGAAGCCATGACCGCCGTCACAATACCGTCGAACGGCGAGCGCAGCGTTTTGTTTTGCTGGTTAACGCCGGTTTTTTGCATTTGTTTGTAATTGGCCTCCGCATCCGCTAAGGCTTTCTCTGCGGCGGCGACCTTGTCGTGCGTCGCCAGTTGCTCTTTTAGGAGGCGCTTCTGACGGGCAAGGTCGTTTCTGGCGAATTTGACTGCTGCAACGGCTTGATCATATTGCGCGGTTGCCCCGGGCGAGTTCTCGATCTCCACCAACGGATCGCCCGCCTTTATGATCTGTCCGGGTCGAACAAAAACATCGGCAATGATACCTTCATGCGGCATGGAAACCGTGTGTGTGTGGTCTGGATCAGGTTGCACAGTGCCATAGGCAATGATGACTTGCCGCAGTGTCCCGGCGTGCGCGGGGGTTGTTTGTACAAGGCTTGACGTATCGTCGGCGCACGCAATGCGCGTTATAGATAAACAGGCGATCAGGGCGAGGCTGAAGACGATGCAATTAATGCGCATGGATTTTTTCCCTTTCCTGATTACGGACGGCGATGAAATCCGGCGGCCAGGCGAGTAGTGTGTCGAGCGCGATGCGGTTCGTCCACAAGGCTTGCCGCAGGTCGAGGTACTCCATCTTCTTCGTCAACAGGCCGCTTTCGACGGCGACGTAAGTCTGTGCCGGAAAATCTCCCGCGCTGTAAGCATGTCCGGCGCGTTTTGCGAGAGACTGAAGACGCGGGATAGCTTTCTGGACGTTCTTGATCTGGCGGGCGATCAATTGCGTCTGCCGCCAGAGAGTAAGGGCGTCGGAGTGCGCCTGATCGAGACGCGCCTGGTATTGCTGGCGCAGTTCGGCACGGGTCGCTTTGGCGACAGCAATTTGTCCGCGACTGCCGTTGAAGATCGGCAAACCGAGCGATACGGCGGGGCCGATGCTGTGTACGCCGCTGGTATCGCGTCCGGTGTTGAAACCGATGGAAATATCTGGGAACTGTTCCAGTACGGCTTTATAAAGCTGCTCTTCCTGACTGGCATAGGCCGCCTGCAGGGCTATGAGGTCAGGGCGGTGCTGCGGCAGTTGCACCAGCGCCGCATAAACATCGTCATTCGTCGGCATGGATGGATTGCTAAGGCTTTGCAGCGGAACATCTACGTCCGACGATAGGTCAAGCAGAGCGTCGAGCTTATGGTCGATGTCGAGCAGTGCGCGTTGTTGGGCATCACGCTGGCCGCGCGCATCCATTAACGCGACCAGCGCCGAGCCGGCCTGGTCAAGCGTGGCGTCGCCGGATTTCAGCGCTCTCTGTGCGTGTGCTGATTGTACCTCATAGAGAGCAACCGTATTTTGCAGAAGTCTCAATTTTTGCGCGGCAAAATATTTTTGCGCATAAAGGCTGCGGGCCTGCTGGATGGTTTGCCACTCCTGCCAAAGGATTCCCATGTTCATGCTTTTTTGCTTCTCACGCGCGATAGCTACCGCAGCCGAATGCGTGAAGATCGCGCGCAGGTCGAACGTTAACCCCGCACCATAACCGTTCATGTAGCCCGCCGTGGTCGGGTGATCGAGATTGCCCGAAAGCTGAGGATCCGGCAGAAGACCCGCGGCGAAAGCCTCGGCTGCTGCAACGTCCTGCTTGCTGCGCTCGACCTTGAGATCAGGATTACGCAGGACGGCAAGCATGGCCGTCTCCGTCATGTCCAGACCATAAGCAAGTTTAACCGTATGTTTGGGTAACACCCGCTCGTCGCCTATCTTGCTCATGATCTGCGGCGTCAAGCTATTTGCCAGATCGGCCTTGTCCGGCAGCGGCGACACTCTGTACGTCGCGCAACCTGCAACAAACAACGGCAATAAAAAAGCCCAAGTATATTTTCTTTGCGTGGTCATGATTCGGATTGATTCTTCAAGAACGGACATCAGGAGATTACTACTCTTGAATAATTCTAGATCAGAAACTTAACAATAAAATGAAGATGTTTGGAAAACTGTTCCAATTCGGCAAATAAAAAGCGCCTCTTGGTCTCCAAAGTGATGCGAAAATGATGATGGATGGCCTAGATCATATGTTATGAGCTATGGTACGATTAAATAGATTTATGGAACGGGAGATCGCGGATGAGATTGTTGCTTGCCGAAGATGACAGGGTTCTGGCCACCACACTCAAAAAAGCGCTTGAAAAGCGGGGTTACGGTGTCGATTGGGTGGAAGACGGAGAAGCCGCACTTTATTCGGCCAAAGAAGATTCATATATGGCGATGATCCTGGATGTTGGATTGCCTGTTATGTCGGGTCTGGAAGTCGTGGCGAAAATGCGGCAGCAAAAAAATTCTCTTCCCGTCCTTATGCTGACGGCGCGTGATACGCCCATACAGAAAGTCGAAGGACTCGACAAGGGGGCTGATGACTATATGATCAAGCCTTTCGACTTAGATGAGCTGGCAGCCAGACTGCGCTCTCTTCTGAGACGACGTTCGGGGCGCATGGAGACACTTCTTCGCTCGGGCGATGTTGAGCTTGACCCCGCCGGTATGATCGCGAAGAAAGGCGGCGCTACCGTCTCTCTGACCGGAAAAGAGTTCAGAATTCTGCGCACACTAATGGAAAGGGGTGGGCGTTATGTGACGAAGGACGATCTTGTCTGTGCGCTCTACAGCGGCGAAGATATGAGCGAAAGCAACACGATTGAAGTCAGCATCTACACCTTGCGCAAGAAACTGGGCAACGACTTTATTCACACCATACGCGGAGTCGGCTACATGGTGAAGGAAACAGAGGGATGAAGCGTCATACACTGACATGGCGTTTGTTCATCCGTATTGTTCCGGTTATCATCATGACAATCGTCCTGATCGGCATGTTGTCATACAAAAGCGCCGTGCAGGAAACGGGCGAGACATATGACGCCCAGATGAGCAACAACGCCAACCTGATGCTGTCTCTCCTCCAGGACGAAATACACGAAGAAGTCGGTGGCGAAAGAAGAGATGTTGTTCCCTATGTTGTAGACTTCAGCAAAGACAGAATGAACGTCAGCCGCTACCTTGCCGACCGTTCCGATTTCCGGGACGAAAGCTCTTCCCACATGTTCCGCATCTGGCATGGGAAAAAACTGCTCATGTGTTCTAAAAATGCGCTTTCATCCCATTCTCCGCAGAAAAAAAACGGATTCTCCACAGTTTTATATAATGGCGCGGCATGGAGAATCCTCTCCATGCCCGTTCCAAAAGACGGGGTTATTGTTGAAGTCGGCGAAAAAATGAGCGTCAGAGACGAGCTGGTTCATCAGATATTTCTTGATCTCTTTATTCCGCTGCTTATGATCATGCCTCTCGTCAGTTTTCTCATATGGGGCTGCATACGCAACGGCCTTGATGTCGTGCGCTCTCTCATAAGACGCATTCAGGAGAAATCGCCGGAAGATTTGAGGCAAATAGAGATCGATGACGTTCCCAGCGATCTCGATCCTCTTGTTCGATCAATCAACCGTTTGCTGGTCATACTCGGGCAGTCGCTGGATGCAGAGAGGCAATTCGCCGATCATGCCACCCATCAATTGCGCACTCCGCTGGCAGGCATACGCCTTCAGCTTCAGCTTCTCGGTCAAACTACCGATGAACGGGAAAGAAAAACGCTTGTTCAGGATCTTCTCGCCAGCACCGACCGTGCTTCGCGCCAGGTATCCCAGCTTTTGCGCGCTGCACGTATGTCCCATACGGAGATGAGGATTCAGAAAATCCCTCTTTACGCTATATGTGCTTCTGTCATTGCTGACATGGGGGAGATTGTCAGATCAAAAAATTTGACGGTTTCACTCGATGGCGATGAGAGTGCATTGGTTCTGGCGGACGAGACACTCCTGAGACTTATGATAGAGAACATTTTTGAAAACGCGTTGAAATACACGCCTGAAGGCGGGCGTATTACTATGTTCATCTCACCGCATAAAGCCGGTTATCATCTTACAGTCGAAGATAACGGGCCGGGGATCGCGCCTCAAAACAGAGCAAGGGCGCTTCGAAGATTTTGCCGTCTGGACAGTAGGGATACGGAGGGATCAGGGCTTGGCCTTGCCATCGTTGCTGAAATCATCAAAAAACTTGGCGGAGAAATTGCTTTGGAAACACCCTCCGCCGGGAAAGGACTGCTGGTCAGGCTGTACTTAGGTTCAGAGATATCTGGTTTATGATTACCCCCCCAAAAAAAACTGCTCCCGCTGTCTTTGGCGGGAGCAGTTTTTTTACTGATTAAGTTCCGTTAGCCCTGCGGTCAATCCGAATTCGGGCCTTCAATTGAATTTTCAAGAACTTTTCCGGTTTTGGCATCTACACCAACCTCGTATGTGGTCGAGCCCTTTTTCACATCAAATGAGTAGCGCAGACCGCTGCCTCCTTTTTCTTTTTCCAGCTCTTCATCCGTTATTTTACCGCCGAGTTCCGTTTTCAGAGCCGTCGCGCGTGCTTTTTTAAGACTGATCTTCGCATCTTTTGCAAATTCTCTGCCGACAAAATTTTTCGGTAGAACGACTTGGCTCTCTGCCGAAAATGACGATGTGGCGAAAAGTGTCACCCCCAGAACAAGGGTGAGTGCCGATATAATATCTTTTTTCATTTCAATCTTCCTTCCTTTTGAATTCTAGAAGCTTTCCATCTTCCGCGACTTTCATTTTTATTTCTTTCTTATCAGAGGTAATGGCTTTAGCTTCATATATTACCCTTCCGCCTCTGATATCTTTCTCGACCTCGTCTTTTTCGACTTTTCCTCCATCTGCATTTTCCGTTATTATCTTTTGAACATTAGGAGGCACCTTGCCCCACGGAATTTCTATTTCCTTTTCGCCCTTATATCTCAGCTCCATCAGTGTTCCGTCTTCAGCAACCTTCAATTTTAGGCGCTGGCCATCCGGTGTTTTCACTCTAGCCTCATAAGACGCCTTATTGGCTTTGACTTCTTTTTCCACTTCATCAACTTTTCCATTCTCTGCATGCGCTGTGATCGCCTTTTGTACGACCGCAGGAACATTTTCCCATTGAACCTTTACTTCATTTCCAAACCAACCCGCATGACTTGCAGACGATAACAGCAACCCAGTTCCAATCGGCAGAGCGACAGACAGGATTTTAAGAATTGTCTTTTTCATGGAGGTTTCCTTTTCTAAGAGGGGCCATCAGGATATGACGACATATGTTTTGTTAATTTGACAAGGGTCAATAAAAGTGCGTTTTCTTTACGCTTACGTAGCGAAAAAAGTTATCATCTGCGGAATCTTTTATGGCCATGTTTTTCATGAAAAAACTCATTCATTTTGGAAGATTATTGGTTTTTAACGTCAAGGAATAGGATCTTGGCGGACCCTTTCTTGATCTTATAGCGGTGCTTGAAATCCGATGGTTTTGCCGATTTATTGACTATATAATCGGCCGTTGCCAGATATATTCTTCCTGTCTTCATGTCAAGAGCCATCGTACGTGCGCCAATCGCCGTTTTAACCGTTTGCTGCAGACTGTACTTATCCTTTCCGTCCTCGGATATGACGGAAAGCGTGCCGTCGAAATTCGAGCTGAAAATTAAGTGCCTGACGGGATCAAAACCAGCCGCATCCGTACCACGACCTATGGGGAAAGAGGCGATATTCTTGCCATTTTTCTCATTGACGACGTCCAGCCTCGCATTCCTGCAGCTGACAAAAAGATGTTCAGCCGCGCGGTCAATAGCAATGCCATGCGGGCTGACGCAATCCTGCAGTGGCCAGTGCGCGTCTGCTTTGTTTGTTGACGTGTCTATGCGGACAATCTCGTTCTTCTCGGCACCATCTACATAGAGCTTGCCGTTTTCACCGGATACGCCGAATTCAAGTGCGCCACCGCCGTCAACAGTGGCGACGACTTTGTCCGTCGCGGGATCAATAACCGTTACTTTTGCCGAATCACCGTCGATAACGAAGATATGTCCGCTTTTCTTGTCGAAGATAATACCATCCGCATCGGGAAGCGCCTTTATCGTCTTCAGCGGCTTCAACGTTTTCAGGTCAAAAGCGATGACATTCGCGTTATTCCCGTCGTCTGTGTAACCTTTTCCTTCTGATGCGACAATGGCGATGCCGTGACTTCCGCCAGGCATATCATCGAGGGTGCCGATGATTTTTCCGTTTCCAGCGTTGATAACGTCAAGTCTGCTGCCATGCGCGACATACAGCCGGTTCGATGCCGCATCGAAGTGAAGGTAATCCCACTTGTCGGGCGTACCCAGATACACCGTCTTGGTCACGACATAACCTGCGGTTACTTTTGCCGTTGCTGGCCGAGATAAAAGAAAAAGGGCTGAAACAGCAACAAATACGGCCGACCATTGCTTTACAAACAAGCGCATAATGATTTCCTTTCTTTTTCATATCTCCAGTAAGCGGTTTAAAAGCGTTCTTTGCATGTCAGAATTGAGCCGCAGAATACGCTAAGTTTATGAGTTGAAACTGATGGTGAATAAAAAATTAAATATTCAAAGAGATCAGGTTTATGGAGCTGGGCATTTAATCCTACGAGGTGTATAAGATATAATCAGATACTGAGGACGAGTTAATGCTGTACTCTGTGTGCAGCTTTGGCCCATCGACCGCTCATAAGACTCGCACACGAAAAAGGGCCGGAGAGAAATTTTGCAAGCGTATTACGCAACTCGGAGCTACAAGTCGATCTTAGTAAACGGAACATCGCTACGGAATATCGCTGTGGCAAAATCTTTCGCCGCACGCAATCAGGAAAGGAAAAAATCCATGCGCTTTCGCCGCGTCTCCCTCTGCGCCGCCCTGATCTCCGCCGTTTTTCTCGCATCCCCCGCCCATGCCAACGACGCCTCTGGCCCTGTGCAAACGGTAACAGTACAGAAACAAAACCTGACCTTGCACTACGCCGCCTATGCCACAGCGCGGCCTGTTGCCGTCGTGCACGTGCGGGCGGGCGCGGGCGGAACGGTCGCGGGGTTGAAAGCCGTTCCGGGCGATCATGTGCGGGCGGGCGAGACGCTCGCCACGCTCGGCGGCGCGCAAATGAAAGCGGAAATTGCGCAAGCCACAGCCGCAGCAAAGACGGCACAGGCCCGCGCGGACGCTGCAAAACGTTTGCTCGCCATCGCCCGAAAAACGCTTTCAGACCGCCTTGGCACGCGCCAGACCCTCGCACGCGCCGAAAACGAACTTGCCGCGGCAGAGGCCGCACATGACGCAGCGCAGGCAAAATTGCAAGCTCTGCAGGACATGGCGGAGATCAAAGCGCCCGTAGACGGCGTCATTCTCGCCCGCGGCATGGCAAGCGGAGAGCGCGTGTCCGCAGGAGAAAACATACTCACATTGAGACCGGACGACAGCCTGTGGCTCACGGCGGAATTCTACGGCGCTGACGCAAAGGAAATCCGTGCGGGTATGCACGGCGTTTTCACGCCCGCAACCGGCGGCGCGTCCCAGCCCGTCATCGTGCGAAGCGTCTATGCTACTCTTGCCGCTGACGGTGGTGAAACCGTCGGCATGACGCCTATCTCAAAAGGCGAGC
>JAJZTA010000027.1 GCA_021849295.1 Pseudomonadota bacterium | reverse complement strand
ATGTTTCTTGAACTGCCGGTTCGCCGAAAACGGCATCCAGAACGGTTCCAGATTGTTCGTGGCGACGGATTGTTTTTTGGCGGTCGACGCTTGCGAGGCTGACATGAAATGCACCTTTGCTCTTTGGGAGTTGGAAACAAATTAGGCATGAAAAATAGCATATAATAAGCGCATTATGAATGTTCTTTCTTTGGTCATAAAGCGGCGGCGGGAATTTTGCAAAACCCCTCATTTTTTTTAGAAATTTTCTGTATGCTGACGGGGTGTTTTCAGGAACAGGACGGGACACAACATGCTTCCACAGGAAATCATTCGCAAAAAACGGGACGGGCAGAAGCTGTCTGCCGACGAAATTGCCGAATTTATCAAGGGCGTTCCGCCGAAAACGGTGAGCGAGGGGCAGGTGGCGGCGTTCTGCATGGCGGTGCTGCTGAAGAAAATGGATATGGAGGAGCGCGTGGCGCTGACCTCGGCGATGGCGCATTCCGGCACTGTCATGGACTGGAAATCCGAAAACTTCGGCGGTCCGGTTCTGGACAAGCATTCCACCGGCGGCATCGGCGACAAAGTCTCCCTGATGCTCGCGCCGATCGTCGCGGCCTGCGGCGGTTTCGTGCCGATGCTTTCGGGCCGCGGCCTCGGGCATACCGGCGGCACGCTCGACAAGATGGATTCCATTCCGGGCTACGTTTCGCAGCCGGACATCGCGCTGTTTAAAAAGACGGTGAAGGACACGGGCTGCGCGATCATCGGCGCGACGCCCGATCTCGCGCCCGCCGACCGCATCATCTACGCCATCCGCGACGTGACCGGCACGGTTGAGTCGCTCGATCTCATCACCGCCTCGATTTTGTCAAAGAAACTCGCGGGCGGGCTCGACGGACTGGTGATGGACGTCAAATTCGGCTCCGGCGCCTTCATGCAGAAATACGAAGACGCGGTGGCGCTCGCCGAAAGCATCGTGAAAGTCGCCAACGGCGCGGGCCTGCCGACCGTCGGGCTACTCACCGACATGAACCAGGTGCTGGGCCGCACGGCGGGCAATGCCGTTGAGGTGGCGGAAGCGGTCGAATACCTGCAAAACAAAAACGTCAACCCGCGCCTGCGCGAAGTGACGACGGCGCTCACCGCCGAACTGCTCGTCATCGGCAAGCTGGCGAAAAATACGGACGAAGCGAAGGGCAAAATCGAAACCGTCCTCAAAAACGGCAGGGCCGCGGAACATTTCGCGCAGATGGTCGCGGCGCTCGGCGGGCCGAAGGATTTCATGGAGAAGCCCGCGCAATATCTCAAAGCCGCGCCGATCGTGAAAGACTTTTATCCGCCTTCAACCTTCCGCGTCGCGTCCGTCGACGCGCGCGCCATCGGCATCGGCATCGTCGAGATGGGCGGCGGGCGCGCCAAGCCGACGGACACGGTCGACCACGCCGTCGGCCTCACCAACGTCGCGCAGATCGGCGAAGAGACAGGCAAGGGCGCAAGGCCGCTCGCCACCATCCACGCGCATGACGAAGCGACGTTCAAACACATGGCAGGCGTGCTGAGCAAGGCCATGACGGCGACAGGAGGCGCCGAAGAAGAACTTGTCCGCCAAAGGATCGCAGCATGACACAAATTACCGCGACGCAGCCTTCTTTGCAGGTCAAAAGCGTCGTCGTTCCCATCCTGATGGCATGCCTCGGCTATGCCAGCTACAACTTCAGCGACGCGGGATGCAAGGCATTGCTCGAGCAGTATCACGTTTCCACCGCGCAGGTGATGCTGGTCGGCGCCGCCGTCAGCATCGTCTTCATGACGGTTTACGGGTGGTTCAGGGAAGGCAAAAAGTCGTTCCGCACCGGCAAGCCGAAGCTGCTGCTGACGCGCGCGCTGCTGGCGCAGGTCAATAGCGTGTGCAACCTTCTGGCCTTTCCGCACATCCACCTGACGGTTTTTTACACGCTGATCTTCACCTCGCCGTTCTGGGTGGCGCTGCTGTCGATCGTCGTGATGAAGGAGAAGGCGGACAAGCGGCGCATCGGCGTGATCCTGTTCGGTTTCGCCGTGGTGCTGTATATCTTCCATCCCGGCAGCGGGCTGTTCAATATCTGGTCGGGTCTGGTGCTGCTCAGCGCGTTTGTTTTCTCCTGCCAGTTGCTGATCATCCGCCGCATCGGCCCGCAGGAGAGCCGCGCCCTGATGGTCAATTACGGCTCGGTGATGAACATTCTGATCGTCCTGCCGTTTCTCGGCGGGCATTACGCGCCGCTGTCCGGAGCGGAGTGGCTGATCTTCGGAGGCATCGGCCTTGCGGGCTGCGTCGGGCTTTTGTGCATCAGCTACGCGTTTCAGGAGGCTTCGTCGTCCGCCCTCGTCGCGCCGTGCCATTACACGCAGATCCTCTGGGGCGCGGCGCTGGGCTATTACCTCTTTCACGAGGTGCCGGGCGTGCAGACGCTGGTCGGCGCGGCGTTGCTGATCCTGTCGGGCGTTTATCTGGTCCGCCATGAGCAGCGGCGAACGATGCTGAAATTCGGCGCATGAGCGCAGCGGAGCATCATTCCAAAGAACAGTCCGTGCAGGTCAAAAGCGTTGTGGTTCCCATCCTGATGACCACGCTTGCGTATTTTCTCTACAGTCTCGGCGACGCGGGCTCCAAGGAGCTGCTGAAAAGTCTTTATTTCATGCAGGTTATGCTGGTGAGCGGCGCGGTGTCGGTCGTTCTCATGGTGATCTACGGCAGCTGGAAGGACGGAAAAAAGATGTTCCGCACCAACAAGCCGAAACTGATGATCCTGCGCGCGGTGCTGGGGCAGCTGAGCGGGATCTGCATCCTGCTGGCCCTGAAGCATATTTCGCTGACGGTTTTCTATACGCTGATCTTCACCTCGCCGTTCTGGGTGGCGCTGCTTTCCATCCTGTTTCTCAAGGAAAAGCCGGACAGGCGGCGCATCGGCGTCATCCTGTTCGGCTTCGCCGTGGTGCTGTACATCTTCCGCCCCGGCAGCGGGCTGTTCAATATCTGGTCGCTGGTGGTGCTGGTCGGCGCGGTGTTCTACGCCATGCAGCTGCTGGTGATACGGCGCATCGGCGCGTCGGAGAGCCGCGCGCTGATCGTCCTTTACGGCTCGGTGATGCGCATCCTCATCGCCGTGCCGTTCATGGGGAACCACTATCTGCCGCTGACGGGGCAGGATTGGCTGATCTTCGGCGTCATCGGGCTGACGGGGTGCGTCGGGCTCATGTTCATCAGCTACGCCTTTCAGGAGGCCGCGTCGCCCGCCGTCGTCGCGCCCTGCCAGTACACGCAGATCATCTGGGGCGCGCTGCTGGGCTATTGTTTCTTTCATGACGTGCCGGGCGTGGAAACGCTGGCCGTCGCCGCGTTGCTGATTTTATCGGGGCTGTATCTGATCCGCCACGAGCGGCGGCGTCCGGTGCTGAAGGTCGGCGCGTAGCGGGGTCAGCGCATTCTTCTGCGCAGGATATGCGCGGCAACAAAGTCTACTACCCCCATGAGAATGAGCAGCCCGCCGACCCCCTGCAGGGCCGATTTTTCGCTCGCAAAGCCGAGGGTAGCGGCAAGGTTGTGGAAGTTGCTCCAGAAAGCCGCGCCGGCCAGTATCATAATGACGCCCATGACGCGCAATGAACGAATGGCAGACATTGAAAAACCCCTCTTTTGACTATACCGCTTCCGCCTTTTCGGCTTCCAGCCGGCGCAGGGTCTTGATGCCCGCGTTCAGGTAATCCCATCCGGAGATGACCGTCATCAGCGTGGCGACGAGGAAGGCGCCCTTGCCGATGGCGTAGGAGTGCGGCACGAGCTTCGGCCCGTAATTGCCCGCCATGACGAAGCCGCTGGCGAACATCTGCACCGCCGTCTTCCACTTGCCCATCCATTTGACGGGCACGGCGACGTTGTATTGCCCGAGGAACTCGCGCAGGCCGGAGACGAGGATTTCGCGGATGAAGATGATCAGCGCGCAGAGGATCCACGCGCCTTGCAGCCGCCCGAAGGCGACCAGCAGCATCAGCACGCTGCCGATGAGGATTTTGTCGGAGGTGTGGTCGATAAACTTGCCGAAGATCGAGCTCTGCCCCGTGTGCCGCGCGATGGCGCCGTCGAGATAGTCCGACACGCAGGCCCAGAAAAACAGGAACACAGCGATCCACGTCGCCACCGGCCCGCCGATGAAAAAGAACAGCGTCAGCAGCGGCACGACGATGATCCGGTAGAAGGAAAGCAGATTGGGTATGTTGAATACGAACTTGGGCATGGTCTCTTTTAAGCACAGGTGGGAATAATTTCCTAGAAATTATATATGGGTATAGCGCCAGATAAAGGGTTTTTAAGGATTTATTAATTTTTACATATTATTACGTATACATCCCTGAAATATAATAACGGGAAGCGTGGTGACCGCAAAATGAACCCGAAATCTCCGGCCGAGGCGCTTTCAAAGGACGATATCCTGTTCCTGATGAATAACAGGTTCGGTCTGCGCCACGTCACAGCAGCACGGAACACATGCAAAAGCATCTGGAAGGGCCGCTGCACGGTGACGCGATTGCGATTTCGCGCCTCGACACGCTGCTGACAGGGGCGGAAAAGGCCACGGCGCGCAGCAAGTGGCTCTTTAACGACGTCATCGAAAACAATGCCGAGAAGCTGGTGGACCGTTTCCGGCAGAAGATCGAAGACTTCGTCAAAGCGTCCCTGCAGGACGACAGCTACAAGGACACGCGCACGCCGCATTTTATGCTGGTGAAGGACATGTCGCTCGCCGCCGACGATCAGGACCGCTATCCGATGGGCAAGGCGGGGCAGCAAACGATCCGTCCCGACCAGATCGAAACCCATTTTTCGGCGAAAAGCGCCTCTCCCGAGGCGGTGGTGGCCGCCATTCTGGAGTCGATCACGGCCGCGCGCCTCGCGCAGCAGGCCCCCGGCCTGAAAGCGGAGGCCGCCGCGCCGGCGAAACCGGAAGGGCCTTTGCCGGACGGCGCGCTGAATGCCATGCGCGGCATGGTCGGCATGTCGATACAGAATTTCATCGACGGCACCGTCGTGCCGGAGATGAAGCAAGAGGAAATGGCGCGGCTGAAAAACAACCTCGGCGTCTTAAGCAAACACGACCCGCAGGCCGCCGCAAGCATGTGCCGCAGCATGCTGGACATCAAGGGGCTGGACGAGGGGTTGAAGGCCATCGCCGCGGAGCAGATGCCCAAATCGATGGAAAGCTTCGCGCAGAAAGACCCGCAGGCGGCCAAAATCATGGCGAAAGCCTTTATCGAGACTGCGGACGGCAACAGCCGCATCACCGCGCCAGCGCGGGCGTTTCTCGACAAACACGACGGCGGAACGAAAACGCCGCACGCAGCGCCGCCGCGCGCAAAAAACAATCTTTAGAGAGGGGCGGAACATGAAAAGGATCAGGAAAACTTTCAATACGCGGAGCGGCAGCAAGGTCACCTGGGAGGTGGCGTTCGGCATTCCGCCGCAGATGAAACCCAAAGTGCGGCGCGCTTTGAAGGAATTCATGTCCGGCTACTACGATAATATGAAGGGGCTGGTGGACGAAAGAAACGAAAAGGTCGCGGCCGCCTACGCCAGGGTCGGGTTTCCGCGCGGGCCGACTTTGAATGAAACCGTTTCCATCAGCGGCGAGAACTATAAAGCGTTTCTGGCCAAAGAGGAGAAGGCCGTCTGCTTTTTCAATGTGCTGGCCATCAGTTTTTCCAACGGGCTGGCCACGGGAGAGGCGATGCCTCTCGCCGTTCTTGCGGAGCGTCTTGTGCCACAGGGGGACTTTTCGCCCGACTTGAAAGAGCTGATCGGCCAAACGGGCCTGCAGACCGCGCTCGATCTTATCGATGTGCGAAAGGGCAAACCCTCCGCCGGACCGGCGCCGCGCATGTGAAGCGCTATCTTTGTTCGTGAAAGAAGTTGTAGATCTTCTCCGCGACGGCGCGGCTTATGCCGTCCACCTTTTGCAAATCGGCGACGCCCGCCTCGGTCACGGCCCTGGTCGAGCCGAAATGGAGCAGCAGGGCCTTTTTGCGCTTCTCGCCGATGCCTGAAATTTCATCAAGCGGATTGGAGGTGATGGCGCGGGAGCGGCGCGCGCGGTGCGCGGTGATGGCGAAACGGTGCGCCTCGTCGCGCAGGCGTTGCAGGAAATAAAGCACGGGATCGTTGGGCTCCAAGCGGAAGGGCTCGCGGCCGGGCAGAAAAAAGCGCTCGCGCCCCGCATTGCGCCCGCCGCCCGAGGCTTCCGTGCCCTTGGCGATGGCGACGACGGGGATGTCCGACACGCCGAGGTCGGAGAGGGCTTCGAGCGCGACTTTCAACTGCCCCGCGCCGCCGTCGATCAACAGCAGATCGGGGCGGACGGCGGTCTCGTCGTTGGCGAGGGATTTGAAACGCCGCGTCAGCATCGCCTTCATCATCGCGAAATCGTCGCCGGGACTGAATTTGGTTTTGTCGTCCTCTGGACGCGAACTTTTATTGTCCATGTTGAATTTGCGGTAGGCGTTCTTGCGAAAGCCCTCCGGCCCCGCGACGATCATCGCGCCGAGCGCGTGCGTGCCGCCGATATGGCTGTTGTCGTAGACCTCGACGCGCTCGGGCGGCGCGTCCAGCCCGAGGCGGTCGGCGAGGCCTTCGAGCAGTTCCGTCTGCGAGGCGTCGATGGCGCGTTTGCGCTCGAAAGCGTCGGCGGCGTTCTTGAACGCCATGTCTACCAACTCTCTTTTTTGCCCGCGCGCGGGTTTCAAAATGCGCGCTTTCAGCGCTTCTTCAAGCATGCCTTTGTCGCTGACGGGAATGTTGACGAGAATTTCCTTCGGCACGGGGCGGCTGGCGTAAAACTGCGCGATAAAGGCGGCGAGCACGTCTTCCGGCGTTTCGTCTTTTTCGTGGCGCGGGAAGTAGGCGCGGTTGCCGTAGTTTTGCCCGGCGCGGAAGAAGAACACTTCGATGCAGGTCATGCCATCCTGCTGGTAGAGCGCGTGGATGTCGGCGTTGTCCAGCCCCTTGACGAGGTGCGACTGGATGTGCGTCAGCGCCTTGATGCGGTCGCGGTAGGCCGCGGCGACTTCGAATTCCATGCGCTCGCTCGCCGCCAGCATCTCGCGGGCGAATACGTCCTGTATCTTGCGGCTTTTGCCGGAGAGGAACTGCCGCGCCATGTCGACCTGTTCGGCGTAGGCTTCCCGCGTGACTTTGCCGACGCAAGGCGCGGTGCAGCGCTTGATCTGGTATTGCAGACACGGGCGGGTGCGCGCGGAAAAAATGGAATCCGAACAGTTGCGCAGGAGAAACACTTTGTGCAACGTCTCGATCGCCTCGTTCACCGCCGCGCCGGAGGCGAAGGGACCGAAATATTCGCCCTTGCGGTCTTTCGCGCCGCGGTGCTTCAACACTTGCGGAAAGTCGTGGTCGCCGGTGATGAGGATGTAGGGAAAGGATTTGTCGTCGCGCAGCAGGATGTTGTAGCGCGGTTTGAGCTTCTTGATCAGGTTGGCTTCGAGCAGGAGCGCTTCCACCTCGGTGTGGGTGAGGGCGAATTCCATCGTCGCCGTCTGCGCGATCATGCGCTGGATGCGGATGGGGTGCTTGTCCGGCTGGGTGTAGGCGGTGACGCGTTTTTTGAGGCTTTTGGCCTTGCCGACGTACAAAACATCGCCCGCCGCGTTCAGCATCCGGTAGACGCCGGGCGAACCGGGCAGGGTTTTGACAAAGGCTTCAATGACTTGCGCGCCGGATGTTTTCGGCCCAGATGTTTTCGGTTTGTCGCTCATAAGCTATTTTTACAAGAAAACGCCTTGAAATGGACATGGAAAAATGGTCAGTTGAGAAATCCCGGAACGATTTCAAGGTACTATACGGGGCCCTGTGGCGGAACTGGTAGACGCACACGACTTAAAATCCTATGGAAAATAATATTCCTTTGTATATTCAGTTATTTAGTGCTATAGATACTTAACACATGACTAGCACAAAATTGCGTTCACAGGCCTTTCGATGGACACCGCTCGCCACTCTCTTATGGACAATCGCGTCCAGCTCTACATGCGGAAAAACAGTCCGCATTGGCAGTGTTCGTGTTCGGTGGCCGGACGCCAGCGGCGCACAACGACAAGAGAGGAAAGCCTCGCCCGCGCAAAGGACGTAGCCCGAGACTGGTACTTGGGCCTCATGGGAAAATATCGGGCCGGCGAACTGAAGGAAGGAAAGACCTTCCGGGAAGCAGCCGAACGCTTCATAGACGAATTCGAGACCATTACCGAAGGGCAGAGAAGCGAGGTCTATGTCTCCTGTCACAAGGACAGGATCAACAACCACCTGAATCCGTTCTTCGGCAATTTGGTTCTTAGCGATATCACGGCAGGCAAGGTTCAGGATTACCGCATACACCGCATGAAGACGGGAATGTCGCGGAAAGACCAACACAAACTTGCTGCGCATATCAGAAAGAATGGATCGTCCAAGGACTTTGAAAGGCAGAAACCTCCATCGCGCAGCGCGCTCCATCAGGAAATAGTCTGCCTCCGTCAGATATTGAAAGCTGCAAATCGGCAGGGGTGGCTTGACCATCTTCCCAATTTGTCCGCGCCATACCAATCCTCATCCAAGGTATCCCATCGCGCCTGGTTCTCTGCGGAGGAGTACAAGCAGCTCTATACGGCAACGGGAATGCGCGCCAAGAATCCCCCAAAGCCGCGCTGGAAGTGGTCGTGCGAGCAACTCCATGATTTTGTGCTGTTCATGGCGAACACCGGACTGCGACCCGACGAAGCGCTGCGGCTTCAGTTTCGGGACGTGGAAATCGAGTCCGGAAGCGCCAAGAACGGCAGAGACGATATTCTTGTCATCACAGTTCGTGGCAAGCGTGGTGTCGGCTACTGCAAAAGCATGCCTGGCGCAGTAGAGCCCTTCAGGCGCTTGGAGAAGCGCCCGCGTCCGGCAAAGATGAACGAAGACCTTCGATCATCTTCTTCCTCTGGCGAATCGAACGAGGAGCCGAACAAAGCAACGATCCTTCCGAAACCGACGGACCTGGTGTTTCCCAAAACGCACAGGCAACTGTTCAAAGACATTTTGAACGAACTCGATCTCAAGACAGACCGCGAGGGGAACGAGCGAACAGCCTATAGCCTTCGTCATACTTATATCAGCTTGAGGCTCATGGAAGGCGCCGATATTTATCAGATTGCGAAAAACTGCCGTACCAGCGTTGAGATGATCGAGAAGTATTATGCCTCTCACATCAAAGACAGCATTGATGCCGGAGCCATAAACGTGCGCAAGCCGCGACCGCGGACTTCGCCTCCAAAGGCAAGGTAAGATCATGAGCCCGCACAAAGTCGATCCAAATGTGGATTATAAACGGCTACATGAACTCTCCGAAGAATTCACTGCGCTCTGGAACCGGCTGCAGGCGTTATACCTCGATGCGGCAGCAGGATTCATGTTTGTGCATGCCAATGTGGAGGCGTACCAGAAAAAGGCACGGCAATATGTAGAAGGATCAGAGCTCGATTCGGAAGCGTTTCAGGATACGCGGACGTTCGACTACACGAACATATTGCCGGACGGCTTCGTAACCTCGGCCATCCATCAATCCACGCAAGGCGAGGTGAAGAAGCGAAACAAGCTTAGTGGCCAAAACTTCATCATGATGGCTCAGCTATGCATCGTCTCGTTCTACGATTTCTGGGAAGAATATCTCCGCCGCGAGTATGCGGTCGCGAAAGGAAAGCTGGCCCGCGGGGAAAAGGACGAAGACAGGATCAAAGAGGCGGTACGGGATCACGCCAGCCACGATATCTGGGGCGACCTCTACTATTTTCGCACCTCCATCGTACACAAGCTCGGCGTGGCGAATTCGGACGTCGCGAAGTGTCGAGTTTTCCGGTGGTTCAAGCCGGGCGACCAAATGAATTTCACGCCCGCGCAGATGCGCGAAATTTTCGTTGCTCTCCTGGCGTATCGAAACGAGCTTTTCAGCGAGCGGTTCCCTGAGAATTACATTGAAATCGCGCCTGCTTGAGCCGCGAACAGATGCTGTCTCATTGAGCAATTCCGTCCAAGAGCTAAGGCGGCGAAGACCGCCAGTCAGCCTTTCCGTAATGCGAGAATCCGCAGAAAGCTGGTTTTTTCTTGGTTGTGAATTGCGTTGCGGCTATAGATGAAAGGGTCACGCGGGCGTGGCGAAATTGGTAGACGCAACGGACTTAAACCAGAAAATTGAGTGCGCGCGGGGAAACCCGCGATGCAGAACTGCTCAAAGTCGGGGAAACCTTTCACATGGCAATCCCGAGCCAAGCCCGGAAACGGGAAGGTGTAGAGACTAGACGGGCAGCACCTAAAGCAACGGCTATGGTGAAGGGATAGTCCAGACCACAAAGCGCCCTGTGCCGAGAGGCGCAGCGGCGAGCGCGGCGAAAGCCGTAGTGGTATGAAAATCCGTAGGGCCGAAAGGCCTGTGCCGGTTCAAGTCCGGCCGCCCGCACCATCTTCCTTTCCCTGCTTGAGAATCTCCAAGTTGTCGGGAGCGCTGGACGGCGCTCCGGAGCCGGGCCGAACGGCCTGACGGCGACAGGCACGATAAAGCTACGGGACCGTTGCGCGTGCCGCGTCGAACACGGATCGGACGATTCCAGGGTTCGACATTTTCCTCATTTGCCAATCGGCAGCTCGGGCGTTGCGCCGTGTGTGCACCGCCTCACGCCAGTTCCAGCCTGTCATTCTGCGAGAAAGGGTCAATGCTGATCCGAAGCGCGTGGACCGCCACCGTCGGCACCTTGCGGTGCTTGACGGTCTTCATCAGGATGAAGCCGACCGCTTCGAGCTTGCCGAGCGTCCGCAGGACGTTCGGTGGCTTCCGGCCCGTCATTTTTGCCAGTTCGGCAACCGACTGCGGCTTACGATCCCGGATTACGGCGAGCAACTCGCGGTTCTTAGGAGTCAGAAGGCGCAGGAGAGTCTCGACCGAATCAAAGCTCATGTGCGCCGCGTCTTTTGGTGCCGCCATCTTGCCGGTGGCGCCCCCCTTCATTTCCTTCCGCAGGCTGGCATGGCTCTGGATTTTCACTTCTTTCATCGCTTTTCTCCTTCGTTGTCCTCGACGGCCCCGAACGGAACCCCGCGCCCCGTGAGCACACGTTCCACCTCGTCGAAGAAATCGTCTATCAATGTCGCCGCGTTCTTGAACGCAGAGGGCCTGCCGGGGTCGTCTTCCGCTCGGTGCCAGTGATCCGTCATGGCAGCGCGCTTCTTGTAGCGCCCACCCCCGTTAAAACCTGTAGCTGAGGCTCACGCCTTCATGGACGGCGGTGCCGATGGCGGCGGCGCCGGTGGTGCCATTGAGGTCGAGATCGAGCGCGAGCGCGGGGGTGAAGCGGGTTTCGAAGCGCGCGCCGAACTCGCCCCAGGTGTCGGACATGTTGGAGGCGGTCACAAGGCCGACGCCCGGCACGGTGGCCGTCAGGCCGGAATGTACGTCAAACGAGCGCGCGACAGCTCCCGCGACCGTCAGCGAGTCCGGCTCTTGCAGGATGGAAGGGAGAGTATGCGTCCATGACCCGCCGACCCGCGCCACGTCCATGTGGAAGAGCCCGCTGTTGACCGAGGCCGGGAAGGGGTTGCCTGCGGTGTTCTCCGTATAGGCGTCAAAGCGCATGAACTGCTGGCCCAGCTCGCCGTAGCCGGTGATCCGGTCGTGCGGCGTGGCGTCCTGGATGAGACCGATGCGGATGTATTCGGCCCATGACGTGGCGTTGGTGGTGCCCGTGCCGGTGTCGGTGCCGGCGCCGTTGGCATAGGGGCGGCTTAAGGTCAGCGTGCCGCGCGGGGTCAGCCAGCTCCCGAATTCGGCGAAGGGATGGAGCGTCCGCGGCCAGTACAGGGACCAGGTCGTGGTAAAGGGAATGGCGGCGGAGTCGTTGTCGAAAGGGGCGGCGAAGGTATAGCGCGCGGCGAGAGCCGCGGTGGTCGCATTGCCGGCGCGGATATTGGGATAATCCTGCCGGCCATAGGCGACGCCACCGAGCACGGTCACGCCGTTTGCCGAATACTGGCCGCCCGTGTAGCCGACGGCGCTGCCGAACATGCCGCCGACGTAGTAATAATCACGATCGTCGACCGGCCGCGTCATGCCGAGGAGTTCGTTCGCCGTGCTGCGGGACTCTATCACCACCGCGCGCTGATCGGCGGCGAGGTTTTGCACGGATGCCGCCTGATTAGATGCCGTCGTCACGCCGACGCAGCCGTTGGAAGGAGAATAGCAGGCGAGGTAGGCTTCTTGACTAAAACCCGGGAAGGCGCCGGTGCCGGTGATGTATTGGCCGGTTGAGGAAAGGCCGGCGGCCTTATTGAGGGTGATGCCGGTCATGTTCACGCCGGCGCCGCTCAACAAAGTGTTGAGGTCTTGCATGCCGCCGGCCTGCGTCCAGAGGAAAGCGTGCTGGGCGCCGCCGGAAGTATAGGCATAACCCGCGACAGTAGTGCCGTTGGAGGAGATAGCACTGCCGGACGAACGGGTTCCGCCGCCGAGGGTGCCGAGATCGACCATGCCGCCGGCCTGCGTCCAGAGGAAGGCATGATAAGTGCCAGCGGAAGTATACGCAGAACCCGCGACCGTAGTGCCGTTGGAGGAGATGGCATAGCCGGACGAATCGCTGCCGCCGAGGGTGCCGAGATCGACCATGCCGCCGGCCTGCGTCCAGAGGAAGGCGTGATAAGTGCCGGCGGAGGTATATGCAGAACCCGCGACCGTAGTGCCGTTGGAGGAGATGGCATAGCCGGACGAATAGCTGCCGCCGAGGGTGCCGAGATCGACCATGCCGCCGGCCTGCGTCCAGAGGAAGGCGTGATAAGTGCTGGCGGAAGTAGCCGCATAACCCGCGACCGTAGTGCCGTTGGAGGAGATGGCATTGCCGCCCGAATAGGTTCCGCCGGGGAGAGTGCCGAGATCGACCATGCCGCCGGCCTGCGTCCAGAGGAAGGCGTGATAAGTGCTGGCGGAAGTAGCCGCATAACCCGCGACCGTAGTGCCGTTGGAGGAGATGGCATTGCCGCCCGAATAGGTTC
>JAJZTA010000001.1 GCA_021849295.1 Pseudomonadota bacterium | reverse complement strand
AACAACGGAAACCCCGTTCCCGCCGGCACCTACACGGTGCAGGTCAACGCGATGGACGCGCAGAACGCGCCCGTCGACGCGACGACCAGCGTGCCGGGCACAGTCAGCGGCATGCAAACGGCGAGCGGCGGTTCTGTGCCTGTACTGACATATCTTGCGATTTCCTGCCGCAGCCGGAACACCTCTGCGCGGTGTTCCTCTCGATAAAACAGGACAGATTTTTGCAAGCCCTGCCGCTCCTGAAGATGGGAGCGTATCATACCGTGAAGTTCCTTGCGGTCGCGCTCAAGCCCTGCCTTGGCTTCGGCCTCGTTCAGCGTTTTAATCTTCTGATAGTCGCCTGTGATGCGCTGCCAAATCCCCGCCACGCCGCTATAAAGCCGCTGCGATCTTTGGCGGGTTTCCTGCACCCATCGTTTTTGCTGGGTTTGGATAAGGTCATGCCGTTCTTTCCGCTGGCTCACGACGAGGGAGCGAAGCTCCTGCACCAGCGGAGTCCGCTTCTGTGCGGCCTGCGTCTTGGCTTCCGCAATAAACCTGTTCAGGTTTTCAGTCATGCGGGAAGCCAGGTACGCCTTTGCCTGCCCTAAATCGGGCAGGGTTTCAGGTGCGCCAAGGCGAGATTTTAAATCCCGCGTGCCTAAGGCGAGCCAGCGCGTGAGCGAATAAACCCCGCCTTTAACGTCGATGGCGACGAAGCCGCGCCGATCTCCCCGCGCCAGCAGGAAGCCGTTTTCTTCCAAGGCGCGGATAAAGGTTTCCTTTGAATCCGACCTTTCCCAAGAAGTCTTGAACATGGCTTTTAGGGCTTGGGGGTCTTCCGCCAGCCGCACGGCTTGGCGGTATTCCTCCCGCGTCAGGTGGAGGGGGCTTCTCTTTTGCCCCTTTTGCATACCCTTGGGCAGCTTCCAGCCATGTTTCAGGAACAGGAGCTGCGACACTTCCATGAGCTTCCGCTTGAAATGCGACATCCTGACCGCCACCATCTTGTCGGCATCAATGCGCGACCAGACGGCATGGCAATGCCGCCGCCCGTTCTTTTCGTGGAACACGATAATCCGGGGGTGCATGACGAGGTTCAGCCGCTTCTCGATTTCCTCGATAGCGGCCTCGAAATCCTCTACAGGAACGTCGGCATAATCGGGCGGGTTCAGGCTCAAGGAAAAGAGGAACTGCCTGCACCGCGTACCCCTGCTGATGGCATAGGCTTCGCGGAGGGCTTCGGCGAGGTCTTGGGAGACAAACCCCCGTATTTCATGGATGGTCACATGCTCGTTCTGCTCCCCGTTCAGAAGGTGGGCGGCAAGCTCCGCTGACCGCCCCCGCTGGCTGGCATAGAGGATCATGCCCCACCGCCCTTCGGCGGGGTTTTGCCCCCCTCGGGCGGCAGCCCCAAGGCCTGAACCAGATGGGCGCTCATAGCGTGGACTTCCTTGACGGCGTCAAGGATAGCCTTTTCGGTTTCAGGGGTAACAGGCAGGGAGCCGCTATGGACGGCCTTGGCAAGCTGATTAAGGTTTGAGGACAGGCGGGAACGGCCTAAAGCCGCCAGCACCTCGCCCAGGGCCTTGCCGTCCTGAACAGGCCGCCGGAACGGGCGCAGCCGTTTGGCGGGGTTTTGGAAGAGCTGGGAGCGTATGTATTCCGCGATGGCTAAATCACCCGCGTCGGCATCCAGCCGCTGCCGTTCCTCAACAGTGAAGCGTAGCGAGAATGGCGGCGCGTATTTGCCCTTTTCGTCCATGAAGCAATTCCCCGTAATTGGGGTTGTTTCTGTAGCAGAAGGGGGCAAAAAGGGTCAAAAGTGTTAACAGCATAGGATGGTATGCAGCGAAATATATCCCCAAAAATGTCGAGTCTTTTTGCGCTCTTCTCTACCTTGAATCCTATCAAGCGTTCATTAACCGGGCTTTAAAGTGTTTTCCTAAAGCAGCGCAGCAATTGGCACAAGAAGTCAGTGCAAATTGACGCTGTATCATCAATCTGCTATACGCTTTTCTTAAGCAAGCGCGTGAATCCGTTGCCGGATTTTCGCCGCACTAAGTGGCTCAAGCGTCACTTTAAGGACGCGAAATAAAATTCTAAAAAATATTTGAATCTGTACTGCCGCCGCGTAGTGGCGGCAGGCAAGCTGTGCCTCAGACTACAAAAACCCGCTGGTTTTTGCCGTCCGAGGCCTAGCTTGGCAAGGGAGGGAAATGCCGCAGCGTACCCGCCGCCTGTTTTCCCTCCCGTTGCATCCCTCCCTGTCTATGACGCGACCACACGGAGCGTCATAGGCCGATCGCTGGCGCGTCGGCGCGGCATGATGGCTAGGACGAATGACGCCGGATTGATGACCTGCTGGGCATCATCCGGCCTCGTCCTGGCATCATGCCTTGGCACTTCCACACCCGACATCGCGACCGCCACGCATAGCGCGTCGTCGCTGGGGTTGCCTCCCGTGCCAGAGGCAGGCGCGACCGATGAGCCGCGCTGCCTTGTGTGGCTCCCGCCATGCACCGTTATGGCCGATGCAATGCGCCCATTGGGGAAGCCTTCAAGCTGCCCCCAAACCCAGCCATGACCGCAGGGGGAAGGTGGCTCCCCCTTCAAGGGGCTACCCCTCAATTATCCTCATGGCGGATGAAGCGCCGTGAGGAAGCGAGGGATTTGCCGCAATGCGACCATGAGTTGCTAGAATGTTGGAACTTCTAGCAACCCAAGAGTCCTTTCGCACACAGGGGTATTCTGCATACAAATTGTTCAAAATTAAGGTGTCAGCATTAACAATTAACCTAGAAGAATCGTTCCTGAATATGTAGCCTGATAGCCGTAAACTGCCCGCCGTTTAATATGAAAATATATTCGTTAACTATGGTTAGATCCCCTTGCCGCAAACAGCATCAAAAGCAATTAACCAAAGTATTAACGAACAGACGCTGAATAGACGTTTGCGTGACCTACGCGAGGTTGTTTCATACTTAAAAACGCATAAAATGACCCCCCTTCAAGTTTGCGAAACCATCCTTGAAGGACGTTACCTGGGAGCCAAAATCCGAACATTTTTCGTCGGCCTACCCGATGAAGAAAAGCACTATTGGGTATCCAGCTTATATGCGCTTTTAATGCCCCCTGCAAAGCGCCAGAAATTAGCAGCGTATTTTACTCCCCCACACCTCGCAGACTACGTATTAGACCTGATGGAGCGTGCAGGGATAGAAATAGGAAGCGCCCGATTTCTTGATCCCGCCTCTGGGGGAGCAGCATTTTTAGTACCGCTGGCAAGGCGAATAATTAAAAAAGCCA
Source organism: Pseudomonadota bacterium (assembly GCA_021849295.1). Lineage (GTDB taxonomy): Bacteria > Pseudomonadota > Alphaproteobacteria > Micavibrionales > UBA2020 > PALSA-926. Next base: position 187,859 of record JAJZTA010000001.1, on the reverse strand, counting down.
AGATGAAGAGAGAGACTCCATTAGAAATTATAAAGAGAATTGAGTCGACACTTCACGGAATTGAGATAGAACCTGATCTTGCTGCGCTATCGGAGATATTGATAAAGGACTTGCTGAAAGAAGAATTAGCAAAGACAAAAAAACCTCTGATGCTGTCAATTGCGAGGGCAGACACCTTAAAATATGCGCCTTCTAAAATACAGTTCGATGCAATAGTAGGCAATCCTCCGTATGGCCGAGTTTTCCGTCCCCAAAAGAACATACTAGAAAACTTTAAAGGCATATTAAGTGATAGCTACGTAAATCTTTACGCGCTTTTCGTGGAGCAATCGATACGTTGGGTAAAGCCGGGTGGAAAAATCTGCCTGATAATCCCAACTTCATTCATTGGCGGCCCTTACTTTGCGGCACTAAGAAAAAGAATATTAAAGACGTGCATTGTTGAAAGTCTGGACTTGATCGACAAACGAAGCGATGTGTTTGTCGACGTGGTCCAAGATGTCTGCGTTCTACTACTTCACAAAAAAGGACAGATTGAATTTAAGAAAAGGCCAACTTGCTCAGTAATCAAAATAGACGGCACATTTGAGTTCCTTGGTGAAATAGATTTACCCATAGGAGCAACAGAACGAGTTTGGGGTTTACCGAATGGTCGCCATGACGATAGCTTGTTTCAGGAAGGGCTAGAAACACTAGACGATTACGGCTATCTCACGAAAACAGGTTATTTCGTATGGAATCGAGAAAAAGATCGATATCGGCTTGGCAAAAAACCATACAAAAATGAGGTTCCTCTTTACTGGGCTCACAATGTGAGGGCTAATCGTCTCTGTTTGCCCTTAGAGAGGCAAATGGAAAACTCTTTACTTGGTTTTGTAGAATTCGGAAAAAACCGAACAGCAGTAATCAAATCAGATGCGATCTTATTGCAAAGAACTAGCAACCGCCGTCAAAATAGACGTATCGTTGCAGGGATTATCCGCCAGACAAAAGTGGTGGGCGGGAATGGGTTTGTAAGCGAAAACCATACGATTCTAATTTTGCCGAACCCGAATAAAGAGCAATTAGTTTCGATTACAGCGCTATGTCGTTTATTAAATACGGCTGAAGTTGATGCTCGGTTTCGTAGACTCTCAGGGTCAGTAAGCCTCTCCACAAAAGCACTGAGAAAACTTCCTCTCCCCTCAGCTATGGATGTTAAAAAATTATTTAAGTCAAAAGAATCAGATGAAGCGTCTTCAAAGCTGGCTTACCTAAATACAATTTCTGAGGCGCGACTGCAAAAAATGCGCCCTAAGCATAAATCTCGACAATTTAAAAAAGTGAGAAATAATGTCTCGCGGGTTTGACCCAAAGGCACGAGGTGGTTACTCAGGTGGTTCTGTTGAGGAGCGCCGAAAACAGGCTATCGCCGCTCAGCAAGAGCGGCTAAAGAAATGCCAGGATGCAGTAAAAAATAAGATAAATGATGCTCCCAAGACGGGCCTTAAAGAAAATGAAGTCAAAGCTCAACGTTGGGAGGAACTGGATTTTTTAAAAGCTATTGATGAGATACCTTTTACTATTATTGGCCAGAACGAAAGACTTCATATAAGCCAACCTTACAGAGCGCTAACTGGCATCTCCTTAAAAAACGTAAACCAAAATACACGCGAGACTGTGTTATGTTGGCCTAATTGTGATCCTTCGCCAGCAGCGCTCGCCGCAATTACGGCCCTTGCCGACTGTGCAGTTTCCAAGCCCGTAGAATACAACGGCAAGAAAGCATTAACACAGCCGAAAGGCTTTAGAGCACTAATCTATCCATACGCTAGAACAGCGCACCGCGCACTTCGACATATCTATGTCGATAAAGACTATCTCGGTCAGTTGCAATTACTGCACCAAGTAAGAAGCGTAGAGCTAAACGAAGATGAAGCATATAACGATTACCACAAAACTTTAGCGCGGGTAAAAAGACTTTCCGGACGCGCACTTGATGGCAAGGAATACTCTGAATTTAGAAATCCATGTCTTGATGAAACGATGCCTTCCGGCCCATGTATTGGTGACGCCGGTAGGAGCGAATTACTTTGGCGAGTGGGAACAAAAACAGATTTATCTGAAATTAGTCGGACAAGAAAGCCCAATAAACTTGGTGCTTCGGATGACCCAGTTTCTGCTAAATTTTATTTGTTTGGATTGCGTGATAACGAAAGTATTAAGAACTCTCTGCGTAAAATGCCCGCTCCCTTAGATGTCATTTACTTGGACTTAGATAAGACAGGCAGAGATAGATTAGGAAAGAATTGGTTTAACAAAGTTCAAGACTTTTTAAAGGAAGTAGAGGCCCGGTTCCCCGCAATTCCAATTGTTGCGCTAACTGACGATCCGTGGACATATGATAAACTTAGGTTTGAGTGTTTTGCCCATCCTCAGCAGAAGAAAGGCAAAAGAAGACCAGGCGCATCGAGCGTTGTTTTTGCGCCACACCCCGACATTGTTTTAAGCAAAGATTATCCCGCACCTGAATACAGCGCAGTTAAAGATTTTGATATTATTACTTATAGCGGCGATGTAGCAGCACTACTTCAGCAACTACGCTCAGCCAGAAATGAAGCCAATGACCAAGGTGACGCAGAAAATGCAACCCGCTTACAAAAAATAATTGGAGTAATAAGCCGTTGCGCGTCACTTCCTGGCTCCCAAAGCCAGTTAGGAAACTTTATTGAGAAAGAAATCGGAGCCAATGCCGCTGCGGATATGATGGCGGTATATCGCGTAGGCGGTCATATCGCGGATTTGAAAAATTCCTTTGGTGGCTGGGCTCAGAACAGTCGCCAAAAGGTTATCACTCTTTGCAATCTGATTGAGAGGGTTTGGGAGAACACAGAACAATTAACACCAATGGCGCCCTTATTACGTGATCTGGTAAAGCGTAAGTTTTTAAAATCAAGTTCCCGTGCCGTCATTGTTTTTCCGAAAGACATGTTGGCAGAATTTGCTACTGAAATTCTTTGCAACGATGAAGAAATCGGCGAAGAAGTGAAAAGCAGAATTGACAAAGATATGCTGCAGTTTTTTGACCAAGCGGGATTGAAAGACATTTCTGACTTGCCTATCAAACAGCGTAATTCAATCAAAACAGCAGTTTTCGTCGCGCCAGCCCGTTCAACTATAATGAACTTGCTTGCAAGGCCGTGGCTACCTGAAACAGTATTAACTCTTATTGATAGCGATACCATTCAAAGCGCAGCAAGGGACGTCCAACGGATATCCACATATCCGGAATTGGCATCACTAAAACCAAGAATGGAAACTTTTGTGAGCGTGCTGTCCAAGCAATAGAGAGAGTTCAAAATTCACGTTTCTTAATTGAAGCAGATATTGAGCCCGCAGATGATATTGTGTTTCCTGCTGCGGCGGTGGTCGACTTGGCAGGCAGGGTGCGCGCTAATCAGCCGATTTTGAAATTTTCATTCGAAGGCGGGCAGCTACTGTTGGCAAAGCCCGGAACGAAATTGGTTGTATTGGATCGAAGTCACGCAATTCCGTTGTTTACGGAGGTTGAAGCTAAACATGTTGAAAAGGGTGAACATGTTTGTGTGATTGGCGAGTCATTTTTGGAAATGGCTCGCCCGTTATTGAATATTACAGCACGCGCAGCAGAGGAAATCCGCGAGTACCACGTAGAAGTCTTGAAGAGATTTCGGCAAATATCCGGCCGCTCGATAACAGAGAAATTAACGTTTCTCGTCCAAAAAATGGGTGTAGCTGAAGCCTCTGTGGAGAATGCTCGTTATTGGATCGACATTGAAGATCAATTGAACATTCCGATTCATGAAGTAGTACCGCACGCACCAAGACATTGGAATACCTTTAGGGCTTTTATGTTGGCTTTGTCGTTTAGTGAGCCAATTGCTTTAAGATATTGGACATGGGCGGTTATCGCGCAGCGTAGTCACCGAATGTCAGCCGCAATCAATTTCCACGACGCTTACCGGAGCATACTTGTAGATAGCTATGGCGCTCAATCAAGCAATCCTGAACGGGCTAAAGAAGTTACAAAATTGAGAGCCGCTGCGGAAAATTTTGTAAGCATTGTTTCCGATAAAACTGAAGAAAGAGGCGATAATGCTAGGGCTTAGCAAAAAGCAACTTGGATCAATAGACCAAGAATTGAAAGAAGCAGTTTGCAACGCGATTGTGAATCTCACCGTAACTAGAGTTACTGGTAGCGGTGAAGAGGGAAAAATTATTTACGGAAGTTCCCCTCGCAGGGCTGTGGTCTCTGGACAGTTATTGCCACGATACGATGAGCGAAATGAAGATGATACTTCTGATATTCGAATTGCTGCGCTTGGCATTGATTTTCAAGTGGGCGAAAGCGCGTCGTGCGAGGCTCTTTTTGAGCCAAGTTTCTCAACCTATGTGCGTATTTTGCCTGAGTGGGATGAAATTAACGATGAAAATCTTGGGTTAGAAATCGAATTCGAGATTGTTCGAGCCATACAACAAGAAATTGATGCAAGAATTGCTCAACTGCGTATCGAAAGATTTACCGCTGAGGGAGTTGAGCAGCCGCAATGGAAAACGCTTACTCCAATACAGAAGGATCAGGTTCGCGCTACACGAAATCGCATTCAGCAAGCTGTTCGCATTGATGCTTATAGAGAGCGAGGAATACATTTAGAGCCGAGCGATGACGATCTTCTTGCGTATCGTAAGGCCGAGGAAGAAGCAGAAAATAGTCCCGAGCCCGCTGAAGCCAGATTACGGATTGGGAGACTGATACAGCGTGGTCGAATGATTCCGTATGATTTACTTGCGCCTGCGGATACGCCCGCGAAATGGAAAAGAATAGACTTTGTTTTACCCGTCTTTCGCTGGAATATTTCTCGTGATGCGGAGCAATTGGCCGGAGAAATTGGAAATTATTCTGAGCTTCTGCGCCAAACTGTCATCGATCAAGTGTCTCGTTGGCTACAGTCTCCCGAAGGTATTAGAAACGCCTGGAGAAATCTGAGGGTATCTCCTTCAGATATTGGTTCGGCAGAAGCGTGGCGAGCTTTTAGGGCGCGCGCTGAAGCCATGCCAGTTCCGATCAATGACTTACTGCCTAAGTTGGACAGGGTAACTATCCAAATTGATAGAATTCGCGACTATGTTGATTTGGATCGAGCTTCAATACGCGTAACTCTGGACAACGAAACATCTGAGGTTACTCGTCGGGAGGCGAGAACGAAGACAGATGTGATGTTCTGTGCTGGGTTTAAAATTCGGTTTCCTAGCATTCATCATCGCTCACTCAAGCTAGATCGAGTGGAGCCGTCTTATCGATTTAGAAATTTTCTGAACTATCATGCGATAGGACTCAATTGTGGCGTTGAGCACCAGCCGATTGGTGAAGATATTCAGCTTTCAACGACCTGGGCTCCTCGCTTTATTCAACCACGAATTTTGCCTCGGAGTATCGACAAACTCCCTGTTTCCTTTGCTGTTTTGGCTTCTGAGGAGTTTGATGTATCGGAATTATTACGGTTGCCGCAAGAGTACACAAAGTGGGCGGATGATGAACTAAAGAGATTAAAAAACAGTTGTCCGTACTGGACTAGACAAAGAACAGGCGGACATTGAGAGTTCAAGATTAGAGCTGGACATTAAAGCTCAAAAACAAGAAGCTTCATTTATTGACCGTGGGATTAATTTATTGATTGAATCCCAGGCAGCTTTTCGACGTTTACCAAATGCAACAGGTTCAGAAAAAGATCAGCTAATCCGCCGTTCGGCAGCTTATAAAGCATGGATACTCACCAATAGATCCTTCCTACAAAGAGATAAGAATGACCCAGATAGAGGTTGGAGGTTGTTCCAGCTTGCCTTTATCTTAGCTCACATTCCAACTTTAACTTCGAGAATGACTGAATTTAAGGAGTACCAAAACCCCACAATCGATGAAGATGCCGCGAGCCTTTTGTATTTCCCTACTGGCGGCGGTAAATCAGAGGCGTTCTATGGAACATTACTCTTTGCAATGTTTGTTGATCGTTTGCGTGGAAAATCCCGTGGCGTTACAGCCATGATTAGATACCCTCTGAGATTGTTAACCCTGCAGCAAGGACAAAGACTACTAAAACTAATTGCTCATGCTGAAATTGTCAGGCGCAGTGAGCAAAAGCGGGATGGATTTATCGGCCAATGGCCTTTTGAAATCGGTTTCTGGGTAGGTGGGACAAATACTCCAAATCGTTATGCTCAGGTTCCAGCTGTCGTGCCACTTATTACCAATGATGAGCACCCGAATGACGAAGGATTAGAAGAAGGTGCGAAATTTGAATCAGACAAATTGCGCAAAGACGCCGCTCGCTACAGGGAATTTCGCTCTGCTTATAATAAGGTTCCCGAATGTCCAGTCTGTAACTCACCAACCGGATTGCGCCGATTTGAAGCAGAAGACGAAACAACAAATATTCTAGGGATTGTGTGTTTTAATTCCAAGTGTAATTACAACATAACTTCGGCAGTTAAAACTCATTTACCCTTTTTATTGACCGACGACACAATTTATCAGAGGGCTCCATCGGTAATCTTAGGCACTATCGATAAAATGGCAATGTTGGGCCACAGAACATCCACGATACGACAGTTGATCGGCATGTTTGGTCTTGCAAGAGCTGTTGCTCCTTCCGGGCATTTGAATTCCCCCTGGATTGAAAATGGTCTGCTTGAGAAGATGCATGATGAGAATTATCGTGAAGTATTTCCCGCTTTCAAGAATGGCGAAAAAATATTTTATGACCCATTTCCCTCTTTGATAATTCAAGACGAAGCGCACTTATTGGAGGAAAGCCTCGGCACTTTTTCAGGATTATTTGACACGCTATTTGAAACGATTCTTAGAAAGATTTCTGAAATTGCTGGGAATGAGCTCTCCGTATCCAAAGTATGGGATGGGAAATCTTGGGGTGGCCCTCGGCTGCCCAAGGTAATCGCGGCTACGGCTACAATTTCGAATCCTGATAGGCAGCTTGAGGTGCTGTATCAACGTCGAGTGCTCAGGTTTCCGTATCCAGGCTCTGATATATATCGGTCATTTTTTGCTCAGCCAGAAAAAGCACCAGTTTCAAACTTAGAACGAACGGCCCTTGAAGAGCGTCGCGGTATAGATTCCAGCCCGGAATTAACAGCACCGTGGATGAGACTTTTCGTTTCCATTATGACGAACAATTTTACTCATACTGTAACGACTGTTACGGTTTTGGGGGCATTTCATACGATTGTAACTGAATTGTGGCGCGGCATGTTAGATGAAGCTAAGCGCGATGTAACAATGGGCAAGCTGCTAAACGCTCAAGGAAGTGATCTTACTTCTGGTTGGAGACGTTCAGCGATTGAGCGTGCGATTGGTAGCAAGAGCCACGCGGATATCATGGCGTTAATCGATCTTCATAGAATTGCCTTGGCCTATGTAACAAACAAAAAAGGTGGCGACCAAGTTATGGACGCCTTAGCGAGTGCGGTAAAGCAACAGCATAGGCTTTCTCACCAAGTTCTGGAGAAATTCGAGAGCAGCCTCATCTCAGGCGGCATTGATATGAAGGAAATTCAAGAAATTATGGAGGAGGCCGAAAAAGCCAATCCAGATAAAGAGTACGAAGACTTGCAACGTCTTTTGCGCAGCATTGTCGCAACTTCGGCAATTAGTCACGGCGTGGACGTAGATCGTTTCAACAGTATGTTCTTTGCTGGGCTTCCTTCCGATATCGCTGAATACATTCAGGCATCCAGCCGTGTGGGGCGAACGCATGTGGGCTTTGTAGTCTTAGTGCCTACACCGCAGAGCAGAAGAGACAGATATGTTGTCGAAACTCATGATATATTCCATCGCTTCCTTGAACGGATGATCGCGCCCCCTGCAGTGGAAAGGTGGGCGGAAAATGCGCTAAAGCGTGTAATGGCTTCACTTGTACAAGCTTGGGCGAGTTTAAAAGAGGCTCAATTATTTCTATCGGCACCAGATGATGCCAAAGATAGAGTTGACTCGTACGATGTGACTTCAGCAATAGCCGGATATGCCAAACGGGATTTGATTTCTTTCACAGATGAAATCGGCAGTTTTGTTCTGCGCGCCATTGGATTTGAAGGGCGGGGAGAGGCGAGATATGGCAGCCCCATTTATTCGGAACTATATCGTTCGCTCGTTGAACAAGAGATCATGAACTTTGGAAAAAGCATGAGAAAGCTAAATACCTCCATTAAGTTTCACGAATATTGGAAGGATTCAGGTGCTTCGTTTAAACCGCCAATGACCTCATTACGTGATGTAGACGAGGCAGGAGTGATTACTGGCGGGGGCTACGATATGAGCGCACAAAGCGGCCAGAGAAAAATTAACATGGAGCAATTAATAGCAGTTATGCGGGCAATACGTAGTCAAAGAGGCACTGTTTCGGAAATGGATTTAGACACACCAGAGGAGTTTCAGGCATGACAAATACTCCTTCGGATAGCGGGCAGAAAAAAAAGAAGAATTGGAAAGACAAATCCGTAAGAAATCAAGCCCAACGAATTGAGAACGCTTTTAGTAACCAAGGCGAAAACGCTCCACCTAGACCTCCTTCGATGTTTCGATCTCAGGTGCAGTTAGCCTCAACCTACGCCCCAGGAACCCTTTTCACTTGGGAAGGGGCTAAAGGAATTTGTCGTTCAGTACCGATAGATAGGGAATTACTGAAAATTGAAGATGCAACGCGGCTACTAATTTACAAGGGAATAAATGAGATAACCTCGAATTGGCATAGCAGAGGTTCCCAAGTTCGTTTACCGGATGAAACGCCGATACAGCTAATACTTGATGACCCATTCTATAACCAGCGCACGCAACGTATTGAGTTAGACCCTGCGCAGTTTCAGCTCAATGAACCTTCTGTGATGGGGTATGTGCCATACCCGCTTTTGTTTCGATGTGCCACTTGTGGAAGGTTAAAAGAGTATCAGTCGATTGAGGAGCAGGCTAATCACCCGCTGCCAAGGCGCTGTGAAAATCATGAGCCTCGTTGGACACAGGTTGATGTCGTTTATGTTCACTGGTCTGGAAGTTTGGAGCCATTAAGCCCCCACAGGAATTACTATGATAATAATAGACAGCGCGTAGCTCGCTTTACGCTCTGTGGTTGCGGTAGCGAAGATTTCAGTCTTGATAATGACAGCCCTGTATTTTCTGAGTGGAAATTTATTTGTAAGGGCTGTGGAAAAACGCGTGACTTCCAGCAGCATGATAATCACACCCTTGATGTGTTGACTAATGTTCAAAGAAGTGGAGGCAGAAATTGGGAATATCTTGAAGTCAATATGCTTCCCATTTCATATCGCGCTAACTCGGCTTTTTATACGCAAAAAGGGACATTTATAGAGTTTAGAGACAGGAGCGTCGTTGATCTGCTGATGCCTGATGAGGACAGAAAAGAACAACTGCTGTTACGCGTCGCAAACATTCATGGCTTTGATTTCAACACGCCAAGCGATGATAAAATTATGTCCGCGCTCAATAGCATCGGTAGAGGCGTAGAATGGCAGGATTACACGGATCATTTGGAATGGGCAGAGCGTGCAAAACAGAGAAATCAGGTAAATCGTGTAGAGGAGTTATTAAAAGGCGCTGCCGACCTAAAGGAAAAATGGTTCCAAGACGGAGTAATTGAACGCGGTGAGGTTAACAGTCTTTCACTTCGTCGCGGGGTAGAAACTCGAAACACATGGGCGAGAAGGTACGACCCAATTCGACTGACAATTGAGCATGACCGCTTTAAGACTGAACATGTTAGTGAGAAATTTGAACGTCACGAGGCTGTTGATGTGTTGAATCCTGACCGATTGATTTGTGACGCGGTGGGCAATACCACGGCTTTGGGATTGTATAAGAACGCTACCGGCTCTTTGATGAGTGCTATAGGCATAGAAGAACTGGTTTTAATACGCGGACTCCCGATTTGTGAATTTAGCTTTGGATTTACCCGTGTTTCTTCAACTCCTGTTTACAATAGAGAACATAATGGGCGTCAAGTCCCCATGCCTGTTAGATTAAATGCATTTGCTTCACTTCCAAACGGTAAGCATCCCATTTACGTTACTCGGCAAAAGAATGAGGCGCTTTACTTTAAGCTTGATGAGGCGAGAGTAAAACGATGGCTTCTTACGAATGAGGTGGATGGTTTGCCGTCTCCAGACGAAGAGAAAAGTATTGGGGCAGCCTTCCTCGAAAACTATACAGACTTTGAGCCTTTCCTGGACGGCTTCAAAAACCGAGAAGGACGATCAGGTTTGACTCGATCTCTTTGTCCGTACACTTACATGTTGCTTCATAGTCTATCTCACCAAGTCATGCATTCACTGGCAGATGCATCTGGCATAGATAGAGACGGACTAGGGGAGCATATCTTTCCGGCGGATTTGGCTTTTTGCGTGTATCGTAAAGGCATGACTCCAGACCTTGGAAACATTTCAGCTATGTGGAGAAACCATTCAGGCGACTTCTTAAGGCGCATACTCTCAACCAGACAGTTGCGATGCGGCTCTGGTTCGCTTTGTGACTCAAGAGGAGGCGCTTGCCCTGCTTGCATCATGGTATCAGAAGTAACCTGCATTGCAGGAAATCACCTTCTCTCACGCTCCTGTTTACGTGGAGGCTCAGCCCCAAACTGGGAGCCAAGGGATAGCAATTCGTTAGTTGGTTACTTCGACCCACGGCTGGCACATGACTGATTCCCTAATCGCCCCGCTCGGACGAGCGCGTTTTATTGTTACTCTTCCGCCGGAGCCCAGTTTGGTCGGAGCCGAATTACAGCGCTTGGCTGGCGCATCCTTTACTACGCTTACGGCTACTAATGACGCGTTTCAGCACCTTGCGCAAAAGGCTGAATCGCGCATAGTCATTATGACCCCGTATATCGATGCCGCTGGTGCAATTTGGGCTACCGAAATATTTAATGCATCAAGAGCTTCAAAAAGAATTCTGATCCTGAAAGATTCGAGTGAGTTGAATAAATTTGGAGTATATGGAGAAACATTAAGACAGGCAGCTACCAAAATATTCGACTACACGATTGAACACGCTAATAACGACAGTAGATATAACGAGACTTTTCATGCAAAGGTTGTGTTAGCGGACGGAGTGGCAGCATATGTTGGTTCTGCAAATTTCTTATACCGATCAAAGGAAGTGAATTTGGAATGCGGTTTCTTGTTAGAAGGTGATGCTGTTGCGCCTATTGCTGTGCTTGTTGAAGCAGTTTTAAGCATATTTACCAACGCTGAAAAATAAGAAATTTGATACATTTGCAATTTCGCATCCTCTTAAACAGCCTGGAACAACTTGATCTCGCACTAGAACATATTTCAAAGGGCGATGCTAACAATGCCCGTTTTGCTTTGATGTTAACTGACAATGCTCTTGAAATCAGCTTTCATCATTTGGCGCTGGATAAACAAGCTGAAATTATGTGGAGGGCTCCAAATAATCCTTACGAATATACCGATGCACTTAATGATGCTGTTCGGCGTCATTTTGATGCAAAAGTAAGGTTCATGAAGAACCTGAAAATAATTAATGATGAGGAAGCTGTTACAATAAATATTTTTCATGGTTTCCGGAATGAGGTTTACCACATCGGCTTACAGCATGAGAGAGTTCTGCCGACTATCTCTAGATTTTATTTAAAGGTCGCCTCAGATATTCTGAGTAGGCAGAGCTTGGCTAGTTTAACCTATGGGGTTGGTTTAAAACCTCCTGATCGAGTTGCCAAATATTTCAAAAATGTAAACTCTGTTTTCCCTCCGTTACCAAGTGAGTATTTCGACGCTTGCTCGCAGATTTCCAAAAAGATCGTATTTGAAGCTGCCGAACTTGCAGTGGCACTGGCAGAGCACATGGAAGAATTAATTGATGAAACGGATATTTCACTGGATACTCTTTCCCGAGATACGCCCAATCCGTGTACTAGGGACGAAGTAATCGTACGTTGTTTGGCGTGGAAAGCAGCCGCCACAGATGAGGCAAAAGAATTTGCGCGCCTGAATGGCTGCCAAGTACAAGGCGGATTCGCCTATGTCGACTGGATAGCAAAAAATTATAAACTGCCGATTAAAAAAGACCCAATTGAGAATTGGAGGAAGCGAAAAGACCGTTTGAGATTAGAAGAAAATCCCCATAAGGCTTTAAAATTGTATCGCAACTTTATCGACGAGACGGTGGAAATCAGAAATGAAATTGCAGATTCCCACGCAGCCTTTGACAGATATATCGATGGGTTAATTGATGAGAGGCGCGGTAAGTGATGATTAGTGTATTGCTAATAAAATGAAATTGACCGCTTATCAAGAAGCGCTAATTGACTCATCGTTTCAGTTAGTGAACGTAGATTCGAGTAATATACCGGATAGCGGATTGGGAAGCGGTTGCTTATTCGAGCATCATGGTCGAAAGATTCTTTTGACTGTGGCTCACATTAAAAAGAAAAATAGGACTTTAATTGCTCAGATTCGCTTTGAACCGAGTAATGGAACGCTAGTAATTCCACTGAACAATCCAATACCCGGTGGTTTAATTCATGCTTCAAAGAGGTTGAGAAAAGAAGCTAAAGACTTCTGCTATCTTGAAGTCCCTCCAACACTTGAACCGTATAATCAAATTATTAGAGATTATGACTCGGCAATTCTCAAAGAGATGCCCGTCACTATTTTTGAATTAAGCGAGATACAGCCTCCTGATAAGAATGTCAGTTATGGCTTTTGTGGCAGAGTTGATCCAAATCTCGCTTATCATTTTGGAACGCCATATTTTGAAACCACCAGAACTCCCTATCAAGGATTGACCTATATTGGAGAGGATGACGGTTTATTCGTTTTTCAATTACCTATGCAGCATCCTGGGCATGAAGCGTTCAAAGGCTGTAGCGGTACGCCAATAATTGGTGAAGACAGTTCAGTAGTAGCCCTAGTTCAGGGTGGGGACGAAAATAGTGACTTAATTTATGGGATTCCTCTTATTAAATATAAATCAAAGCTTCAAATTGAGTTCGGATAAAGGTTGGCTCAAGTGCAAAATGTAGAAAATGATGAAATTGCCCAGCTTAAGAAAATCTTAGGAACCGCCATAGGCAAAATGTATGCGGAGGAAACTCCATTGCCAAAAAAGGAAGGCATGGAACAGGCCATTGTGTTCCGAGTGGCGGTATATATGAACGAACTATTAAAATCGAGTGCATTTAAAGAATTGCACCTAGATTGCGAGTACAATAAGTGCATGGACGATCCCAAAACTACTCCAAATTTTAAGGAAGGGCTTAGGCCTGACTTATTAATACACAAACGTGGCGACCATAGCGGCAACAAGCTTGCTGTAGAATTTAAGGGGTGGTGGCAGAAGGACTTTGATAGGGACAAACGAAAACTTAAGGACTTGGTAAATCGTGAATACGACTATAAATACGTACTTGGAGCCTTTGTGCTAATTGGAAAGGACAAACCCGAGATCGAGTATTTTACTGGCTGACAGCCAAACTATTGACTTGCGCGATCATAATTTGAAAGCCGATTAGGCGCTGTCAAAAATTTATCTCACAAACATGCATCAATTTTGGTATATTGCGGAGGTCTGCACTTGGTTCAAGTGAAGGATTGTACACAGGCGATATACAGGCGAAATTCGGTTTAAATTTACCCAATAATTCAAACCCTTATTTTGCCCTCCCGCTTTCGCGGGGATGACAAAATGAGGAAATCCTAGCCCAGTAACTCTTTCAACCGATACAGCGTCTCCAGCGCATCTCTGGGCGTGAGCGCATCGGGATCGATGTCTTTGAGGGCGTCCTCAACGGCGGAGGATTTTTGCGGCGGGGCGCTCATCGCGGGCGCGGCGGTGAAGAGGGGGAGATCGGCGGTGGCGGCTTTCATGGGCTTGCCCGAGGCTTTCATGCCCTCGATGGTTTTCAAAACCTCTTCGGCGCGGGCGATCACCTGCGGCGGCAGGCCGGCCAGCTTGGCGACGTGGATGCCGTAGGAGCGGTCCGCCGTGCCGTCCGTGACTTCGTGCAAAAAGACGATATTGTCCTTCCATTCCTTGACGCGCATGGTGTGGCAGGCAAGGCGCGGCAGGGTTTGCGTCAGGCCGGTGAGCTCATGATAGTGCGTGGCGAAGAGGGCGCGGCATTTGTTGGCCTCGTGCAGATATTCGAGGCAGGCCCAGGCGATGGAAAGTCCGTCGTAGGTCGCCGTGCCGCGGCCGATCTCGTCGAGGATGACCAGCGAGCGTTCCGTCGCCTGATTGAGGATCGTCGCGGTTTCGACCATCTCGACCATGAAGGTCGAGCGTCCGCGCGCCAGATCGTCCGCCGCGCCGACGCGGCTGAACAGGCGGTCCACCGTGCCGATATGCGCGCTTTCCGCCGGAACGTAGCAACCCATCTGCGCCATCAGCGCGATCAGCGCGTTCTGCCGCAAAAACGTCGATTTCCCCGCCATGTTCGGGCCGGTGAGCAGCCAGAGGCGTGAAGTCTCCGCAAGTGCGCAGTCGTTGGCGATGAAGTCGGCGTTGTCCTGCTTCCTGAGCGCGATTTCGACCACCGGATGCCGCCCGCCTTTGATGTCGAAGGTCGTGGAGCCGTCCACCTGCGGGCGGGCGTAGCGGTTTTTGATGGCGAGTTCGGCGAGGGCGGAGGAAACATCGAGCGCGGCCAAGGCCGCCGCGGTTTTGGCGACCAGTTCGGCCTGCGCCATCACTTCCTGCACCAGATCGGCGAAGAGCTGCAGTTCCAGCGCCAGCGCTTTTCCGGCGGCCTCGGAGATTTTCTGCTCAAGATCGGAAAGTTCGGTGGTTGTGAAGCGCGCGGCGTTCGCCATCGTCTGGCGGTGGATGAAAGTCTCTTTATCTCCGTGGAGCTTGTCGGCGTGCGTGGCCGTGGCCTCGATGTAATAGCCGAGGATGTTGTTGTGCTTGATCTTGAGGCCGGAGACGCCGGATTTCTGCGCGTATTTCGCCTGCAATCCTGCGATATGGCGGCGGCTGTCGTCGCGGAGCTGCATGAGTTCGTCGAGCTTCGGCGCATAGCCGCGGGCGATAAAGCCGCCGTCGCGCGTCAGCACGGGCAGATCGGGTGCGAGGGCGCGCTCGAGCTGGTCGATCAGCGGATGGTGCGAGCCCCACAGGGCGAGCGCTTGAAGCGCGGCTTTGAGGCCTTGCGGCAGGTCGTCCGTGTTGATGAGTTTGTGCAGTTGCACGGTTTGCGCCAAGGTGTCGCGGATGGCGGCAAGGTCGCGCGGGCCGCCGCGCTCGAGGCTGAGGCGGGCGATGGCGCGCTCGATGTCGGCGCAGTGCTGTAAAAACCTGCGCGCGTCGGCGCGCAGGGTGTTGCGCTCGGCGAAAAATTCCACCATGTCGAGACGGCGGTTGATTTTTGCAGGGTCGGTGAGCGGCATGGCGAGATGGCGGGCGAGCAGGCGCGCCCCGCCGCCGGTAACGGTCTTGTCGATGGTCGAAAGCAAACTGCCCTGCCGCTGGCCGCTCAAAGTATGCGTGAGCTCGAGGTTGCGGCGCGTGGCCGCGTCGATCTCCATCACCGCCCCAAGCTGCAGCTGGCGGGGTTGCGAGAGGCGCGGGAACTTGCCTTTTTGCGTCAGCTCCACATAGTCGATCAGCGCGCCCGCGGCGGCGATTTCGGCGCGGCTGAAGGCGCCGAAGCTTTCCAGCGTGCCGACGCCGAAGATTTTTTCCAGACGTTTGCGGGCGTTTTCGCTGTCGAAGCGGCTGTGCGGCTGGACGGTGAGCTTTGATTTGTAATCGGCGAACACCTCGAACAGGCCGGGGTTTTGCGTGAGTTTTTCGGAGACGAGGATCTCGCCCGGGGAAACGCGCTCCAGCGCCGCGCCGAGGTTGTGCGGCAACAGCGGCTGCAACGTGAAATCGCCGGTCGAAAGGTCGAGCCACGACATGCCGTAGCCGCCGCCCGCATCCGCCAATGCCATGAGGTAATTGTTGCTGCTTTTTTCGAGCAGCGTGTCTTCCGTCAGCGTGCCGGGGGTGACGACGCGGATGACGTCGCGCTTCACCAGCGCTTTATATCCGCCGCGCTGCTTCGCCTCCTCCGGCGTTTCGACCTGCTCGCAGATCGCGACCTTGTGCCCGAGCTTGATCAGCCTGGCGAGATAACTTTCATGGCTATGCCACGGCACGCCGCACATCGGCGTGTCGGCGCGGCTGGTGAGTGTGATGTCGAGCGCGCCGGCGGCTGTTACGGCGTCTTCAAAGAAAAGCTCGTAAAAATCGCCCATGCGGTAGAAAAGAAGGCAATCCGGATGTTGTTCCTTGACGGCGAGATATTGCGCCATCATGGGAGTCGGGGAATCCTTTTTTTCTGGTTGCGCCGCCATCGCTACGGGAGCCGCAGGAACGTCGGGATGATATGCGCATGGTGCAGGTATGAAATCAACTCATACGCGGGCGCGGGCACGAACCACCACACCGCGTCACGCACCGCCATGTTGAAATAGCGCGGCTGGAACAAAAGCTCGTCTGGCGCGGTGTATCTTTTAAAATCGGGCCAGAGGCGCGGGGTGCTGGCCTTGAACGCGGCAAAGCTCTCGCCGAATTTTTCTGCCAGAAACGCCTCCTCGCGCCCAATCAGCTTGATGTAGACCAGCAGGAAGCCGAAAAAGACGATCATGGTCGGAATGATCTCGCCCCATAGCAGCCCCAGACCCGCTGCGCCCAGCAGCGAGAAGAAATAAAGCGGATTGCGGCACATGGCATAGGGGCCGATGGTGATGAGCTGGGCGTTTTTCACGCCGCCGATGAAGGCCGTGCTGTACATCCGCCCGATCGCGCAGACCACCAGCAGGAAATAGCCCGCAAGGCGCAGCAGCTGATACGGCCAGCCATGCAGCACAGGTTGGGTGAAAACGACCGCCAGCAGGAGAAAAAGCACCAGAAGACGGGTGTCGCGCATGCGTGTCTTGTTGATGTCGGCGGCCATCGAGAATCCCCTGTATTTTGCGGTTGTTTTGCGTGTCTGGCAGATTAAACGGCGCGGCGCGGGCTGTCCACCTTGACTCGGCAGGAAAGCAATAATTATGTAATATAATTGCGCATTTACAGCATATTATTTTTACCCAACCTATTGACCTGTTATAAGAAAATCCCTTAATGTCTCGTGGCATATTATGATTCCGTAGCTCAGCGGTAGAGCATCTGACTTTTAATCAGAGGGTCGAGGGTTCAAATCCCTCCGGGATCACCATTTATTTCAATCAGTTAAGACGCTTTTTGATTTTGGCCGGAATGGGCTTTGTGTAATTTTCGTGTAATCGTGGCAAGCCGTTCATACGACTCCGTACCGCTTCTCTAACTTATCCATGGCGGCGCGGATGTGTTCTCCGTTGGCATGGGCGTAGCGTTCCACCATTGCCAGCGTCTTGTGGCCGCTGATCCGCTTGACGGTGGGCAAGTCTACCCCCGCCTGTACCAGATGCGTCGTAATCGCCGTGTGCCGGAGCGTGTGGCGGACGACTTTATCAGGATCAAGCCCTGCCGCCGCCACCACACGACGGAACGGGTCTCTGATCTCGCTTGTATGCCCAGACTTGGCCGCGGGGGATGGAAAAAGCCACTGGCTCTTTTCCGTTTCCATGTAGCCTTTGAGGAACTTGGCAAGATGGTTCGTGATCGGCTGTTCCCGCCGCCCGGCCTTGGCTTTGGGGATATAGATCACCTTTCGATCCAAGTCGATATTCTTCATTTGGATCGACAAAATTTCCATCTTTCGCATGGAGGTTTCCAGCGCAATAACGATGAAAGGGTATATTTGCGGATTGGAATCATGCTTTGCGGCCTCTACCAGCCGTGCCGCTTGTTCCGTCGTCAAATACTCGATGCGGGCATTGGCTTCTTTGAGACGTTTCACTTTTGCCCGAATATGGGTGATCCACCCCCATTCATGCGCTCTGTTTAGCAGGTGAGAAAGGACAGAAAGTTCTCTGTTAATAGTCGCATCCGAAGCACCCGTTTCTTTGAGTGTGGTCGCGCCTGTCTTTGGACTGTGACCCCTGACGGCTTTTTGTTCTTTGCGAGACTTCTTGTAACGGTCAATATCTTGTGTGCTGATTTTTGCCAACTGCATTTTGCCAAAAAACGGGATCAGGTGCGATTTTAACTGTTGCCGCTTGGCTGGAATGTTCTTGCCACCGTTCTCTTCAAGAGCCTTGAGATACTTTTCAGCGGCCTCGGCAAAAGAAAGGAAGGTTTTTCGGCCATTTGGGAGGGCAAGCCTGTCGTGCTTGGCGTCGGTTCGCGCCTGAGCGATGAACTGTTCCACCTGTGTCAAGGTCGTACCGTCGCTTTCTCTCCCGACAACGCGGTGGATGCGCTGGCCGTCAACCATGATATTTACGCTAAAAACACCGTCGCCATCTTCTTGGCGCAGGAAGCTGATGCCGTGTTCCGTGAGGGTTTCGCCTTTTTTTACCTTGCGCAGTTCGTCACGCTTAAGTATTTGAAATTTTTTGGCCATATTTTTTCTCCTTAAAATGGTATTTCATCAGTGCCTACATCGGGTGGTGGCATGATTTTTTTTGCTTTAATGCGTGGATAAACCCTGCCATGTGCTACAGTATTACGCATATGCTCAACCCAGCGCCTCCGTTCTTCTGACGAAGATCGAGGTTCTTTTTCAGATGTTCCGACGAACGCCATCATCAGGCTCGGCCATATATCACGAATGGTTGGAAAGACCTCATCTTGTAATGCTGCCCAGTTCCACTGCCGCGCACCTGTATCTGTCCTGTCTTGGGCGGGCAACAACAGAAGACTGTCTTCAATCATCTTCCAGAGTTTTAGATCGTCGGTGTCGAGCAATTCCGGGCAGTGAATAGCCTTACGCATAAATCTTTCAGAGTCATCAACATCCCATAGACGTTTTTCAAAGTCGCTCTCTAGATTTTTGATTGTGATGCTGCCATCTCCGCTTAGGCTGATACGGCTCAGGCTGTCTTCAACAGCCCATTCAATAAAACTTGAAAGGCTACGTCTTTGCTTCTGTGCCGCAAGATCGGCTAGATATTTTAGTCGTGGCTCTAATCGTATTGTTACCGTTTCGGATCGGCGTGATTTCGGCCCCCAGCTCCTTTGATCCCCAGCCTCTTCGGTCATTTTTTCTCATCCTTGCGGTCAAAACTTCTATTTCTATATAATCATTGTATCTAATAAAGTACTAACTTGCAATGCAAAAATATTTAAAGATAGAATAATGTATAATGCGGCGGAAAAATGGAGAACTCAATGAAAACACAAGAAAAAGATGTGGTGATTCTGCCCGATGGACGCATGGACACTAAAAATGCCGCTAAATATAGCGGATTTTCTGAAAAAACTTTGGCTATGAAGCGATGCAATGGAACTGGGCCAAAATTCATAAAACTCGGGCGCATCTTTTACCGCAAGGATGATCTGGATGATTGGATTCAAAAAGGGGAGGCAATCAGCACGGCACAAGCCACGACTTTAGCCTAATAGTTTTTAGTGAAGCAAAAGCCCAATCATGTTTGAGCATGATCGGGCTTGTATTCCAAACTCTTCCGGTAAGAAAGCGAAGGAACGTATGACGTTTATAACACAATTCGACGATAAAAACAAACTATCATCTGCGCTTGCGTATGCACAGGCGGGAAAATATTTATTCCCTTTGCTCCCGCGAGGGAAAACGCCTCTGACAGCGAAGGGCTTTCACGATGCCAGTAAAGACCTTGCTGCTATCACCGCATGGTGGCAGCCGTGGCCGGAGGCCAACATCGGTCTTCCTACGGGCAAGATAAACGGCTTCTGGGTACTCGATATTGATGGTGAAGATGGAGAATATTCTCTGCGCCAACTGGAACAAGAACATGGCAAATTGCCCCCAACCGTTGAAGTCATCACGGGTGGTGGCGGGAGACATCTCTATTTTGGATTGCCAGCGCAAGGCTCCATCAGGAACAGCGCCGGACGGCTAGGGAAAGGACTGGATGTACGTGGTGATGGTGGATACGTCGTCGTGCCGCCTTCCGTTCACGAAACTGGAAAAGCATACTCTTTCTCGATAGACAGTTCCGCCAGCATGGCAAGCGCTCCGGCATGGCTTTTGTCTCTCGTGCGGGTGTCTGCCGCGTCTAAGCCAGCGCCTGTTTCTGAATGGCGCACACTTGCTAAAAGCATGACCGAGGGCGGGCGCAACGACGCTGTAGCACGGATTGCCGGAAAGCTACTGCGATGCCGCCTTGAGCCGCGTCTGGCTTTGGAATTGTGCCTTGCGTGGAACGAAGCCAGATGCACGCCGCCGCTGTCATCTGAGGAAGTGACTCGTACCGTGGACAGTATCGCAGGACGTGAACTTGCCCGTCGTGGAGGCCGCGTATGATGGAGAATCTCGCCGCATTAGAAGAAATGAACAAAAACAATTCAGAATTGGAGGTAGTCTGCATGGAAGACGTTGAAATGAAGCGCGTGGAGTGGCTTTGGCTTGGTAATATTGCACGAGGCAAGCTGACGGTCATGGCGGGAAATCCGGGCTTGGGCAAGAGCCAGATCACGGCTTTTTTTGCCGCCACTGTGAGCCGGGCGGGATTATGGCCTGACGAAAAAATATTAGCCGAAGCTGGTAGTGTCATCATTCTTTCTGCCGAGGATGATGCTGCCGATACCATCAAGCCGCGTCTGCTTGCTGCGGATGCGGATGTGAAGTGTTGCCATGTTCTGCAAGCCGTCAAGACCTTCAAAGACGGCATCGAAGGCAGTCGCACCTTTGACCTGACACGGGATATAACCAAGTTGGGCGAGGCTATCCAGCGCATAGGCAATGTGCGCCTCGTGATCATTGACCCGATCAGCGCTTACATGGGCAAGACCGACAGCAACAATAACGCTGATATGCGCGGTTTGCTTGCGCCGTTGGCGGTGATGGCAGCGCAATATAATGTAGCTGTTATTCTGGTAACGCACTTCAACAAGTCCAGAGATCAAGAGGCATTGGCTCGGGTCATCGGAAGCATAGGGTTGATCGCCGCTGCCCGCGCAGGCTACGCCGTGGTCAAGGATGCAGTGAACCCAGATATAAGGCATTTTGTTCCTCTAAAGAACAACATTGGCAACGACAAGGATGGATTTTCATTCAGGATCGAAAGCGTGACTCTGGAAGGAAATTTTGAGACTTCACGGGTTCGATGGCTCCCCGGTACGGTGGATGCCCATAAAATCCTGAACCCTGTGAAACCTGCCAGTGGCGGCGGGGCGCAGGAGTTCTTAAAGGAACTTTTGTCCTCCGGCGCTATGCCTGTCCGCGATATTTACCCCCAAGGGGATGCCACTGGTTACAGCGAGGCCGTCTTGCGCCGCGCTGCGGGCAGGATAGGGGTCGTTAAAAAGAAACTTGGAATGAAGGACGGCTGGATTTGGAGTCTGCCCGAAGATACTGAACATGACGAAGATAACACTCCCCCGGGGGCGGAGTCTTCTTTGGCTACAGATAAATCTTTGCCCGAAGAAGAAGCCACTCCCGTTATCGCGCCACCTTCATCATCTTCGTAATCTTCGGGGGCAATTAGGCGGGCATGAAGATTTATTTCCCATCAGTACGCGCGTGCGTGCGTAAACCCCTAAATAATAGAACGTCCGAGCGTGTACGTCCTAATGCAGAATATGGCTCATATCGCTCATCCCAGTAGAGAGGAGGTGGGAAAAGAGAGAACTTCACGATTTTTCCGTGGTCAGTCGCGCGCGCGTGTGCATAAACCCCATGAAGGGGCTTTTTCGACCACCATCACATGCAGGTTCGCATAAATACTCAAAAGCTATAAAAAAGGAGATGAACATGGACACGAAAAAGACGTGCGGCGCAAAAACCCGAGCCGGAACTCCCTGCCAGCGGCGAGACTTACTACGCGGCGGGCGCTGCCGCTTGCATGGCGGGCTTAGCACGGGGCCGAAGACGTTGGCGGGCAAACGACGTTCCGCGCTTAACACGGGAAAGACTTATGAAGAATTGATTTCCTCGCGCGCTAAAAGTAAAAATTTACGAAAATTTTTTGACCGCTCCGCGCGAGTGCGTAAAGCCCGGGAAGATTATTTTCTTTCACGGTTTAAGTAGCCGCCATTGCCTTGTCCGATGATGTTGAGCATGGTCACTTCGTCCTTTCGATCTTGAAGAAACCCGCGTTCTCCTCTGGCGAGGAGGTCATGGCGTCGCCGAGAGTGCCGCCGAGGAAGGTTCCAACTGTCGGGTTCGGGCTGACGAGGAAGCTGTAGGTTTTGCCAGCTTTCGCGTCTATCTCGCTCTTGTAGCTGCGGAACGACCCCGTGCCATCCACAGAGACGGTCAGGTGTCCGGCCTTCACGTCGGTCATGGCCTGACCGCCGCTGCCGAGGCTGGCGAATTGCTCACCGTTGACGCTGACGTGCGCGGCTGCTCCGACATAGAGCATGTCCGACTTCCGGCTGACGATGATCCGGCTTTCCCCCGCCGGGATCCCGCTGTTCAGCAGGGCGGTGGAAAGTTTGTCCGTCGTGCCACAGGCTGAAAGAAGAAGGATTGAGAGAACGGAAAGAAGTTTTTTCATATTATTCGCCATTAGTTTGTTGTACAGGTGACACCGCCATAGCCGTCAGGCGAGCAATGAGTGGTGGTTGGCGAGGTGTATGTGGTGGTTAAAGGCTGGGTCGGCTTCATACTATTCAAGAGGCGATTATCATTTTCTTGATTGATCTGATCCAAGCGCCGCGCCCGCTCCTGAGCAGCTTGCATATCCTGCTGACGCTCAATCAGATTTAGGCGGCGGTTCTCGGCATTTGCTTGGTCAAGACGCTGGCTCACCTCGGCGACTTTCTGTTGGTAGGCATACTCAGCTTGAGCCACTGTCATTTTGTGGGTTTTAACTTTTTCGATCAGAACACCGATATAGGCGGAGATTTCATTATCGAGGGGGTCGCTAGGATGTGCCATTCCCACACGCCGTTTACACGCCATTTTATCAACCCACTTTTTGTTAAGGACGGTACATGCGTGCATATCCTGCTGTATTTCTTCGGCTTGACAGTCCCGCGCCCAACCGCACCCAGACCCCGAAAAGGCACTTTGGTTACAGGCCGTCAACATGAGGACGACGGCCATCAGCGCAAATTTCTTCATATTCGAATCTCCCTTGTTGCTACGGAAACGGCCCCAGAGATTTTCTCTGGAGCCGGGGAGTTGATTCCGTCACATGAACGGCGCAGCTATTCCGCTTGCGAGTATTTTATTCACTGCCTCCCCAACATAGGTCGAGAAGGCATCGCAGATAACGGCCCGATGCTATTTGGCCGCATGTGAGGGGAAATCACGCCCCAGCCTGTCACAAGGACAAGCCGCTTCCATCATAACCGCAGATGGGCTTTTTTCAATAAATAAAGTCTGTAAACCTTGGTTACCACTTGTCCGCCCTACCATAATGCAGTACATTCGCAGTACATTAAAGTTGAGGTATCAACATGGCTCAGAATAAAGACGAAACCATCACAATACGCACCACGCATGAAGTTAAAGAGCTGTTGCGCCTTGCTGCACAGAGGGAGCATCGGTCGATTGCCTCTATGCTGGAGGTTCTGATCCTCTCTCACGCTAAAAAGAACGCGATCGACGTGGACGCCCAAGAAACACGAAAGAGAGCCTAAGAACGTGGACAAAAAGGCTCTCTCAGAGCGAGATATTTGCACCAAGTTCATCACCCCTGCCATTGCCGGTGCTGGATGGGACGTTCAGTCGCAGGTACGTGAAGAGGTTTCCTTCACTAAAGGTCGTGTCATCGTCCGGGGACGGATGCACACACGCGGGGAGGCACGCCGAGCCGATTATATTCTTTACCAGCAGAACAATCTGCCTATCGCTCTGATCGAGGCCAAGGACAATAATCACCGCGTCGGCGACGGTATGCAGCAAGCGCTGGACTATGCCGAAACGCTGGACATCCCCTTTGTTTTTTCCAGTAACGGAGATGGCTTTCTGTTTCATGATCGTACCGGAACGGGCGCTGCCGTCGAAACTGAGATTTCCCTCAATAAATTCCCTTCACCGACTGACCTCTGGCAGCGCTATTGCCAGTGGAAGGGCTATGCTGATGAAGTTAAGGCAGCCGTTGAGACGCCTTATTATGATGACGGCTTAGGGCGTACTCCACGCTACTACCAGACCAATGCCATCAACCGTGCCGTCGAGGCTGTCGCCAAAGGGCAGCAGCGCATCTTGCTGGTTATGGCGACCGGCACTGGCAAGACCTATACGGCGTTTCAGATCATCTGGCGGCTGTGGAAGTCGCGCCGCAAGAGGCGCATCCTTTTCCTGACGGATCGCAATATCCTTGTCGATCAGACCAAAAACAACGACTTCAAACCTTTTGGCGCGGCGATGACTAAAATCGCCAAGCGGCAGGTCAACAAGGCTTTCGAGATTTATCTTTCGCTTTATCAGGCCGTCACTGGCAGCGAGGAAGAGAAGAACATTTATAAGCAGTTCTCCCCTGACTTCTTTGACCTGATCGTCATCGACGAGTGCCACCGGGGCAGCGCCGCCGAGAACTCTGCATGGCGCGACATCCTTGATTATTTTTCATCCGCAACCCACATCGGCCTGACGGCGACGCCGAAAGAAACCAAGGATGTTTCCACAACCTATTATTTTGGTGATCCCATCTACACCTACTCCCTCAAGCAGGGGATCGAAGACGGCTTTCTGGCACCCTATAAAGTCGTGCGCATCGACTTCGACAAGGACGTGCAAGGATACCGGCCTGAAAAAGGCAAGCTGGATAAATTCGGTTATGAGGTCGAAGACCGCATTTATAATACGAAAGACTTTGACCGCAAGCTGGTACTGGAACAGCGCACCGAACAGGTCGCCCGTAAAATTACGCAGTTTCTCGAAGCCACCGGCCCCTTTCAGAAAACCATCGTCTTTTGCGACAACATCGATCATGCGGAGCGGATGCGGCAGGCGTTGGTTAACCTGAACCCCGAGCGTGTCAGGGAAAACCGTAAGTACATCATGCGCATCACTGGCGACGAAGACGAAGGCAAAGCTGAGCTGGATAACTTCATTGACCCCGAGAGCCGCTACCCCGTCATCGCCCCCACCTCGAAGCTGATGTCCAGCGGCGTCGATGCCCAGACCTGCAAGCTGATCGTACTCGATCAGCGTATCCAGTCCATGACGGAGTTCAAGCAGATCATCGGGCGCGGCACACGCATCAATGAAGATTACGATAAATACTGGTTCACCATCATGGACTTCAAGAAGGCGACAGAGCTGTTCGCCGACCCTGACTTTGACGGCGATCCCGTACAGATATTCGAGCCAAAGGGCAATGAGCCGCCCGTACCGCCAGAAGATGAGCCGGGTACAGGCGGCGATAATGGGGGGGATGGCAGCATAATCGTTGATCCATTGCCTCCCGGTATCACTACAGGCCCCGGCGGTACGACAAAACCCACAAAATTCGTCATTAACGATGTGGATGTCTATGTTCTGGCCGAGCGTGTGCAGTTCTACGGGCCCGATGGGAAGCTGATTACTGAAAGCCTCAAGGATTACACCCGCGCCTGCGTCCGCAAGCAGTTTGCCACCATGAACGACTTTATTCGCCGGTGGAGCGCGGCAGAGCGCAAGAAGGCCGTCATTGATGAGCTGGCAGCGCAGGGCGTGATGTGGGAGCCTTTGGCGCAGGAAGTTGAGAAAAAGCTGGGCAAAAGGGTCGATGCCTTCGATCTCATCTGCCATGTCGCCTTCGATCAGCCGCCGCTATCCCGTCGTGAGCGCGTCGATAACGTCAAAAAGCGTAATTATTTCGCCAAGTACGGCGAACCAGCCCGGAAGGTGCTGGAGGCTCTGCTGGATAAATACGCCGACACGGGCATTGAACACATTGAAGACATCAAAATCCTCCAGATCGACCCCCTCAGCCGCCTCGGCACCCCGCCGGAGCTGGTGAAGCCTTTTGGTGGCCGTGATGGTTACATCAAGGCTGTGCAAGAACTTGAAGGTGAGTTATACGGATAGCAAAGAATTTCAAAGGAGATATATACGATGCCCGATACAATGAAAATTTATAGCCACAACGGAAATCAAGAAACCCCTTATTTTGCAATATGTGGTTACACCTATGACACACGCAGGGTAGAACGGTGGACATATATTCTTCTTGATAAGGATAAAAAACCAGTGACCGAAGAAAGCGAAAAAAGTGATAACGGTAAGCGAACAGAACTTGAAGCCTTGGATGCTGTAAACGGAACAGAATACACGGAAGTCAGATAAGGAATAAAAAATGTCTGTCAGTAACGCAATAAAATCTATTCAAGACATCATGCGCAAAGACACGGGCGTCGATGGGGATGCCCAGCGCATAAGCCAGCTCGTCTGGATGATCTTCCTGAAAATCTTTGATGACCGTGAACAGGAATGGGAACTGCTTGACGACAAGTACAAGTCTCCCCTGCCGGAGAAATACCGCTGGCGTAACTGGGCAGCCAATCCTGAGGGGATCACGGGAGATGAGTTAAAAGAATTTATTGATAATAGCCTGTTCCCGGCCCTGAAGAGCCTGCAAGCCAAGGGCAAGGATCAACGCGCCTATGTCATCCGCGCTCTCTTCGAGGACGCTTATAACTATATGAAGTCTGGGCAGCTTCTCCGCCAGATCATCAATAAAATTCAGGAAGGCATCGATTTTAATAAGGCGCAGGAGCGCCACCTGTTCGGCGAAATTTATGAACAAATCCTGAAAGACCTGCAAAGTGCAGGCAACGCCGGGGAGTATTACACCCCCCGTGCCGTAACAGAGTTCATCGTGCGCATGGTCAACCCGAAGCTGGGAGAGCGCATCCTTGACCCCGCCTGCGGAACTGGCGGGTTCCTGACCTGCGCCATCGAACACATCCGTAAAAAGCAGGTTAAGACCGCCGAAGATGAGAAATTACTGCAAGATAACATTCACGGCGTCGAGAAAAAGCCGCTACCACACATGCTCTGCACCACGAACATGATTCTGCATGGCATCGAGGTGCCGATCAACATCCACCATGATAATACCCTCTCCAAGCCGCTCGCCAGCTATGGTCCTAAAGACCGGGTAGATGTCATCATCACAAACCCGCCTTTCGGCGGCATGGAGGAAGATGGCATCGAGAGCAATTTTCCCACCAACTTCCGCACTCGTGAGACGGCTGATCTGTTTTTGGTGTTGATTATGAAGCTGTTAAAAGACGGGGGCCGCGCTGCACTGGTCTTGCCGGACGGCACACTGTTCGGGGAAGGCATCAAGACCCGTATTAAGGAAGAGTTGCTGGAAACTTGCAACCTCCACACCATTGTCCGTCTGCCGAACGGCGTCTTCAACCCCTATACCGGCATCAAGACGAACCTGCTGTTCTTCACCAAAGGCAGCCCCACGAAGGATGTCTGGTTCTATGAACATCTCTATCCCGAAGGTGTGAAGTCCTACAATAAAGGCAAGCCCATGCGTATCGAGGAGTTCGCGCCTGAGGAGAAGTGGTGGGGCAAGGAGAAAAACGGCTTCAAAGACCGTGTTGAGAGCGAATGTGCATGGAAGGTCAGCATCGCCGACATTAAGGCGCGGAACTATAACCTCGACATCAAAAATCCCAATGCCCCGGAGGCCGTCAGCCACGACCCGGATGAAGTTCTTAAAAAACTGAGTGTTATTCGCGCTGAAATGAGAGAAACACGGGAAGAGCTGGCGACAATTCTGGCAGCCGCGCTGGAAGGTAAAGCCGCATGAGGGCGCTCAAAGTCGTCGAACAGGCACAGGAGCCTGAAATAACCACAGGATCGTCGTGGAACGGTCGTTTACAGATGGCCTCCCTTGCGCCGAACGGCGTCAAAAAGCTGCGTGAACTGATTTTGGAGCTAGCGGTGCGCGGGAAACTTGTCGCTCAGAACCCGAAAGATGCTCCTGCCAGCGAACTTTTAAAACTCATCAAGGCTGAAAAGCAAAAGTTTATTAAAGCTGGAAAAATTAAAGAAGAAAAATCTTTTATCGATATAACTGACGCAGAAAAGTCTTACGAATTGCCAAGCGGTTGGGCATGGGCGCGTCTTGGGCAAGTTGCTTTTTGTCAGCCGGGTTTTGCATTTAAGTCCTCAGGGTTTAACGAACATGGTGCAGGCTTCCCTTTGATTCGTATTAGAGATGTGGGCTTTTCAAACCCACATACTTTTTTTGAGGGGGAGTATAGGGAGGAGTTCCTTGTTGATAAAGGAGAATACTTGATAAGTATGGATGGAGAGTTCCGTGTCGCTAGATGGCAAGGGAAGAAAGCTCTTCTAAACCAACGGGTGTCTAGATTAATTTTCTTTGAAAATGAAACTCAACAATCTTTTATTGCTGCCTCACTTGGAAAACGACTAGAGCTTCTCCAAGGTATAAAAGCATACACGACAGTAGATCACCTTTCTGGGAAGCAAATTACTGACACTGTAATCGCACTTCCTCCGGTTTTTGAACAAAAACGTATTGTTGCTCGAGTTGATGAACTAATGGCTCTGTGCGACCGGCTGGAGGCGCAGAAAGAAGATGCTGCCGCAGCGCATGAAATGCTGGTCAAGGCGCTGCTGGGTACTCTGACCCAAAGCCAGACCGCCGCAGAGTTTCAGAAAAACTGGCTGCGTATCGCCAGCAGCTCCGGCAGCCTCTTCGCGAGTTTTGCGAGCCTCTTCTCGACCGAGAGCAGCATCGACGCCCTCAAACAAACCATCCTCCAACTCGCCGTCATGGGTAAACTCGTCCCACAAAACCCAAAAGACGAACCTGCCAACGAATTGCTAAAACGTATAAAGATAGAAAAAGAGAAGCTGGTTAAGGCGGGCAAGATCAGAAAAGACAAAGAACAGTCAAAAATATTAGACGCTGACGCACTTTACGATCTACCGAAGGGGTGGGAGTGGAAAAGTCTATTAAACTGCTCCAAACTCGTAACGGATGGAGAGCATTTAACCCCTGAACGGACGCGTGATACTACTCAGGTACCGCTCGTCACCGCTAAGAATGTTCGCGATGGCTATTTAGACCTTGGCAATACTGACTTTGTTCCTCAAAAAATTGCTGAAAAATGTTGGGGGCGATGCAAGCCCGAGAAAAACGATATTCTGGTTGTTTCGGTTGGAGCAACAACAGGCCGGTTGTCGATCTGCAAGGCCGAGATCGACATGGTGATTGTGAGAAGCGTCACTCTTATCAAGCCACTCTTTATAAACGTTGAATATCTGGCGCTGGCGTTGAAGTCACCATTTTTGCAAAAGATGATTTGGAAGGGCGTAAAACAAAACGCGCAGCCGTGCCTTTATCTCTCGGTATCGCAGGCCCTCTCAATTCCTGTCCCGCCTCTCGCCGAACAGTCGCGGATCGTCGCCAAAGTCGATGAACTGATGGCCCTATGCGACAGCCTGAAAGAACACCTCACCAAGTACAACGCCCTGCACGAACACCTCGCCACCGCTCTCGTCGAGAAGGCCGTTACCGCATAATCCCATTTTTTAAACGGAGACTTTATATCGTGACATTAGATTTTAAAAAACTGAATACTGGAAAATCTGCCGACACAATTTTTGACCCTCAAAAAATATTCCATGCGTTACCCGCAAAGGATAAAAAATATACGTATTTACGGGATGTGCAGGGCGAGGTTCTGAGTGCATGGCTTTCTAGACGCAATGAAAAAGACTTGGTTGTCAAGATGAATACCGGGAGCGGAAAGACAGTCGTGGGTCTGTTAATGCTCAAAGCCTGCTTAAATGAAGACCAAGGGCCAGCCGTTTACATTGTTCCAGATAAATATCTTACAGAACAAGTTCTAAAAGAAGCCAAGAGCCTCGGCATTGAAGCTGTGGATGAAATTACCAATCCACGCTTTATGCAGGGGAAAGCCATTTTTGTCACTAATATCAGAACTCTCATTAACGGCATGTCAAAATTTGGCGTTGGCCGTGAAGGGGCAAAAATAGAAATTGGCAGCATCATTATCGACGATGCCCATGCCTGCATGGCGATTGTTGAGCAGCAGTTCTGTCTTAACATTCCCAATACTCATGAAATTTATACAAGTCTTCTCGCTCTATTCAAGCAAGACCTTCAAGGACAAGATACCGTCGGAACTCAGGATTTGGAACAGGGCGACCCACGCGCCCTCATTACGGTGCCGTATTGGGCATGGATTGACAAGCAAGACCAAATAATTAAAACAATAAACGCTGCAAAAACTGATGATCTTTTGAAATTTAACTGGCCCTTGATAAAAGATATTCTAAGCCTGTGTCGCTGTATATTTGGCGGCACACAACTCGAAATTTCTGCGCCATGCCTGCCAATCTCATCCATACCAAGTTTTGCGACAGCTAAGAGACGCATTTATATGACGGCCACATTGGCTAATGACACTATTCTTGTCTCTGATTTTGACGCTAATCCTCAGTCCGTCAAAGAACCGATCAGCCCCAAAACGGCTAATGACATTGGCGACAGAATGATCTTAATCCCGCAGGAGTTAAACCCAAATACTACCGACGATCAAATAAAAACTCTCGTTAGTGGATTTAGCAAGAAAGAAAATGTTGTTGTAATCGTTCCCTCCAGATACAGGGCTGAGTATTGGAAGGACGTTGCGCAGTTGGTGCTGAATACCAATAATATAGATGATGGCGTAGAAAAACTATGCTCAGGCCATGTCGGGCTAATGGTAATAATCAACCGTTATGAAGGTATCGATTTACCAGATGGGGCGTGTCGTCTTTTAGTGATAGATGGCCTACCTGATGTTCACAGACTAAGAGATAAAATCGAGCAGGCGGTGCTTTCGGGAAGCAAAGCCTACCGATCTAAACAAATTCAAAAGATTGAGCAAGGCATGGGGCGGGGCATAAGATCGACAGATGATTATTGCGCCGTTATTCTAATGGGGGCCAGCCTTATACGGCAATTAAACATGAAGGGCGCGAAGGATTTTCTAACTCCCGCGACGCAGGCTCAGTTGGAGTTATCAAGTCAAGTCGCTGCACAGATTGAAGGAAAGGGCTTGAAAGCAATAGAAGAGGTAATCAACATTTTGCTCTCAAGAAATCCAGAATGGGTACAGCAGGCCAAGAACGCATTAATTGAAATTTCATACCCGAAGGAAACCAAAATTAACGAAACCGTAGTTTTACAACGCAAAGCGTTCGACGCCGCCCAAGGCAATCGGTTCGCAGAGGCTGTAGAGTGTATGGAAGGCGCTGTTGCTCTCGAACAGGAAAATGCAGTGGCGGCATGGATGATGCAACAGGAGGCAGAATACCTTCACCACATTGATAAAGTGCGCTCACAGTCGGTTTTAACGGCGGCTTCTAAGAAAAGCCTCAATATTCTTAAACCTATGGTGGGTATTGAATACCGAAAAATACAAACGGCCAATATGGAGCAGGCTAAAATCTGCTCTGATTTTTTAAAGCAAAGATTTAGTTCCGCTAACGAAATGATTATTGAAGTGAACGGCCTTGCCAGTGATTTGGTTTTTGCCCCTAACTCGTATAACAGCTTTGAAGCCGCCCTATCTGAGATCGCCTATCATATAGGTTTTGTTGGGCAAAGGCCGGAAAAACAGTCAAATACAGGACCTGACGTTTTGTGGGCTGTGGGGGATAAAAAGTACTATGTTATAGAGTGTAAAAACGAGGCTACAGCGGCTCTCATTTCTAAAAAATATTCTAATGATCTCGCTGGCCATGTTAACTGGTTTGGTCGTGTCTACGACCAAACATGCGTATGCACGCCAATCATGGTTCATAAGAGCCGCATTTTCGACAGGCTTGCCTCGCCACATGCTAAGACGAGAATAATTAATGAAGAAAAGCTGCCACTGCTCGTGAACGCGATCAAGGGTTTCGCTATTGCTGTTGCGGATAAGCAAGATGATGTGAAGGCTATTCGTGACGCTCTTGCGGCTAATAAACTTACCGCTAGCGCGTTCATCGACGCTTTTACTGTTAATTATAAAATTTCGGAAAAATAAATTCGAGGGCCAAACATGAGTACATTCGATAGCACCAAACTCCCCCTGACCGAAATTCTCGGCGATATAGTCAAAGGCAAGATTCAGTTGCCGGATTTCCAGCGTGGCTGGATATGGGATGATGAGCATGTCCGCAGCCTGCTGGTGAGCATTGCCAGATCGTTCCCAGTGGGCGCGGTCATGCTGCTAGAGACCGGAGGGGATGCGCGGTTTCAGGTGCGCCCGATTGAAAATGTGCCATTTGCGGGTACGCCGCCACAAGCCGAGATGCTCATTCTTGATGGCCAGCAACGCCTGACAACCTTGACGCAAGTATTGGCTTTGGACGGAACGGTTAAAACTCGTAATGACAAGGGCAAGCCGATTGAGCGTTATTACTACTTTAATATTCGTAAGGCACTTGAGGGACATGAGTCTTTGGACGAAGCGTTAATCGCCATAGAGCCTGACCGTAAATTAAAAGAAAACTTTGGGCGAGATGTTCAGCTAGATCTTTCAAATCGTGAACTTGAATGTCAGCAGCTTTACTTTCCCTGTAGAGAGATTCTTAATTCTAATGACTGGGAGAAATGTCTATACCAAGTTGCTAAGGAGCATTTTGATATATGGATGGAGTTCCGAGAGAAGGTCAAGAGGCTTGAGGGGAGTTCTGGATCTAGCATCGACAGGTTCTATACGGAGGACGATCATCTTTTTTATGTTGATGGCAGAACCTATGCCCTCACAAAAATGTGGGGCAGGAGGTCTTTGCCGACGGTCAATGACTTAATTATTCGTTGTGGATTGAGCCATGTAAAATATGCGGCGATGACAGACGGTGTGGCTGTAGCCAGCTAGGTGGATTCCCCCTGACGATGGTACTTATACCGCGAAACACGGCAACAAATCTGTCTGTAGGCCGTTGGTGCAGATGGTAACGGATTTTGTCATAGGGTCAAACCTTCTTGATTTTTCTCGTTAAACCCCAAAAATCCCCTAAATATCTTCCTTAAACCCCAAAAATACCCTATAGTGAGGGTATGAAGGGGGTCTTAATGCCCAAATTTAGCCTAGAGAGCCTTCCAGAAGCATTTGTATCCAACACGGCCATGAACAAGTCTGTGGCGGCGGCGTTGGCGCAGGGGCGGGTACGGCGGCTTGGGACACGGCTTTATACAAAGAACCTGACGGATGCGCCAGAGGCTATCGTTTTGCGGAATTGGTATTACCTTTTACCTGCCTATTTTCCTGACGCGTTGATAGCCGACCGTACCGCGCTTGAGAATAAACCCGCGGCGGACGGATCGGTTTTTATCGTCTCCAGCAAAAAGCGCGATATTGAATTGCCCGGCCTGACCTTCCGGCCACGTAAGGGTGCGTCGGCACTTGATACAGATTTATCCTTTGCTGGCGGTGCGCGGCTATCGTCCACGGCGCGGGCATTTCTTGAGAACATGCGGCCTTCGCGCTCTAGGGACGGGGCTGTACCACGCACTTTGCCAAAGGCAGAAATAGAAGAACGGCTGGATGGCATCA
Organism: Pseudomonadota bacterium; assembly: GCA_021849295.1. Classification (GTDB taxonomy): domain Bacteria; phylum Pseudomonadota; class Alphaproteobacteria; order Micavibrionales; family UBA2020; genus PALSA-926. The sequence continues at coordinate 154,264 of JAJZTA010000001.1, read as the reverse complement.
TCAGGCGTGGTGGCGAAACGGAAATCAACAAGCTGCGCGATGACGCCTGTACTATCGCTGCGCAAATAGGGCTTGAAGAGGAATGTAAGAAGCTGGATGAACTTATTGGAGCATTGCTTGGTACGCGAGAAAGTGAGGCTGCAAGCCCCCAAGCAAAGGCGCGTATAGCGAGAAAACCTTATGATCCACAACGCCTCAAGGTCTTTGAAGCCCTGTTTGCCGCCCTGCGCAGCACTGCGCCCATACATCGGCCTGTGAGGAAGATGATCCCGAAGGAAAACGCGAACCTATCTTTCTTTGAGGCTTATTTCTCCAATTTCATCGAGGGGACGGAATTTGAAATCGAGGAGGCCGTGGATGTGGTGTTCAAAGGCGCGATCCCCAACGACAGGCCGCAGGACGCGCATGATATTCTTGGAACGTATCGAGTCGTCTCCGATCTCCGTGACATGGCGAAAATACCGAAAAAGCCGGACGAACTGATAAAAATCCTGCAACGCCGCCATTATGCCTTCATGGAGCAGAGGCCGGAGAAATTGCCGGGGCAGTTCAAGGCGAAGGGCAACCGCGCCGGAAGCAGCTTTTTTGTCGAGCCGGAACTTGTTATCGGGACACTAGAAAAAGGATTTGAGTTTTATGCCGCGCTGGAAACTCCGTTTTCCCGTGCCGTGTTCATGATGTTCCTGATAAGCGAGGTTCACCCATTTGCAGATGGTAACGGGCGGGCGGCACGGATCATGATGAACGCTGAACTTGTCGCGGGCGGTGAGCAGAAGATCATCATTCCCATTATTTACCGGAATAACTATCTGACTGCGCTTAAAGCCCTGACGCATAGCAGCACGCCCGCACCTCTGATCCGCACACTCGATTTTGCGCAGAGGTACACCAGCGCGATAGACTGGCGGGACTTCGATACGGCGCGGAAGATGCTGGATGATACCCACGCCTTCATGGACTCCACGGAAGCGGAGAGCCAAGGCGTAAGGCTTGTTTTACCGTCATAAAACCGGAAATTCTCTGTGTAATTCCTGTGTAATCGTGCCGAAAAAAGCCCGGAAAAGGCGGGATTTTTGCAGATATGAAATATCTTGCTTTTCTGCCATTCATAGAATATTTTCAAACAGTTGCGGTCTTTGGAGAAGATTTGAGATTTCGCCCGTTGAGACCTTTTAATCAGAGGGTCGAGGGTTCAAATCCCTCCGGGATCACCATTTTTATCAAAGACTTACCCCTGCTATAATACATGATCGGCTAACGGGTTTCAGCAGCAAGGACAGGGGCCATGCACAGCTACACGACAGTCTTCGACCTTGCGAACTCCGGTTTAAGGGACTGGACGTTTCCCGCCTTCGGGCTGATTTTTGTGGCTGTCGGGCTGGGGATTTTTTTCTTTCCGGACATGATCAAAGCGACGGGGATCCCCTATGCGGACTTCCAGTCGAAGCGCATGACTTTTTTCCGCTATTCTTTTTTGGGCTTCGCGCTTTTCTGGACGGCAAGCGCTTTTCTCAGCACATACCCCTCATACCGGCACGACTTAAACCTCGTGAAAAACAATGCCTGCAAAACCGTCGCGGGGCCGGTCGAGAACTTCGTGCCCATGCCGTATTCGGGGCACGCGGAGGAGTCTTTTACCAAGGGGTGAAGTTCGCCTATTCGGATTACATCGTCACGGACGGGTTCAATAACACGGCGTCGCACGGTGGGCCGGTCGCCGCGCATCCTACGTGCGCATCTGCTACGACCCGTCGGACCACCGGATATTGCGCCTGCAAATCCGCGACTTCAAAGGCCATGACAAAGACTACGCGAAAGCGGACGACATGTTCCCCACCGTGGCGGATGTGAAAAAGGCCCGCGCTCAAATGCCGCCCAAGCTTATAAGGATTGTGCGCTTCGGCAACCTGCTGTTCATTTTCTATCTTCTCGATATTTTTGCGCAGCTGGCTTTGTACCTGCCGTATTTGCGGACGTTTTTTCGCCTCTCGACGACGACGCTCGACCCGTGCAGGGTTTCCGGCGTCCTCGAACCCGACAAGAAAGTGAAGCTGTGCAATACGCTCGCCTATTGGGACAAGGCGGACAGGGCGATCTGGCTGCGGCCGCGCGGGATGAATGTTCTTCAGGTGCCGCTGGTGGTGGCGAAGCTGAACCTCGACAGTTTGGGAGACATGATCGTCAGTCAGGAAATCCGCTTTTCATCCGGCGCACCTTTTATTCTGGCCGTGTTCTTGTGGGCGGCCTATCAAATGTTTTCGGCGGCCATGCCGGCCGGCAGCGGCATGCCGTCGGCGGGCCAGTTCGTCGGCATGGCCGCGGCGTTCTTTATCTTTTTCGGATTTATCAATCTTGTGATCATCCGCTGCCGCATGGCGAAGCTCGCGCAGGAGGCGCTCGCCGAAATCAAGGCGGGGTAGTTAGCTCTTATGCGGAAGCGCCGCCCTGCGCGGCCTCCTGCTTCGGCTGGTAAACGTCGAGATAGTCGATCAGCGCCAGCGTCTTCGCGAGCTCCTGCTGGATTTTCGTGACGGATGTGACGTCGGTCGCGGGCGTCTCGATGGGCCGGGGCTCGAACAAGCCCTCTGTTTCGCAGTGGACCAGCGCCAGCACCTGATCGTTGTAATAGGCCATAGCGATGTCCTTCGCGGCATAGACGTTCTTCAGGTTTTCGACGCGCTCGATCATCAGCGGGTCGAAGAGATAGCGCGCCTCGACCTGATCGTTGGTGAAGACGCTGTAGCGCCTTTCGAACTCGGGGTCCTTCATTTGGGCGTATTGCAGGCCGATGGTTTGCTTGTCGATCCATTTGCCGACGCCGGTCATGTGGCTGGCCAGCACCGTGTGGCCGTAGAACTTCGGCTTGGGCATCGTGATCATGATGGCGATGCCGCGGTAGGTCTGGTCGTTTTCAAGATTGGCGATGTTGGGCGGCACGTTGATCTCGACGCTGCAAAACCGCACGCGCGCGCCTTTGTACATGCCCTCGAAATAATCCCTGCTTTTGTAGTCGTCGTGCCGCGGCAGGATTTTGGAAGGCTCCATCTCGGCGAGCGGGATGCCGCCGTCGAGCCGGTATTCCAGTCCGAGCAGGGCGGCGATGCGCGGGATGATGTCGGTTTTATAGTCGTTCGCGTAGTCGCGCTGCGGCTGGGTCACCCACGTCCAGACCATGACGATCAACACCCCCGTGGCGCCGAAATAGTGGTGGGTGTTCGACGGAGCGGTGAGGAGCATGTAGTCGACGGGAACGGTAATGAGCGCGCCGAGCCCGATCATGGCAAAGCCGGGGATGCGCCGCTTGATATAGGCCGCGTACTTTTTCTTGCGGTCTTCCTCCAGCGCGTCGAGCTGGGGCTTGATGCGCGCGAGAAACGCCTCTTCGGTTTCGCTTTTTATGCCGGGGGCGTTTGGAGGAGAGGCCGCGGCATCTCCGCCGCTTTCGCCGGACTCCACGGAGGTTCCCGCCATAAAGCCGCCGAGGGCGGAAGCCAATGGATCAGGTGCGGACCTGTTGCCGGCCGGCATGCTTCTGAAGCTGTCATCGCCGTTTACAGACGGGCGTGCACTGCTTGCGGAGGGCGATATCAGCGATATGACCCAGAAGAGCAGCATGGCGGCCAACAGAAGGATCCCCACGACAACGATCGCAAAAACCAGAGCGACAAGTCTTTCCTGCAGGTTATCGTGCGGCATGATCATATAGAGGATCGCCACGACGGGAAGGGCGGCGCTAAGAGCGATTTTTTTGTTTGTGGTGAGAAAGCGCCGAGGCGCTTGCGTCAACGTGTCTGCGGAAGCATCCTCACGGTTTTCAAAAGCGCCCATGTTTCCCCCCGGATGAAACGAATTAACCCAACCTTAAGTATGCCCGATATAAGCTGAACGAATGGTTTATCGTGCGTCTTTATGCATCATAACACTGTTGTTTTTTTGTTTTTAGCCCCGGGGTGCCACTATGAAAAGCAAATTGACCGCTCTTTCCACGATTGTTCTTGGCGTTCTCGCGCTCTCGGCCTGCGCGCCGGCCTACTGGCAGCAGACGGGCACACAGCCGCTTTATCTTGACGCCGCAACGTCGCAAATGGCGCTCGATCAGGCGATCGCCGACTGCCAGCAGCAAGGGTACTACGTCGGCAACATCGACGACTGCATGCTCAGGCACGGCTGGGAGCGCCAGTCCGCGCCGCCGGGAACCCCGCAGACGGTCGAGGTGAGGCCGCCCGAGCACAAGCTCTATGTAGAGCAGTAACAGCGGCTATTGACTTAATCTCCTGCACGGGGCATATTGTCACGGATTTCAAAGACTTGTCACGGAAGGGTGGCCGAGTGGTTTAAGGCTCTAGTCTTGAAAACTAGCGTGGGCGCAAGCTCACCGTGAGTTCGAATCTCACCCCTTCCGCCATTAACTTTTCCTTTTATTGATGGAGGCCATGGCCTGCAGTATTTCGGGGATCCGCGATACGCGACGGTAACCGCGTCCGTCCGGAAACTGTTGCGCGTAATCTCTTACCCCGATAATGGGGATGATATGACCGATGCCCTGCTGGTTCTTCAACTGCCCGAGATCCGGATCACCTGAAATGATCAAGTCTGCCTTGCCTGTGACGGCAAGGTCGAGGAACTTGTCGTCATCAGTGTCACGGCTACGAAAGATGCCCGGATCCGTCGAGACAACGCGGCCTTCGGCACGCAGCACCTTTGTGAACAGTTTAATTTCCCTCCAACTGCGCCTTTGTAAAATCTTTTCGCTGGAAACTTTCGAGTCAAGCTCCGCTTGTGTTGCATGGCTGAAAAGAAAATCGTTTTCAATGCAAATCTTTTGCAAGATCCTGCTGGTCTCGCCCTTCGGTGTGATGAGCGTCGACAGAAAGACATTCGTGTCTATGACCACAATCCGTGCGGGGGAGGAGACCATCAATCGTCATCCTGCATAATTTCAAGCACCAGCGCTTCCGTTTCCTCGTCCGTCAAGTCGCCGGGGTTCTTTTCAGCCATCTCGCGCAGCAAACCGGCCAGTCCGCCCGGGTGTGGTTCGGTGTCGCTGTCAAGATCCTTGAGCATGTTCCTGATATATTCTCCACGCGCCGGCGTCAGTTTTCCCGCAGCGCGCCATTCTTCGCGCACTTGCTCGTAATGTTGACGCCAGAACTCGCGCTTCTCGTCGGGATCCGTGATGATCCTGACGCCCGGCGGCAGGTCTTTGTTCTTTGAATCTTCCGTCATGGATGCCTCCCGAAATGGCTTATAAGAACAATTATACGGAGAAACTTTTAGCCTGTAAAATTCCTTGAACTCTTACACACTTTTGCTGATCACTAAAAAACATCATTATAAATCAATTATATATGAAACCCATGCCAGCCTTGAAAACGAGCGTGGGCGCAAGTTCGCCGTGAGTTCGAATCCCACCCCTCCGCCATATCCTGCTCTATTATTAAACTTTCCGATAACGCCCATTTATCGGAAGTGGTGGTCCAGTTGGTTACAGTTCATACATGCCGCCGACTTCGATCACACGATCTGCGGGGATTTTGTAGTACGCGGCGGCACCGGAGGCGTTCCGCTTCATAATGGAAAACAGCAGGTCGCGCCAGAACGGCATCGCGCCGCCCGCGACCGGCAAAATGACTTCCTTGCCGAAGTAAAAGGACGCGCTCGCCATGCTGTCGAAATCCATGCCGCGTTGCAGGCAATAGTGCAGGACTTCCGATATGTCCGGCTCGTCGTTGAAGCCGTAATGGACGTCCATCTTGTAGAAGTCGTCGCCCAGCGTGTAGATGTGGATGCGGTTTTCGGCTTCCACATGCGGAATTTCCTCGAAAATGACGGTCAGGAAAACCATCCGCTCGTGCAGCATCTTGTTGTGGCGCATGTTCAGCATCAGCGCGCTGGGGATCATATTATGATGCGGCGTCATGTAAATCGCCGTTCCCGGCACGCGGACGCAAGGATTGTTGCGCACTTCTTTGATAAACTTGTCGATGGAGACAGACTGGCTGGAAATTCTGTCGTCAAGCGCGGCCTGTCCTTTCTTCCATGTGGTCAGAGCGGTAAAGATCATGAGGGCGACGGCAACGGGCATTGCGCCACCCGACATGAATTTCGTCGTTGTCGCTGAGAACAGCACCGCATCGATGGCGCTGAAAATGCCAGCCGTGGCCATTATCCATTTCCACTGCCAGCGCCATTTCAGGCGCATGACCACCATGACCATGAGGCTGGTGATCAGCATGGCGCCGGTGACGGCAAGACCATAAGCGGAGGCAAGACTGTCCGAGCTGGGGAACATAAAAACGATGAAGACCGTCAGCGACAGCAGCGCCCAGTTGACGAAGGGCATGTAAATTTGCCCCAGTTCCTTTTCCGAGGTGTGCAGGATGCGCATGCGTGGCAGATAGCCGAGCTGCATGGCCTGCCGCGTGATCGAGTAGGTGCCGGAAATGACGGCCTGCGAGGCGATGATGGTTGCTGCCGTGGCGAGCAGCAGCAGCGGCACGTGGAACATTTTTGGTGCCAGCAGGTAGAACGGGTTGACGAGCGCGGCGGGGTTGACCAGCAGCAAGGCACCCTGACCGAAATAGTTCAGCACAAGGCAGGGCCAGACGATGAAGAACCAAGCCATGCGGATCGGCGTCGCGCCGAAATGCCCCATATCGGCATAAAGAGCCTCCGCGCCGGTGACGGCGAGCATGGTTGCGCCGATCGCCATGAAGGACACCAGCGGACGACTGGCGATGAAGTGCAGCGCGTAGATCGGGTTGATCGCCTCGAGCACCTGCGGCGCGCCGAGGATGCCCATGACGCCGAAGGCGCCGAGCGTGCCGAACCAGAGCAGCATGACGGGGCCGAACAATGCGCCCATCTTTCCCGTGCCGTGCTTTTGTATTGAAAAGAGAATGACAAGGATGACCAGCGTCACGGGCACGACCAGATGTTCGAGCGGCGGGGCGATGACGTGCAGGCCCTCGACGGCAGAGAGGACGGAGATGGCGGGTGTGATGGCGGCATCCGCATAAAAGAGGCTGCCGCCGAGGATGCCCGCAAGTCCCATCAGGGCATAGAGACGCGGGCGCGGGCGGGTCAGGCGCAGGACAAGGGCCAGCAGGGCGAGATTGCCGCCTTCGCCCTTGTTGTCGGCGCGCAGGATAAAAAGGACGTATTTGACGGAAACGACGATCACCAGCAGCCAGAAGATCATCGAAAGCAGGGGAAACAGGTTTTCCGTCGTGGCCGGCAGACCGGTTTGGGAAAATGACTGCTGCAACGTATAAAGCGGGCTGGTGCCGATATCACCGTAAACGACGCCGAGCGCGCCCAGTAATAGTACGGAAAATGTACTCTTGCCGTGGGCGGAGCCGCGATCGTCGGCCAGTTTCTGGTTTACTTTGTATGAAAGGCTTTGCATGTCTGATTATATAGGCCGCTCTGCCGTAAAAAAGGTGTAAAAAAAAGAGGCAATTGCATGAAATCAAGTTATTTCAAGGGCATTTCGGTGTAGAAAGTACGGGTATGGAAAAAGCTGTGTTGAGCCGTTATCTCGGCAGCATTGTTGTGACTGTTTTGGCGACGCTGCTCGCCAAGGCGCTGAGCGTTGTCCTTAGCCCTACGGACGTCGTGATGATTTATCTCGCGGTTTCCGTTTTCGTGGCGGTGCGCTTCGGGCGCGGACCGTCGGTGCTGTTTTCGATCCTCAGCTGCGCCAGCTATAACTTTTTCTTCGTCGAGCCGCTTTATACATTCGAGATGTACAACCGCTCTTCGTGGCTGACGCTGCTTGTCATGCTGATCACCAGCATGGTCATTTCGGGGCAGGCCATCAACCTCCGGCGTCAGGAGCAGCTGACGCTGGAGTCTACAGGCGCTGCCGAGAACGAGCGCATCAAGAACCTTTTACTCAGTTCCGTGTCGCATGATCTGCGTACGCCGCTCGCTTCAATCACGGGGGCGTCCAGCAGCCTGATGCAGGACGGCATGCCCGAGGAGACAGTCAAAGAGCTCGCCAAATCCATCCATCAGGAGGCCGAGCGCCTCAGCCGCATTGTCTCCAACCTGCTGGACATTACGCATATCGAGTCCGGAGCGATCACGCTCAACCGCCAGCCCTATTATATCGACGAGCTAATCGGCGCGGCCCTGTCGCGGGTTCCATCAGGCCGACACAGGCTGGAAATGCACGTTGAGAAAGGTTTGCCGCTTGCCTATGTCGACGGCTTGCTGATCGAGCAGGTGCTTGTCAACCTGCTCGAAAACGCGACCAAGTATGCTCCGCAAAATTCCGTTATCGCGCTCGGGGCGCGACGGAGCGGCGATGAAATCATCGTTAGCGTCGAGGACGGAGGACCCGGCATCCCGCCGGGCGATGAAAAAAGGATATTCGAGAAGTTCACCCGCCGCGCGAACGACAAGAGCGGCAGCGGGCTGGGGCTGGCGATATGCGAAGGCATCATCAAGGCGCATCAGTCGCACATCTGGGTGGAAAACAGGGCCGAAGGCGGCGCGCGCTTCAGCTTCACCCTGCCGCTTGCGGTAAGCGTCTCCGAAGGGACGTCGCATGTCTGAAACGCAGAAAATACCGGTGCTGGTGATCGAGGACGAGCCGGAAATCCGCAAGTTCCTCTCCGCCGCGCTGGCCTCCAACGGGTTCAGCCCCGCCTTCGCGCTGACCGGACGCGAGGGCCTCGCGCATCTCCAGTCCCGCGTGCCGGAAATCCTGATCCTCGATCTCGGCCTGCCGGACATGGACGGCCTCGACATCATCAAGAGCCTGCGCGGGTGGAGCAACATTCCGGTTATCGTCCTCTCCGCCCGCGGGCAGGAGAAAGACAAAATCGCGGCGCTGGAGCTGGGCGCGGACGATTACCTGACCAAGCCGTTCAGCACCGGCGAGTTGCTGGCGCGCCTGAAGGCCGCGCTCCGGCGCGCGCAGCAGTCGGTGTCACAAGCGTCAGCCGTATTCGAGGCGAACGGGCTGTCATTTGACGCGCAGAACCGCATTGTCAAGGTTGACGGCGGCGAAGTCCGCCTGACGCCGACGGAGTTCCGCCTGCTGGCGCTGCTGGTGAAGCACGCGGGAAAGATCGTCACACATAAGCAACTTTTGCAGGACGTCTGGGGGAAAAGCTCGGCGGAGAACAATCACTATCTGCGCATCTACACCCAGCACCTGCGCCAGAAGCTCGGCGACGATCCCTTGCATCCGCGTTTCATCATCACCGAACCGGGCGTGGGGTATAAGCTGAAGGTATAGGGTTATCGAAAAAATCTGGTTATGTGCAGCGAACGGGTAAAATATACCTTTCTCTTGACACATCGCCAGCGCAATTAAGCTCTGCAATCATTGCCTTTGTGGCCCCATCTGGCGACGCGCCCTTTGACGATGATAAATGTCGTTTCGCAATAATAGGACGCGATAGAAGGCGGGATTCCGCTGCAGCCCGCAAACCCTGCCGGACCGGCGTACCTTCCCACGCAGCCTGAAAAAGTGCCGGGGTAACTGACGATATCGCTTTTGACGTAGGAGATCATCACCGTATCCGCGTCGAGCCGGAATTGTTTGTCGGGGATGCCCCATCTCATGACAAGCTGCCTTTCGCTTTTTCCTATCCAGTAATCCAGTTGTGCATCGTAATTCGCCGTGGTGGCGCAGGAGGTCAGCGTGCCTGCCGTCATGATCAGGAAAATGAAAGCGAAAAAATGCTTTTTAAAAGTCACGGGTCATGCTCCGGTAACGTCTTTGGGGATTTGAGTTAATGGTTTCGGCAAAAGACGAGAGACATCCCTGCGGCTTTCACACACAGGGATGTCTCCCTTCGTCATTTTTCCTGATCTGTCTGGATATTGCGTCGTTTGTCAGGCCTTTTCCCTTCTGGCCTCCGCTTTCTTTTCCCTGTTGTTTTCCACATTGATCGCCAGCTTTCTGCCGCCGTTCTTTTTGGGAATGTCGATGCGCAGTCTTTGGTTGTCAAAGCCGACATCTGCCGCGTCGATATCGGCGCTTTCCGGCAAGGAGGTGGAATAGCTGAAGGAATAATGACTTTCCGAGCCATTCCTTTTTTCGTGTTTGTCGGCCGAGATTGTCAGCACATTGTTTTTCGCGGAAATATCGATGTCTTCCTCTGTCAATCCCGGAAGGTCCATGTTGATGCGCAGGGATTTCTGGTCTTCGTGCACTTCCGGCTGCGGCTGCACGCCGGCCACGGGAAGGCTTTCCGACAGTTCGTCGAATGCGCGGTTGACGCCCCAGCGCATGTTGTCAAACAAGTCTTCGACGTTTTCGTTCCAGGTATGGGCGCCGAACCTTAAGGGGCTCCAGAACGAGGATGAGATGCGCGGGAAGTTCCAGAAGGACGATAATGAGGGCAGGTGGCTCCTGTCGCGATGAATGGTCAGTCTTTGTTCCATTGAAAGTACTCCTTTTCAGTTAAGTTGATGTTTGGGTTTTTGTGACTGGGCATGGTATTCTTCCCGAAATTCGTCAGGTGGCGATATTGGAAAAATGCCTGGTTTTTTTCCTTGATGCCCGTCAAACAGGCGTTTTGTTTTTTTAAATTACGAATACATTTCACAAACATGATTTGAAACAGAACGCGGGGAGGGAAGCTTGATCTTTATCAAACCATTTCGGCCTTGCTTGCAGTTAAATGGGTTTTCATGAGATCGACATCCAAAAAAGATCGTAAACATATGCCCAAGAAGCCGTTTCCCCTATCCGAAGTGTACCGTCTGCTGGAGCCGGGTCCTGTGGTTCTGATCACGACCCACGACGGCAAGCGGGCCGATATCATGACCCAGTCCTGGCATACGATGATGGAGTTCGAACCTCCGCTTATCGGCTGCGTCATCAGCGACCGCAATTTTTCATTCAAAGCCTTGATGAAGACGAAAGAATGCGTGATCAACATCCCGTCTGACAAGATCGCCAAAGAGATGGTCGGCTGCGGCAATACATCCGGCCGCAATACGGACAAGTTCAGAAAGTTCCATCTGACGCCTGTCGCGTCGTCACAGGTCGGCGCGCCGCTGATCGACGAATGCTTCGCCTGCATCGAATGCCGCGTGGCGGACACGAAAATGGTGGATAAATACGGATTTTTCGTGCTTGAAGCCGTGCGGGCGTGGGTCGATCCCGCACAGAAGAATGCCAAAACCCTGCATCATATGGGCATGGGGAAATTCATGGTGGCCGGCAAAACAATCCGGCTTCGCTCAAAGGCGAAGTAGATAGGGAAAGGCATGCTTGCCGTAGTCAAATAGGGGAGGGGCAATAATTTTTTGCCATCCTGAAATTTACGAGCCCCCGGAGTTTTCAATATTTTTCTTCGCCTCTTTCTGGCAGGCCTTAAAAACATTTTCCATCTCATTCCGGCTGGTTTCTATGCCCCCCAAGGTCAAAATGTTCTTTGCCCTGGCAAAGACATCCATGCCGTGTTTTCGCGCATACAGATCCATGAAGTTTTCGACATATTTCTGGGCAGCCTCGTTTTTATAACCGAGCTGGCCGGCAACCCATAGCGCAAATAACTCGACTGCTCTTGATTCTATTTTAAAGTGCAGTTCTTCCTCTCTGATATATTTGTTTTCCAGGACCTTTTCGCGATCTTCCAATAGCTCCGGCATATTCCACCTCGCAATTTTTCCAGTTGATCTCAGGTGATAGAAGAGATTACGCATGGAAAAACCGGAGACATGGTTCCCCATATCTCCGGAGTTTCCCAGGTCGAAACCGCCGGGCCACAGCGTTGGTCGCCTTTTCAGGGGCAAACCCGTTTCGGCTTGACTGGACGAACCGTTCTGCGGAAAGAGACGAGAGCATTTCCTGTTTTACCAGTGCCTGCTATTTTCTCTCCCCTTGTCTCCCGATCGTCCTTGATGGTCAGATCCCCATCTGTCTTCGAAGTTTCCTTCTCCGACATCCGCTGCAAAAGACGAGAGACTTCCTTGAGACCCGTGCAGCGGTATACCGGCAGAATGGCATAAAGGGCGAAACCCTGCTTTGACGGTCATCAACAGACGAGTCACTTCATAAGTATTAGAAGGATGGCAGCAATATAATTACATAGGTATTTTATCGGGGGCAATGCTCTGCAGTCAGCAGAAATACAGCTGAATTTGCAGATAATTTGACCTGCGTCAAGCAATCATTGGACGCTTAAGGTCAATATATCAGCCCAGAACATCTGCAGGAAAACCAAAGCCGGAACCCATGAAAAAGATCGGAAACATAACCGCTGTTCATGGTCCCGTCGTCGTAATGGAATGTGATGAGCTGCCGCCTTTGCGACGCGCGCTGATCGCTAAAGTAAATCAGGAAAATTGCCTTTTCGAGGTTCACCAGCATCTCGATGAAAATCATGTGCGCGCCATTACGCTGCACCGCACTGCAGGACTGAAGCGCGGCATGGAGGTCCGAGATACCGGCGCGCCGCTGCATGTGCCAGTCACAAAGGAATGTCTTGGGCGCATGGTCAATCTTTTCGGCGAACCGCTCGATGGCAGGCCGCCGCTGGAAAGAAAAGAGTTTCGCAACATTCACGGCGCGGGGACAACGCTGGCCGAGACCGTGCCTCTGTCCGGCATACTCGAAACCGGCATCAAGGCGATAGATCTGCTGTGCCCCTTCGTGCGCGGCGGCAAAGCGGGGCTTTTCGGCGGCGCCGGTGTCGGCAAGACCGTGCTGGTCATGGAGTTCATGCACGCAGTCATCGCGCTGCATAAAGGCGTTTCGGTTTTCGCGGGCGTGGGCGAGAGGATCCGCGAAGGACACGAGCTCTGGCACGCCCTCCTGGACGCGAATGTTATGGACAAAACGCTTCTGGTTTTCGGCCAGATGGACGAATCGCCGGGCGTGCGCTTCCGCGTCGGCATGACGGCGCTCTCTTACGCGGAGTATTTGCGCGATACGCTGCATGTGGAAGTGTTGTTTCTCATGGACAACGTCTTCCGCTTCGTGCAGGCGGGCAGCGAGATCTCGAGCCTGCTCGGGCGCATGCCGGCGACGGTCGGCTACCAGCCGACGCTGGCGGCGGAAGTCGCCGAGCTGGAGGAGCGCATCATTTCCACGCCCGCGGGCGCCATCACCTCGGTTCAGGCCGTCTATGTGCCCGCCGACGACATGACCGACCCCGCCGTGACCGCCATTTTCAACCACCTCGACACGACCGTGACCCTGTCGCGCGCGCAGGCGGCGAAGGGCTTTTATCCCGCCGTCGATCCGCTTCGCTCGGGCAGCAAGGTGATGGACCGCCATTTCCTCGGCGACCGCCACTACGCAGTCGCCGAAGGCGTGCGCGAGCATCTGGCGCGTTATCACGCGCTCGAAGACATCATCACCATGCTGGGACTGGAGGAACTGTCGCAGACGGACCGCAGGATCGTCATGCGCGCGCGCAAACTCCAGCGCTATCTCACGCAGCCGTTCTTCTCGACCGCGCAGCATACGGGCCTGCAAGGCGCTTCCGTGCCGCTGCGGGAAACGCTTTCCGACTGCGACGATTTCCTGACCGGGAAGTATGACGACGTTGCCGAGGACAAATGCTACATGCGCGGCGGCATGAAGGAGGCGGCATGACCGGCTTCATGCTCGACCTTCAGGATGCCGCGCATACCGAGCGCATGGAAAACGTGGCGTCTTTCATAGGCGAGGATGCATCCGGCAGTTTCGGCATTCAGGCGTGGCACGAGCGGTTCATGACGTCGCTTGTCTTCGGTCTCGCGCGTTACCGCATCGCGGACCGGCCGTGGCAATACGTCGCCGTGCCGGGGGCGCTGGTTTATTTCACGGACAACGTGCTGACATTGAGCACGCGGCGCTACCTGCGCGATGAAAACTTCGCGCAGATTACGGCGCTTCTGGACGCGCAACTGGTGAAAGAGGAAGAGGACCTGCGCGGCATGAAATTGAGCCTGCAGCGCATGGAAGAGGAAATGATCAAGCAACTGTGGCAAATGAGCCGTGGCCGGACGGGCGCCGTATGACAGAGGATGACGAGTTGAAGAAGGAAGTGGAAAGGCAGGCGCAGCGCATGAAGCGGGCGGAAAAGGACAGACCGACGCTGCTGGCGCAGACGTCATACATCACGACGCTCGGGCTGGTGTTTATTATGCCGGTGATTGCGGGCGCGTACCTCGGCCAGTGGCTCGATTTGCATACGGCGGGATATTCCGTGCGCTGGACGCTCGGGTTTTTGTTTCTCGGCGCCGTCATCGGCGGCATGAACGTCTATTACCTTATCAGCAAGAGGCCCTAGTATGGCGGACACGGGCATAACAGCAGCTGTACTTTGGCAATATGGCCCCGTCACCATCACCGATACGGTGGTGACGACATGGGGCGTCATGCTGTTTCTTGTCCTCGCGGGATATGCCCTGAGCCGGCGGCTGAAGAATGAGCCCGGACCGGTGCAGACAGCCGTGGAGGGCACGGTTATTGCCATTGAAGAGGCTATTGAATCGGTGTTGCCCGGCCATTCCCGCAGGGTTTTGCCGTTCATCATGGCTCTGTGGGTGTTTCTCGTGACGGCGAACCTCGTCGGCATCATTCCCGGGTTGCACTCCCCGACGCGCGACCTGTCCTGCACGTCTGCGCTGGCGCTTCTCGTCTTTCTTTCGACACATTGGTTCGGCATCCGCATCGCTGGCCTGAAAAACTACCTCAGGCATTATCTTGCGCCGAGCCCTGTCATGCTGCCGTTCGAGATCATCAGCGAAATTTCGCGCACGGTCGCGCTCGCCGTACGGCTTTTCGGCAACATCATGAGCATGGAGATGATCGCGCTGTTGCTGCTCATGATCGCCGGTTTCCTCGTGCCTGTGCCGCTTTTGCTGCTGCACGTCGTCGAGGCGCTTTTGCAGGCGTACATTTTCGGGATGCTGGCGCTGATCTACATCGCGGGCGGCATCCAGTCGCAACAAATCACCCAAGGGCAGAAGGAGCGGAAAAATGACTGATTTGCACGGATTTATCACGGGATCGACGCTGGTGGCGGCGCTGGCCATCGCTATCGGCATCCTCGGCCCCGCGCTTGGCATGGGTCGCGCCATCGCGCAGGCGCTGGATTCGCTGGCGCGCCAGCCGGAAGCTGAAAAAGCCATCACGCGCACGCTGTTTATCGGCCTTGCGATGATTGAATCGCTGGCCATCTACTGCCTTGCGGTCGTGCTGATCGTGCTTTTCCGCAATCCCCTGTTGGCGTACATGCTGAAATAGGACACGTCCATGCAGTTCGACCTTTCCACTTTTGCGCTTGAAATCTTCAACTTCCTCGTCCTTGTCTGGCTGTTGCAGCATTTCCTCTATAAGCCGGTGCGCGACGTCATCGACCGACGGCAGCGGGCCATTGAAAAAAGCGTGGGCGATGCCGCGGCGCTGCATAAGGAAGCAGAGCAGTTAAAGGCGCAATACGCGGCGCGCATGAGCGATTGGGAAGCGGAAAAGCGCAGCCTCCAGGACAAGTTGCGGGAGGAGATGTCGGCCGAGCGGAGCCGGCACATGGAAGCCTTGCGAAAAACCCTCGCGGAAGAACGCAAAAAAGCGGAAATTCTCGAACGGCGTCGTCAGGAGGACGTCCTGCGCAAAAACGAAACGGAAGCGCTGGCGCAGGCAGGGCGGTTCGCCGCGCGCCTGCTGCAGCGCGCCGCCAGTCCTGAACTGCACAGCCGTCTTATAGAGATTTTTATTGAAGACCTGCACGCCCTTTCCGTCGAATGCCGCGCAGACATCAAAAAGGCGGCCACCGGCGCGAAAGCGCTTGTTATAGGCGCTTTTCCGCTCGACGAGGAGCAGAAGGGAAGTATAGCCGTCGCGCTGGCGGAGGTTGCCGGAAGCGCTGTCGTCTGCACGTTTTCCATCGATCCGCGAATGATTTGCGGCGTGCGCGTCAGCCTTGGCGCCCATGTATTGCGAGCCGACATTGCAGACGATTTGAGCTTCTTCACGCAAAACTGGAGCGAGGCTGCCTGATGACATCGCCGCTGCAAAAACGCTCCGACTGGCTGAAAAACTATCATTTCGCGTTGCGCGTCGAAGAGCGTGGCAAGGTTGTTTCCGTCGGCGACGGTATTACGTGGATCAAGGGACTGCCGTCGGCCGCGATCGACGACATGCTTTCGTTTGCCGACGGCAGTCATGCGGTCGTTTTCGACCTTGCCGACGAGATGATCGGCGCGGTTTTGCTGCACCAGACGGAAAATCTGACGGCCGGCACGGACGTGCGCCTGCAGAGCCGCCAGCTCGGCATCGCCGCAGGAGATCATCTGCTGGGGCGCGTTGTGGATTCGCTGGGTTTACCGCTGGACGGAAAACCTTTGGATATGGACGGCCACATGCGCAAACTTGACATTCTTTCCCCGCCGATCACCGCGCGGAACTTTGTCAGGGAACCGCTCTATACAGGCCTTAAAATCGTTGACGCGATGATTCCAGTCGGCAAAGGCCAGCGGCAACTGATCATCGGCGACATGGGGCTCGGCCGCAGTTCCATTGCCATCGATACGGTCATCAATCAGAAAGGAAAGAACGTCAAATGCGTTTACGTGCTGATACGCCAGAAGCGCTCCGACGTCGTGAACACGCTGGAATTGCTGCGCGCGCACGAGGCACTTTCCTATACGACCCTCGTCGTCGGCGAGGCGAGCGCGCTGCCGGGGCTCGTTTACCTCGCGCCGTTCGCGGGGTGCGCTATCGCCGAGGAATGGATGGCGCAAGGGGAAGACACGCTGGTCGTTTATGACGATCTCACGGCGCACGCCGAAACCTACCGCGAATTGTCGTTGCTGCTGCGCCGCCCGCCGGGACGCGAGGCTTATCCCGGCGACATTTTCCACCTCCATGCGCGGCTGCTCGAGCGCGCGACTTGCCTTGCCAAAGAGCAGGGCGGCGGCAGCATGACGGCGCTTCCTATCATCGAAACGCGGCAGGGGGAAATCGCCTCTTACATCCCGACCAATCTCATTTCCATCACTGACGGGCAAATTTATCTGGATCAGAACCTGTTCGCCGCGGGGTTTCGACCGGCCATCGATATTGCGCGTTCCGTCTCGCGTATCGGCGGAGCCGCGCAAAACCAGAACGTCAAGCACGAAGCCGGACGCATGAAGCTCGATTACCTGCAATTCCTCGAGCTGGAAATTTTCACGCGCTTCGGAACAAAACTCGATCCGGCCATGGAGATCAAGCTCCGCCGCGGCCGCATTTTGCGCGAAATCCTGAAACAGGATCGTCTGCATCCCTTGCCGGCCGTTTATCATATGGCCTGGATGATCGCTTTCAACGAGGGACTTTTTGACGCGTTCGCACCGGAACATATCCCTGCGGTGATGGCGCGGCTCGAGAAAAAAATTGAAACATCCGGTCTGACGCTGGAAAGCGAGCGCGCCGCATGGGTGCAGACGCTTTCCGGCAGGTTGAAAACGTCATGACAAAACGCCGCGAAGTCCTGAACCGGATCAAGACGTTCGGGGAAATCAGTTCCATCATGAGCGCGTTAAAAAATATTTCCACCATGGAAACACGCAAGCTCGCGCGGTTCCTGTTGAGCCAGCAACAGGTGGTGGCCAATATCGCCGCCGTTGCGGCCGATTTTTTGCATTTTTATCCGCTTTATGCGGCGTCCGCGCCATCGTCGCTTCACGTTTGTCTGTTGATCGGTTCTGAACGCGGATTTTGCGGCGATTTCAACACGACCGTTCTGCAGGCCTTCGGAAAACGGCGACAGGGCGGTCCGGAAAAAATCATCACCGTCGGACGCAAGCTTGCGTCCGAGGTATCCGGCGTTTATCCCGACATGATATCTTTCGAAGGCCCCAGCGTCGCCGACGAGGTGCATGGCATACTTGGCGCCCTTGCGAACGCGCTAAACGATTTGCGTCTCGAGCGCGGCGTTTACGCGCTCACCCTTTGGCATCATGACGAAAAGGCGCCGGGTGGCGTGCGTGAAATTCCGGTGCTGCCGCCGTTTTCCAGTGTATACGGACAAGAAACCGCGCGCGCTTATCCGCCGCGGCTGAATTTGTCTCCCGACCGGTTTTTTGCCGAACTGGTTAATCATTATATTTTCTCATTGCTGCACACGGCATTTTTTGCCTCGCTGATGACCGAGCACGCGCAGCGCATCCGCCACCTTGAAGGCGCCATACGCAGAATTGACGAGCAGTCGGCAGCTTTGAAACAGAAAAGCAATCTCTTGCGTCAGGAGGAAATTACCGAGGAAATCGAAGAAATCATGCTGGGCACATACCTTGATGAGCCATCTGGCTTATGATGAAGCCTGAAAAAGGGGTTGCGGTCCTGTCAGATTAAAATCGTACTTTCTGACATTTTGCCATGATAGTTTGAGTGATGGCCAGAATTAAACATTTTAAATACTTTAAAACCTGCCCTGAAATCATCAAACTTGCCGTTATCTACATTTCCGAAGGCGAGGGAAAATAATGAACAAGTTTCGATCAATGCGACCGCTACAGAAATTCGTTAGTCTCCAGGCAATCCGAGTCGTGCGCCTGACGAAATGGTATGGGTTGAAAAAATTTCGGTCTCTCAAGAATTTAGCACTCGCTTGACAGGAGTGCCAATTTTAGATAGTATGAATACATAAGCCTTTGATTAGGTTGACTCATTTTGGGTGGCCATGCAATCAATAACGGCTTGTTTTTATTGTGGTCTTGCTTGTTCTTTAAAGGAGGCTGAGATGAAAACGCAAGGATCATATTCGCATTTGAAAACTTTGGGCGATGTTATTGAAGACCGTCCCGTCATGACGTTCCCTGCCGAGGATTCTCTGCCGGACGTCCTTATCACCAAAAAAAATATCATGCGTCATGTCGCGCTGCCACTGAAACGGCAGTCGGCGCGCTCTGACAACCTTTACAGGTTCAGATCCATAGAGAGCCTGACTGCGTTGAATGTCATTATTTCCGAATCCGAGATGCGGCATAGAGGTGACCGTATTTACGGTGCGCCGAAAAGTCTCGACGTCCCGGTTGACGTCGCAATGACGGGCTGCATAAGTCGCTCAATGGTTCGCAGCAACAGTGAATTTGCAAGAGCGTAAGTTTTTTGTAAGTGTTTGGGTATAGATTGTTCTTTAAAGATGGATTGTTCTTTAAAGGAGGCTTAGATGAAAACACAAAGATCATATTCGTATTTAGAAACTTTGGGCGATGTCATTGAAGACCGCCCCGTACTGACGTTTCATGCCGAGGATGCTCTGCTGGACGTGCTGCATCGGATGAAGGAAACCGCACAGACCGCCGGCGCCGTCGTGGATAAAGAAGGCCGTCTCATCGGTATGATCACTGAAAGCAACATCATGCGCCGTGTTGCGCCGTCGCTAAAACGCAGGTTGGCGAGCCTTGATGACCTTTGCAAGTTTAAATCCATAGAGAACCTGATTGCGTTGGACGTCATTATTTCCGAGACTGACATGCTGCATATGGATGATCGCATTGAAGATGCCGTCGACATCATGGAATATCTCAGTCATCCGTATATGCCCGTAACGGACTCGCACAAAAAACCCGTCGGCATTGTCAGTTTTGAAGAACTCAAACATATTCTTGAAAAGAAATACGGGGCGCTGAAAAGTCTTGACGACCCGGTTTCTCTATACATGATCCAGCGAAAACTGAACGACTTGAACCTCGGATATGCGAACACGTTCTGATTGTCTTTGGGGAAAGAAAGGAGGGGTTTTACATGAAAGTTGCAAAAGACGGTTTGACAAGAATGGCCGACACGGTTGCCGAGATCACGGCAGGGCGTAATCTGCTGATATTCCGGCCGGAAGACAAGATCGAACACATCGCCCGAGAAATGAACAAGCACAGACAGGGCGCGGTCGGCATTACTGAAGACGATGCAGCCGGAAAGCTGGTCGGTCTGCTGACGGAAAGAGATATTCTGCGCAAAATTTTTGGCACAGACGGCGAGACGCAAGAACAGTTTGACGCACGCAATCATAATCTGTCGGTCTATCCCGGAACGCTTCTGGCAAAAGACGTCATGACAATAAATCCTGTATGCGTTACAGGGGATATGCGGATAGAAGATGCGCTGAATAAAATCAGGTCCCATGCCTTCCGTTACATGCCCGTTCTTGACAGGCAAGGCGGCAATAAGCTGATAGGGATCGTCAGCGGGCGCGAGCTGGCCTGGCACGTGCACGACAAGCTGCGCCAAACTATTCAAACGCAAAGCGGCTTTCTGTCGTTTTTCATTCAGGAGCCTTATTGCAATGGCGGCGCGGCAGTAGAGACACTGCAGTAAAGAAAGGAGAGTAAAATGAGAGATGATGAATATAGAAATTTCAATGCGGAAACCCTATCCTCTGATGCAGAGATGGACTTGCGCTACCTGCGTGGCAAAGACCAGTTGGTCATCAAGGATGACGACCCTGAATTTTTCTCGTTTCCGGCGGATGGTGTGGACAATATTTCCTACATGTCATCTTCGCGCCGTATTTTAAAGAAATTCCCCAGCCGTAAACGAAAGGAGGTGCATTGAAAAAACTTAAAAATTCATCTCGGAATGCAGGCTCTCTCCGGCTCTGGCCTTGAAACAGAGCCGGGCCGCAAGGCGCCTGATTTGAAAGGGCCTTGCGCGATAACGAAGAAACTAACTTTTGATCTTGCTTAACAAAGGAGGTTAAAATGACAAACGTACTTTCATTAACGACGCCCCTTATGCGTCAAACCGTCGGCTTTGACAGTCTGAACGAAATGTTCGACAGACTGCTCCGCGACGCGAGCGAAGGGTTCGACAACTATCCCCCTTACAACATCGAAAAACTTGGTGAAGACGACTACAGGATCACCATGGCCGTCGCCGGTTTTACGATGGAGGACCTGAACATTGTTCTCGAAAACGGCGTCCTGACCGTTTCAGGCGCCAACAAGGACGGAGGCGCGGAAGAAGGCGTCCAGTTCCTGCACCGCGGCATCGCCGCGCGGGCGTTCGAGCGGACGTTCCGTCTGGCTGACCATATCGAGGTCACCGGTGCGGAGATGCGGGATGGTCTGCTGACAGTCCATCTTGTCCGCAGAGTTCCCGAGGAGATGAAGCCGCGCGCGATCCCGATCAGCGCCGGCGGCTGCACAGCCCGGAAAACGATCGAGAACAAGAAGTCCAAGAGCTGAACCCGGGTTCTGCCCCGAAAATCCTCTGCCACGTCGGGGAGGACTTAAAGCCCCGCGCCTTGAAAGGCGTGGGGTGGGGCGGAACTCATGCAAAAATAAGGCGAGGTTATATGAAAGGAGTAAAATCATGAAAATCAAATGGACGCAATCGTTGCAGAAATCACTCGATCAAACATTTTCTGATCTTGGCAAGCTAAAACTGATCTTGCAGAAAAACCTGAAAACCAAAAAGAGCTCTGACAGAGCCGTCCGCTGCAAAGCCTAGGCTTTAGCGCAAAAAACAGGGCCGCCCGAAGGCGGCCCTGCCTTTCTCCAGAGAGAATGCCGGTTTAGCGGCGGCCCCAATGGTGACGGTCGCCGTGGCGGTCGCGCTTGTCGCGGCGCATGTCGCGGTTCATATGGTTGCGGCGGTCCTTTTGCCGGTCCATCCTGCTGTGATCGCGACGCATGTCGCGGCGCTCGTTCATATATCCGGACTTGTCGCCCGATGCCTTGTCCTGCTTCATCTCGCGTCGGTCGCCGCGCATATCGGCGCGCTCGCGGCCGAGTTTGCGGTCGGTGCCGTTGCGCACGCGCTTGTCATGGCGGATGTCGCGGGTATCGCGGCGGGCGTCGCCGAGCTTGTCTTTGCCTTGATCGACCGTCGTTTGGGACGATGTGGCGGGCGGCGTTGCCGTGTCCGTTTGCGCGAAGGCGACAGCAGGCGCCATCATCAGGGTCGCGGCCAGTATATAGATGCTCTTTTTCATGAATATATCTCCTTTTAGAGTTGTTGATATCGAGGGACATTCCGAATGAACATCCACTTTCAGCTTATATTTCCAGTCTACCGACCCTCGCGTTGTCTGCGGATGAGGTCATGATGAATTATAGTTAATATTAGCGGGATGAGCGTTCAACGCACTGTTTTAGATCGGGAAATACATTGCCGAAGATTATGCAGGATAAAAAAACCTTGCCCATCGTGTGGATCAGCAGGGGGCATAACGCGCATGCACCGTAACGGGAAGAAGATGGGGCTGAATGCCGCCTTGGCTCAGAGCTTGGAAGCAGACGCCGCGGGTCTGATGACCTGAATTTTCGCGCCATCGTATCTTGTCGCCGTCGGTATGGTTCCGGGGGTGATAAGCCCCGCTTTTTCCATCGCTTCCAGCCGCGCCACGTCGGTCTGGCTCAACGTAATAGGCTTGGGCGTGCCAAGCTCCGGCCCTTGACCGGCCATATTTTTGGGCGCGGCTGTCTGAAAATTCTGTCTCATATCAGGAAAAGAAGAAGAAAATTTTTTTGTTTGTGCATTGCCCGCTGGACCGGTGGGCCTGACGACCCCGTCCTCGTTAGGCTTGAGCCTGTTTTGCTCTATGCTGTTGCGCAAGGCGCCTTCGTTGTTTTTAAAAAACCCGGCCTTTTTCATCAGTTTTTCCGACCAGCCTCCGTTTGTGGCGACTTCATGGCCCAAATAAACAAGCGCCCCGAGCCCCATGATGGCGCCCAGAGGGGGGAACACCGCGGCCACGGCATATGCCGTGGCCGTCGATATAATCGGTATCGAGAAGACGGCCGCCCCGATTTTCTTGTCGACTTGTGAGTCGTAGTGATTAATCGCGTCGTCTGCCTTTTTGTTCAGTTCGAAGCCGAGCTGTTTTGCCGCGTTTCCTCTGCTCAGGTGGTGGACATTGGCAAGTTGCTTGGCAACGTAAACGTCCCTGTCAGTCCCTGACAGCTTCGCCATCCGTTTTTTGATGTTTGTAATTTCTTTATCCGTGAAAGGATTCTCAAAGGCCCCCTCTACTAGATAACCCTTTGGCATCGCCGCACCCCACAAGAGCCGCTATGATATTATAGTTGTTATAATTGAATTTTATAATTATGTCAATAATGTGACTACTGGAAAGCACCAAGGCAGCTTTTTGCTTTTAAAAAATGGTGGACCCTGGGGGATTTGAACCCACGACCTACTGATTAAGAGTCAGCTGCTCTACCAACTGAGCTAAGGATCCACTTGGGGCTTGTTATAATACGCGATGTCTTTTTTGTCGAGAAAAAACGCCGCAGCTTCTGCGCACGTTGCCGTCAGCCCATGAGCGCCGCGTCAACTATCTGAAAATCAACCGTTTTTCTGCCGTTCCATTCGTTGATGCCGACATGCCCCGCGATATGCAGCGGCGTCGGGCCGGATTTCAGCAGCAGCTCGCCGAGATCCGAGTCGAGCGCACGGAAGGCGATGCCTTTGAGCGTCGCGCCGCCCGAAGTGTCCTGCAGGAAGCAGCTGACATGGTTTTCGCCGACCACCTTCGGGCGAACGATTTTGACCCCCGCGAGGGCGAAACGCGGCTGGGAATGGCCCTGACCGTAGGGTGCGAGCCGGTCGAGCTTCTCGACCAGATCGAGCGTCAGGGCGTGGAGCGACAGCACGGCATCCAACCTGAGTTCCGGCACCAAGGGCCGGCCCTGAAGCTGCGCCGCCACATGGTCGTTCACGAAAGCCGAGAAGTCCGCCAGCAGGTCGCGCGTGACGGTGAAGCCCGCGGCCATTTTGTGCCCGCCGCCCGCGACGAGCAGGCCTTTTTCCTTCGCCGCCAAAATCGCGCCGCCGAGATCGACGCCCGCAACCGAGCGGCCCGAGGCCTTGCCGACGCCGTTTTCATCGAAAGCGATGACGCAGGCGGGGCGGTTGTATTTTTCTTTCAGCCGCGACGCGACGATGCCGATCACGCCCGGATGCCAGCCGTCGCCGTCGATCATCAGGACGAGATTGCTCCCTAAGTCTTCGCCGATGCGTGCGATGGCGTCGTCCAGCACGGCTTTTTCGATGTCTTTGCGCTCGGCGTTGTATTGATGGAGTTGCAGGGCGATGGCTTTGGCTTCCAGCGGATCGTCGGTGGAGAGCAGGCGCGCGCCGAGGCTGGATTCACCGACCCGTCCGCCCGCATTGACGCGCGGGCCGAACATGAAGCCCGCGTGGAACGTGCCGGGCGCTTCGGACAATCCCGCCACGTCGCCAAGCGCGACGATGCCGGGGTTTTGCCGCATGGCCATGACTTTGAGCCCTTGCGAAACGAAAGCGCGGTTCACGCCCGTCAGCGGCACGACGTCGCAAACGGTGCCGAGCGCGACGATGTCGAGCCACTGCAGAATGCGCGGCTCGGGGCGGTTTTTATAAAAGCCGCGGCTGCGCAAAATACGGTTGATCGCGACGATGGCGAGGAACGTCACGCCCACTGCGGCGAGCTGCCCCTGGTTGCTGTTGTCGTCAAGGCGATTGGGGTTGACCACGGCAATCGCATTTGGCAGCGTTGGCTCGGCGCGGTGGTGGTCGAGCACGACGATGTCCAGCCCTGCCTTTGTGCCCGCGTCGATGGCGTCGAACGACGTCACGCCGCAATCGACGGTGACGACGAGGTCAATGCCCTGTTCTTTCAGCTTCAGCAGCGCGGGCGCGTTGGGGCCATAGCCTTCGGCGATGCGGTCAGGGATGTAGACCTGCAAATCGGCGCCAAGCGCTTTGAAAAAGCGGTTCAATAGCGCGGAGGAGGTCGCGCCGTCCACGTCGTAATCGCCGAACACGGCGACTTTTTCGCCGTTGACGATGGCATCGGCGATGCGCGCCGCCGCCTTGTCCATGTCTTTGAGCATGCTCGGGTCGGGTAGTTGCGTCTTCAGCGTGGGGTTCAGGAAAGTTTCCACCTCTTCAAAACCCACGTCGCGCGCGGCCAGCAGGCGCCCCAGAATCTCCGGCAGGCCGAACGATTGGCTGATGCCGGCGGCGAGGCGTTCGTCGGCGGGGGTGAAAGTCCATTTCTTGCCGAGAATGGAACTCTGGATGTCGAGAACGTGGCTTTCCGCCGTGGCGGTATTCTGCTTCAAACGTGCCGTCATGCGCGCATTCTCCTCAAGGCCAGAGACGCGTTTCCGGCGATGGCTTTGAAATTGATGGTCAGGCAGCCGGTAATGATCAGCCCTGCGCCGAGCGCGAGATAGGGGCTATAGCGCGCGAACCCCGCCGTAGCAAGCAGGGTCGTCGAGACCAGCGGGATGAAATAGGAAAGCGACCCCACCACGCGCGCCGAGCCGTGCTTCATGGCGTAATTCCACATCATGTAGGCCATGCGGCTGAACGCGAAAACAAGCAGCAGGCCCCAGCTCAGCACCGTGGCGGGCCAGATTGTCGGCTCGAACAACAGGTGCAGGGTCAGCATCGTCACGCCCGTCGTGAGGAAGAAGACCGCCACCTGATCGCTCCGGATGGGGATGCGTTTCAGCAGCGTGGAATAGACGCCCCAGATGAGGCCGCACAGCAGGCCGATCAGCAGCTGTACATGGCTCGAGCCGAACGAAAGCGCGCCACGGCTGGCGAAGACGAAGACCGCCCCCGTAAAGCACAGCACGATGCCCGTGAGCGCATAGGCGTCGGGCTTCATCTTCTGCACAAAGGCGCTGAAGACGATGAGAAAGGCGGGCCAGGTGAAATTCAGCAGGCTGACTTCCAGCAGCGGGCCGGTCTTCATCGCGTAAACGAAGAGCGTGTTATAGAGCGTAAAGCCGAAAATGCCCATCAGATAGGCTTTCGGCATCATGCGGAACTTGCCCGTCAGGCTCTCGCCCTTGTAAAACCACCAGAGGCACACGCTCGTGAAGGCCACGAGGTTGGCGAAGGCGCCGAGCAGGAACGGCGGCACATGCCCGATGAGGGCGAGCGTCAGCGGAACGAAAAACCAGATGGTTATCGCCCCCATGCCGCTCATGTTTACCGCGTTTCCCTGCGTCATTTGTAGCCCGTCTTTTTGCGGAAGTTGTGGGTCGCCTCGATGCGGCGGATGGTGCCGGTCTTCGAGCGCATGACGACGGAATGGGTGAAGGCGCCGCCGGAGAAACGCCGCACGCCCTTCAGCATCGCGCCGTCGGTCACGCCGGTGGCGGCGAACATGATGTCGCCGTGGGCGAGGTCGTCGAGCTCGTATTTCTTGTGAAGGTCGGCGACGCCCCATTTTTTGGCGCGGGCCTTTTCGTCGTCGTTGCGGAAGATCAGCCGCCCCTGCATGAAGCCGCCGGTCGAACGCAGGGCCGCCGCGGCGAGAACGCCTTCGGGCGCGCCGCCGGAGCCGAGGTAGATGTCGATGCCCGCGTCCGGCTGCGCGGTGGCGATGATGCCGGAGACGTCGCCGTCGGGGATCAGCATGATGCGCGCGCCGGCCTCGCGCACGCGGGCGATCAGCTCCTCGTGGCGCGGGCGGTCGAGAATGCAGGCGACGAGTTCCGCCACGTGCACGTCCTTGGCTTTGGCGAGGGCTTTCAGGTTTTCGGCGGGCGTGGCGTCGAGGTCGACGAGACCTTCGGGAAAGCCTGAACCGATGGCGATTTTGTCCATGTAGACGTCGGGCGCGTTGAGGAAGCCGCCTTTTTCCGCCATGGCGACGACGGCGAGGGCGTTCGGCCCGCCTTTGGCGGTGATGGTCGTGCCTTCGAGCGGGTCGAGGGCGATGTCCACTTGCGGGCCGTTCTTCGTCCCGACCTTTTCGCCGATATAGAGCATCGGCGCCTCGTCGCGCTCGCCTTCGCCGATGACGACCGTGCCGTCGATGCTGAGGTTGTTGAGCGCGTTGCGCATCGCGTCGACCGCGGCCTGGTCGGCCGCCTTTTCGTCTCCGCGACCCATGAGCAGGGAGGCGGAGAGCGCCGCCGCTTCCGTCACGCGCACAAGCTCGAGCGCGAGGTTGCGGTCCATGGTGAAGGCCGGTTGCTCGTAGGTTTCGACTGTTTCCGATTTGGTCATTTTTGCTGCTGCTTTCATGATACATATCCACTTTCAAAGGTTTCTATGCGCATAAGATGCGGGGGTTCGACGGAAGATTTGAGTTTGCCGATCTGCGCCGCGGCCGCCAGCATGTCGCCCTCGAGCGTTTCATGGCTGGTGAGGATGACCGGCACGGGCTGGTTCGGCGCGTGGCCGCGCTGCAGGATCGATTCCAGAGAAACGTTGCAGTCGCGCAGGATGGCGGACACGTCGGCGATCACGCCCGGCTCGTCCAGCACCGTCAGGCGCAAAAAGTAGGAGCCGGTGCGCGCGTTGATATCGGCGCTTTCAAGTTTTTGCGGGTCGGCGACGCCAAGCAGCGGCAGATCCGCGCAGCCGCGCGCGATGTCGGCGATGTCGGCGACGACGGCGGAGGCTGTGGCGTTGCCGCCCGCGCCCGCGCCGGTGAGGAGGATTTTGCCCGCGTGGCCGCCGTCGATGCAGACGGCGTTTTCGGCCCCGTCGATGTGCGCCATCGGGATGGACGTCGGCACGAGGCAGGGCGCGACGGATTGCTCGATGCCGCGCGGCGTGCGGCGGGCGATGCCCAGTAATTTGATGCGGTAGCCGAGTTCGCCCGCGAAGGCGATGTCCTCCGACGTGATCTCGCGGATGCCCTGCGTGCGCACGGCGCCGGGGTCGGGCGCGCAGCCGAAGGCGAGGCCGGACAGGATGGAGAGCTTGTGCGCGGCGTCGATGCCGTCGATGTCGAAGGCGGGGTCGGCTTCGGCGTAGCCTTTGTCCTGCGCTTCCTTGAGAACGTCGGGAAAATCGCGACCCGTGCTGCGCATTTGCGAGAGGATGAAATTGCAGGTGCCGTTGAGGATGCCGTAGACGGCGTTGATGTTGTTGGCGGCAAGACCCTCGCGCAGCGTCTTGATGACGGGAATGCCGCCCGCCGCCGCTGCTTCGTACGATAACGTGCCCTTGCTGTTTTTCAGCAGGTCGAGAATTTCGCCGCTGCGCGCCGCCAGCAGCGCCTTGTTGGCGGTGACGACATGCTTGCCGGCGGCGAGGGATTTTTTGACGAGATCGAAGGCCGCGCCTTGCGCGCCGCCCATCAACTCGACCACCACGTCGACGTCCGCGTCGTCCGCCAGCGCGACGGGGTCGTCGTGCCATTTCACTTTGGAAACGTCGATGCCGCGGTTTTTGCGCTTGTCGCGCGCGGAAACGGCGGTGACCGTGACGGGACGCTGCAGGCGCGCGCCCAAGAGGCCGGCGTTGTCTTCCAGCAGTTGAAAAACAGCCGCGCCCACGGTGCCAAGTCCCGCGATGCCGATTTTCAGCGGAGCGTTCATGCCTTAATCTCTTTCGTACCGCCGCGTCCTTGCGCGGCGGTCAGCTTTGTTCAAAAATCAGTTCGCATCCAGAAAGACGTCCGCACGCTGGTCCGCAGACTGCTGCGACATGCCATGCAGGTCTTGCGCGGGCTCCGTCGCGCCGACCGATCTGGTCGTGACGGCGCTCCGCGCCGCGCCCGCGCCGATCAGCACATGCGAAACGGCCTCGGCGCGTCTTTTGCCCATTCTGTAGTTGGCGATTTGTTTGCTTATCCCGCTGCCCTTGCCCGCGACGGAGGCGCTGGCATGGCCGACGACGGTCAGGCTGTAATCGTCGCTCTCGCGGAGCAGAGAGCGCATCAGCTCGCGCAGGTTCTCCCTGTCGATCGCGGCGACTTTGGACGAGCCGTAGGGGAAATAGACCTGCTCGACGCGGGCGTTGTCGTAACCGCCGCCCATGTTATGCCTGTATTGCCGACTCATTTTGTCCACGATCGCATAGGGCGCCATGTCGCCGCCCACCGGATAAACGTCCACGCTCGTGTTGTACTCGACCGGCGGCGGCATGACGACGAGCGTTCTGGCGGGGCGTCTGGCTCCGATGTTGCCGAGATGGGTCCAAATCAGGTTTTTGTAGTTGTCCAGCGGGGACGGAAAGGGAGTCGGCGCCGCGTTCTCCGCCTGCTGCGGCGGCGGTGACGGCGCGGCGTAGCCTTCCTGCGCCGCAACCGGCGCGGGTTGCTGCATCGCCTGCGGCGCTGCGGTTTGTTGCGGCGCGGGCTGTTGCGTTTGATCGGACTGCGCCGTCGCATAGCCGGTCAGCTCGCTGAACGAACCGCCGTGCATGCTGCTGCAGGAGGCGAGGACGCTTACACTGAGAAGCGCAACGGTAACCGCGATCTTTTTCATACTGGAGGCCCTATATTTGCTGAATCAGTTTAATAAAAACGGTCAGCGCGTAGTGTGGCCTAAATCGCCGCAATCTTCAACTTTTACAATGCGTTATTTGGAGTGTAAATTGTATTGGCATAATCAAAATATTGACAATTTTTCAAGTATATCAGCTTTATACAAAAAATTTCTGCTAGAACACTTTAAGAGAAAAATTTGCCACAAAAAAGGACGCCCGGCGAACCGGACGTCCATTTTTGCAACTGTGTGCGGAAAAGCGTTTTTGAATGACGCAAACCGTCGTCGCGCATGTTGCCACGCGCTCGGGCTTTGCTTTAACGCTTGACCCACTGCGTGCTGCGGCGCGCTTTGTGCTTGCCGTATTTCTTGCGTTCGACCACGCGGCTGTCGCGGGTGAGCAGGCCGGCCTTTTTCAAGGTCAGGTGCAGGCCCGGCTCGAAGTTGACGAGGGCGCGGGACAGGCCGTGGCGCACGGCGCCTGCCTGACCGGAGAGCCCGCCGCCCGAGACGACGCAGTTGACGTCGAACTGGCCGGCGCGGTTGGTCAGCTCGAACGGCTGGTTGATGATGAGGCGTTGCGTGCCGCGCGCAAAGTATTGCACCTGATCGCGGCCGTTGATGATGATCTTGCCCGAACCGCGGGAGACCCAGACGCGCGCGATGGCGTCCTTGCGGCGGCCGGTGCCGTAGGCGCGGCCTTTGGCGTCCAGCTTCTGCACGCGTTCGACGGACGCGGGTGCGGTGACTGTTGCCGTACCGGCTGCGGCGGTTTCTGCCGTCTTTTCCGCGACGGCAGATTTGAGATCGGAAAGGGAGGTTTTGGTGGTCATTGTGTTTAGGCCCTCTTGTTCTTGGGGTTCATCGCGGCGACGTCGAGCACTTCGGGATTTTGTGCTTCGTGGTCGTGTTTCGGACCGGCGAAAAGGCGCAGGTTCGTCATTTGCTGACGAGCGAGCGGGCTTTCCTTCGGCATCATGCGGCGCACGGCGTTTTCGATCACGCGCTCGGGAAATTCGCTTTCGAGAATCTGGCCCTTGGAACGGCCTTTGATCCCGCCCGGGAAGCCGGTGTGCCAGTAGAACACGTCGTTCTGCTTCTTGCGGCCGGTGATGCGGACTTTCTCCGCGTTGATGACGATGACGTTGTCGCCGCAGTCAATGTGCGGGGTGTACATCGGCTTGTGCTTGCCGCGCAGACGCATGGCGATGATGCTGGCGAGGCGGCCGAGCGCGATGCCGTCCGCGTCGATCAGAAGCCATTTTTTCTCGACTTCCGTCGGTTTGGCTGAATAGGTTTTCATGGTTCTTTTCCTGTTTTTATAAGCGTTTTGGTCGCAGAGTTATGCGGGATTATGGTCGCCCCGTCAACAGAAATGTGAAAATAGTTGATAAATATATATAATTCAATGTTTTAATATGTGGTATAATAATACCAACAGACTAACCGCTTGTTATTCTTGCGTGCAGAGCGGCTCCGAAGTCGTCTCGTTCGGCCAGACATGCTCGGCCCAGAGGCGGACGGTGCCGGGGCTCATCTCCGCGGCTTTCGTGACGTGGCCTTCGTACTGGTTGCAGAAGTCCACCGTACTCATGTCGATCGCCATGCGCGAGATGTTGTTGGCCATGTTTGTGCGCAGTTTATCGAGCCTTCTTTGCGGCCGCTCCACGCCTTCGTCCTGATAGTGGCGGAGCAGGATTTCGCTGTAATCGTCCATCAGCGCGGCGTTGTTGATGTCGAATTCCTGATATTCGTTGTAGACCTGCCGTCCGCCCGGCATTTTGATGCAGGTGAGGCCGATGACCATCATTTCGCTGTGGATGCGCAGGCCCTGTTCGGCCTCGAACTGTAGCGCGTTATAGCACGCCTGCGCGGGCGCGACCGACATAAACGACAAGGCAATTGCTGCCGACAGGATAAACTTTTTCATGCCCGAAAAAGATGGCAGAGCCGCAAGGATTAATCAAGTCCGTTACATAAAAAATCTGGACAATCGGACAAGGAATATGATTAATAAACCCGATGAGCAATAAGAAATTATATATCAAGACCTGGGGCTGCCAGATGAACGTCTACGACAGCCAGAAGATGGCGGACGTGCTGTTCCCGCTCGGCTATGCGCCGACGGAGACGCCGGACGACGCTGACCTCATGATCCTCAACACCTGCCACATCCGCGAGAAGGCGACGGACAAAGTCTTCTCCGACCTCGGTCGTCTGCGCGACATCAAGGACGCGCGCGCCGAAAACAAGCCGCTGATCGCCGTCGCGGGCTGCGTGGCGCAGGCGGAGGGCGACGTCATCATGAAGCGCGCCAAATATGTCGATATGATCTTCGGCCCGCAAACCTATCACTTGCTGCCGGAAATGGTGTTGAAAGCCAACGGCGGCGAGCGCGTCATCAACACCGATTTCCCCGTTGAATCGAAATTCGACCATCTGCCCGAAGCGGCTGTTGAAAGCCCGTCGGCGTTTTTGTCGGTGCAGGAAGGTTGCGACAAGTTCTGCACCTTCTGCGTCGTGCCTTATACGCGGGGCGCGGAATTCTCCCGCCCGCCGGAGCAGGTGATCGAGGAAGCGAAACGTCTCGCGGGACGGGGCGCGAAGGAAATCACGCTGCTCGGGCAAAATGTGAATGCCTATCACGGCGGTGACTACGACCTTGCCGATCTGATCGCCGCCATCGCGGAGATCGACGGCGTGCAGCGCATCCGCTACATGACCTCGCATCCGCGCGACATGAACGATCATCTGATCGAAGCGCACCGCGACATAAAAAAACTCATGCCATTTTTGCATTTGCCGGTGCAGAGCGGCTCCGACCGCATCCTTGAGCGCATGAACCGCAAGCACACGGCGGAAGAATATCTCGCCATCATCGACAAAATCCGCACAGCGCGTCCGGACATCGCGCTCAGCTCCGATTTCATCGTCGGCTTCCCCGGCGAGACGGACGCGGACCATCGGGCGACGATGGATCTCGCGGAAAAAGTCGGCTACGCCTCCTGCTATTCGTTCAAATACAGCCCGCGACCCGGCACGCCCGGCGCGGTGATGGACGGCATGGTTTCCGAGGCGGTGAAAGACAAACGCTTGCAGGAATTGCAGGCGCTCCTGTTCGCGCAGCAGACGCGGCTCAACGAAAGCATGGCGGGCAGGGTGC
This sequence comes from Pseudomonadota bacterium, assembly GCA_021849295.1. Classification (GTDB taxonomy): domain Bacteria; phylum Pseudomonadota; class Alphaproteobacteria; order Micavibrionales; family UBA2020; genus PALSA-926. The sequence goes on along the minus strand of JAJZTA010000001.1, from coordinate 121,986 downwards.
TGCCCGTGCTGTTCGACCGCAAGGGACAAAAGCCGGGACAGCTCCTCGGCAAGACGCCTTACATGCAGTCGGTCTATGTCGACGCGTCCGAACGGCTGTTCGGCATGATGACAGACGTCAAAATTTCCCGCGCCTTCCAGAATGGTCTCGCGGGCGAAATCGTCACGTTGGAAGAAGTTCTTCCCAAAAAATCGGCATAAATAGCCTAAATATGTCAATGAAATCACCTGCTTGTAAACAAATGTTTAACATTTGGTGATAAGCTGAAGATGAGGCATCACCTCTCTTTGTATACAGATCGGAGTCCGCATTTGAACAAACAGGCCGTTCGGCGCATCGGGATGCAATTCGATGACAACACGCTGGTACCGCAACTCTTCGGCGAGCACGACAGACATCTCGCGCAGATAGAGGAAGAGCTCGACGTCGAAATTTCCGCGCGCGGCAACGAGATCGTCATCTCCGGCGAAAAGCTCAAGCTCAAAATGGCGCAGACGGTTTTCGACGTGCTGTGGGACCGCCTGACCAGCGGCCTCACGGTCGGCAAGGAAGACGTCTCCGCCGCGCTGCAGGTCGCCTTGAGTCCGATGGACGCAACCATGCGCACCGCCGCCAAGGCCGCGCTGAAAGAGCCGCACATCAAGGCCAAGAGCAAAACGATCTCGGCGCGCACGCCGAAACAGAAAGAATATCTCGAAGCCATCCGCAAACATGCGCTCGTCTTCGGCCTCGGCCCCGCGGGCACGGGCAAAACCTTTCTCGCCGTCGCGCAGGCCGTGACGATGCTGATGGCGGGCACGATCGACCGCCTGATCCTCTGCCGCCCCGCCGTCGAGGCGGGCGAGCATCTCGGCTTTCTGCCCGGCACGATGCAGGAGAAGATCGACCCGTACCTGCGCCCCGTCTACGACGCGCTGCACGACATGATGCCGCCCGACCAGATCGCGCGCCGCTTCGCCGACGGTACCATCGAGATCGCGCCGCTTGCCTTCATGCGCGGACGCACGCTCTCGGATGCGGCCATCGTTCTCGACGAGGCGCAGAACACCACCGTCGCGCAGATGAAAATGGCGCTGACGCGCATCGGCGAGGGCAGCCGCATGATCATTACCGGCGATTTGTCGCAAACGGACTTGCCTGACGGCTCGAAATCGGGTTTACAGGACGCGGTGGAGGTTTTGCGCGGCGTCAAGGATACGGCCTTCATCGAATTCGGCGAAGCGGACGTCGTGCGCAGCCGCATCGTCAAGCATATCGTCGAGGCTTATGATAAAAGGGATCGCGACAAGAGGGACAGTAAAAAATGAGACACATCACCGTGAACATCGACAAGGCCTCGGCCAAATGGAACCGCGCTTTTCCGCTGATGCCGACGAAGATCGCGGCCGCAGCCACGGAGACTTTTTTGCAGGCGAAAAAGCCCGCCGCGTTCGGCCGCCGCCACTTCGACGTCAACATCGTCCTCACCGACGATACGAACGTCAGGACGCTCAACAAAAACTACCGCGGCAAAAACAAGCCGACCAACGTGCTGTCGTTCCCGCAGTTCAACCTGCAGAACTTCCGCCGCGCCGCGCTGGATATCTACCCGCCCAAGAGCGATGTGCCGCTCGGCGACATCGTGCTGGCCTACCAGACCATCCGCGCCGAATGCAACGAACAGGACAAAAGTCTGGAAAATCACGTTATCCACCTGATCGTGCATGGAATTCTGCATCTTCTAGGCTACGATCATATGCGGACACGGGAGGCCGAGGCTATGGAAAAACTAGAGTGTGACATTCTCGCGTCTTTGGGGTATCCTGATCCCTATCATGAGAAGAGCCGCCTTAAGAAGATCAAGCATTAGGACCATGGAAGACGACGGCCCGCAACATTCACGCATATCCGACGAAGACGACAAAAGTCTGATGGACTGGGTCAAGCGGCTGCTGCCGATGCGCACCAGCAACGACGACAGCTTGCGCGAAGCCATCGAGGAACTGATAGAGGAAGAGGAGGACGCGCCGCAGTCCGCCGTCGCGCGGCACGAGCGCAAACTCATCACCAACATTCTGCAGCTGCGCGACCTGCCGGTCGCCAAGGTCATGGTGCCGCGTGTGGACATCATGGCGCTCGAGCTGGGCACGCCGCGCCAGGAGCTGGTCAAGCTGCTCTCCGAACGCCCGCACAGCCGCATCCCCGTCTACAAGGGCGACCTCGACAACATCATCGGCTACGTACACATCAAGGACGTTGTGGCGCATATCGCCGAAGGCGAACCCTTCGAGCTGAAAGACATCATGCGCGACGTGCTGGTGGTTTCGCCCTCGATGCGCGTGCTGGATTTGCTGATGCAGCTCCGCCAGTCCAAAGTGCATATCGCCTTCGTGGTCGACGAGTTCGGCGGCATCGACGGACTGATCACCATCTCCGACCTGATCGAGGCCATCGTCGGCGAGATCGACGACGAATACGCCTTCGACATCGACCCGCAGCTGATCGAACGCCCCGATCGCTCCGTCATCGCCGACGCGCGCTATTCCATCGAGGATTTCGAGGAGAAATACGGCAATGTCTTCACCGAGGACGAGGAGGACGAGGACGTGGACACGCTCGGCGGCCTCGTCGCCGCCATCGCGGGGCACGTGCCGACCCGCGGCGAGATCATCCACCATCCGGCATCGGGCATCGAGTTCGAAATTCTCGACGCCGACCCGCGCCGCGTCACCCGCGTGCGCCTTCGCAACCTGCCTGAAAAGCAAACGGAAACACAATGACCGAACAATTTATCGATTTTCACAGCGACCACGGCGTCGCCACCGTCACCATGAACAGGCCGGACGTGCACAACGCCTTCAACGAGCAGGTCATCGCCCAGATGACCGCAGCCTTCGAAAAAGCGGGCGCCGATGCCGCCGTGCGCGCGGTGGTGCTGCGCGGCAACGGCAAAAGCTTCTCCGCGGGCGGCGACATGAACTGGATGAAGCGCTCCGCCACTTATTCGTTCGAACAAAACGTCGCCGACGCGATGGGCCTGGCTAAGCTTTTGAAAACCATCAACACGCTGCCGAAGCCGACCATCGCGCTCGTGCAGGGCAACGCTTTCGGCGGCGGCGTGGGTCTCACCGCCTGCTGCGACATCGCGATTGCCGAGGAGGGTACGCGCTTTTGCCTTTCGGAAGTGCGCATCGGCCTTATCCCCAGCATCATCGCGCCCTATGTGATCGCGGCGATCGGCGAGCGGCAGGCGCGGCGCTATTTCATGACGGCGGAACGGTTCGACGCGCGCGTCGCGGAGCGTCTCGGCCTCGTGCACGAGGTCTGCGCGCAGGGCGGGCTTGACGCCGCGAAAGATAAAATCCTCGCCGCGCTTTCCGACGGCGCGCCCTCGGCGCAGGCCCGCGGCAAAAAGGTCATTCTCGAAATCGCCAAAAAACCCATCGACGACGCGGTGATCAAATTCACCGCCGAGCAGATCGCCGAAGCCCGCGCCTCCGACGAAGGCAAAGAGGGCCTCTCTGCGTTCCTCAACAAATCCGAACCGAACTGGAGAAAAAAAGCGTGAAAACCTTCGCCGAATACCAGATAGAAGCGCGCAAAACGTCAGACATAGACCCCGACCTCAACATCACCTACGCGACGATGGGTCTGGTCGGCGAGGCGGGCGAGCTGGCCAACAAGGTCAAGAAACTCCTGCGCGGCGACGACAACCGCGACGAACTGCTCGAAGGCATCAAGGCCGAAATGGGCGACGTTTTGTGGTATCTCTCCGCGCTGGCGGACGACGTCGGCGTGCCGCTCTCCGACATCGCGACCGACAACATCGCCAAAATCCGCAGCCGTCAGGCCCGCGGCAAGCTCAAGGGCGGCGGAGACTTTCGTTAATTATTGTTTGGGCGAGCGCGGACGCGGCGTCTTCTTTTTCATCTGCGGAATGTTGAAGAGGATGTCCTCGCGGCTGTGGCGTTCCTCGGCTTTTTGCAGGCGGGCGCGGATGTTGTCCCAATAGGCGCCTTTGGTGCTGTAGGAGCGTCCGTCCATGTCGGTGCGCCCGTCGAGATAACCGTCGAGAATTTTTTTGCAGATGGTGAAGGTGATGGCGTCGTTTTGCGGGTCGAGCGTGATGCGCGCCAGTTCTTTCAGCCATTTGTTCGAATCCGGCTCGTCGTCGTAGATTTTCTGCACCGGCTTCATCTTTTTGAAGATGTTGTTCACCACCGACGACGGCGGCGTGTATTTCACGGCGAAACGGCGGGCGAGCTCCGCCGTCTGCTGCGGGTCGAGCGCCTTGAAGTCGATCGTGTCCTTGCGCTTGATGATCTCTTCCAGCATCAGGGTGGAGAAATGGATGTCGTCGCCGTTGAGCGTCAGCGCGCCGGCGCGCGCCCACGGGTCGATGATGGAGCTTTTGTGCGCGCTGTTCGTGCCGTAGCGCTGATAATGGCGGATCATCGCGTAGGCGTCGGCGATGGCTTCGCCGATCGCGCTCTTGTAGCGCTCGGTTTCGCCCTCCAGCGGCGGGTCCTTGATGACGAGGTGCGCGAGTTCGTGGTCGAGGATATAAAGGATTTCCTTCTCGGTCTTCTTCGGCAGAGACTTGATGTGGTTTTCGTTCACCGGCTCGTCGTAGAGGATGAAGAACAGCTTGAGCTGCTTGCTGGTGTCGGCGTAGGTCTGGCGGTTTTTGTCTTTCGTGCGCCTTTTGACGAAGGCGTCGACGGCGGAGAGGGACTTTTCGGATTTTTTGTCGAGATCTTCGCGCCCGTAGGTCGCGCTTTCGTTGGTGTCGTGGATCAGCAGCTTGCCTTTGGCATCGGGGAATTGACGGACGGATTCCTTGGCGAATTCGTTGAAGACGTCGCTCAGTGACCTTTTCGGTTGTTCTTTGCGGCGCGCAGCGGCTGAGCCCATATAAACAAAACCTCCCCTTATACACCTATGTCATTAACTGTCATCTATTTTATATACGCGGTCAATATTTTTCATTTTCACGTGCCGCCGTTCTGGAAATTTTTTGATTTCCGGTATTGTGGCGGTGTTGTTGAATATTTATAATCAGTACATGGCACTGATTAAAAAAATCTTAATCGCCAACAGGGGCGAGATCGCCTGCCGCGTGATGAAAACCTGCCAAAGGCTTGGTATCGCGACAGTCGCTGTTTATTCCGAAGCCGACGCCGGCGCGCTGCACGTCGAAATGGCGGACGAAGCGGTATTGATCGGCCCCGCGCCGGCGCGCGAAAGTTACCTCGATACAAAAAAGATTCTTGCGGCGGTGCAGCAAACGGGCGCGGACGCCATCCATCCGGGCTACGGCTTTTTATCCGAGAACGCGGACTTCGCCGAGGCCGTCGCCAAGGCGGGGCTCATTTTCATCGGCCCGCCCGCCAGCGCCATCCGCGCGATGGGAGGCAAATCCGAATCCAAAGCGCTGATGGAAAAAGCCAAGGTGCCGCTGGTGCCGGGCTATCACGGCGAAAGGCAGGATGAAAAGCTGCTCAAAGCCGAGGCGGAAAAGATCGGCTATCCTGTGCTGATCAAGGCTTCGGCGGGCGGCGGCGGCAAAGGGATGCGCGTGGTTGAAAGCGCGAAAGATTTCTCCGAAGCGCTCGCGGGCGCGCAGCGCGAAGCGAAATCATCCTTCGGCAACGAGAAGGTTTTGATCGAGAAATATCTCGCCCATCCGCGCCACGTTGAAATTCAGGTTTTCGCCGATCAAAAAGGCAACGCGGTTTATCTGTTCGAGCGCGATTGCTCCGTGCAGCGCCGCCACCAAAAGGTGCTGGAAGAAGCGCCGGCGCCGGGTCTTTCCCAGGCCGTGCGCGAGAAGATGGGCAAGGCGGCCGTCGCGGCAGCGCAGGCGATCGACTACGTCGGCGCGGGCACTGTGGAATTTTTGCTCGATGCCAAAGAAAATTTCTACTTCATGGAAATGAACACCCGCCTGCAGGTGGAGCATCCGGTGACGGAGATGATCACGGGGCTGGACTTGGTCGAATGGCAAATCCGCGTCGCCGAGGGCAATAAGCTGCCGCTGGCGCAGAAGGACCTGAAGATCAACGGCCATGCCTTCGAGGCGCGGCTTTATGCCGAGGACCCCGCAAAGGATTTCCTCCCCGGCGCGGGACAGATACAGTTTTTGCGTTACCCGATGGAAAGCGACTGCGTTCGGGTTGACACGGGCGTGCGCGAAGCACCGTTCGGCGAGGGAGATGTGATCTCGATTTATTACGACCCGATGATCGCCAAGATCATCAGCTGGGGCAAAGACCGCGACACCGCGCTGCGCAATATGCAGTCGGCGCTCGACAATACCCACATCGCGGGGCCGAAAACGAACATCAACTTCCTGCGCGCACTGACGAAGAACAAGGATTTCGCCGCCGCGAAAGTCTCGACCCATTTCATCGCCGACCACCACAAGGCTCTGTTGCCGAAGCCGTCAGCGCCCGCGAACGAAACGCTGGCGCTCGCTGCGCTCGGATTGCTGGCGGAGCGCGGCGAACCGACGTCCGATGACCCGTGGGGTGATCTTTCCGCATGGCGCATCGGCGGAAACGAGAGCGATACGTTTACTTTCAAGAGCGGAGAAAAGGACTATCCCGTCACGATTTCCTATCAGGATTCAAAAGTTGTTTTGCCGGACGGCACCGCCCTGCGCGTTGCTTACACGCTATCGTCGTTCGATATGGGGCTTACGGTGCAGATCGGCGGCAAAAGATATGACGACGCTGTCGTGTGTAAACATGGGTTGCATATACATGTAATGTATCAGGGCCACTATGAGGAACTGACCTGGCTCGACCCGCTCCACGCAGGCGAGGGCAACGAGGAATCCACCGGCAAGCTCACCGCGCCGATGCCAGGCAAGGTCGTCGCCGTGCGCGTCAAGACGGGCGCGAAAGTCACCAAGGGGCAGGCGCTGATCATCGTAGAGGCGATGAAGATGGAGCACACCATCACCGCGCCCGCGGATGGCGTCGTCGCAGCCATCCACGCCATCGTCGGCGATCAGGTGAGCGAAAAACACGAACTGATCGCGCTGAAATGAGCGCGTATCCCAAATCCGTCCGCATCGTCGAGGTCGGCCCGCGCGACGGACTGCAGAACGAGCTGATGGTCGTCCCGACCGATAAAAAAGTACAATTCATCGACATGCTTTCCGAATCCGGATTGCAGACCATCGAAGCGGGCGCCTTCGTCTCACCCAAATGGGTGCCGCAAATGGCGGACACCGACAAAGTCTACGCCGCGATCAACAAAAAGGCGGGCGTTTCCTATCCCGTGCTGGTGCCGAACGAGCGCGGCATGGAATCCGCGCTTAAAGCGGGCGTGAAGGAAATCGCCGTCTTCGCCGCCGCGTCGGAAACTTTTAGCAAGAAAAACATCAACTGCTCGATGGACGAAAGCCTTGACCGCTTCAGGCCCGTCATGGAAACGGCGAAGCGAAACGGCATCAAGGTGCGCGGCTACGTCTCCTGCGTTCTCGGCTGCCCCTACGAGGGCGAAATCAAACCCGAGGCAGTCGCCAAAACCGCGACCGCGCTGCACGACATGGGCTGCTATGAGATTTCGCTCGGCGACACCATCGGCACCGGCACGCCGGTCAAAACCCGCACGATGTTGCAGGAGGTCAAAAAGGACATTTCGCCCGCCGCGCTCGCCGTGCATTTCCACGATACCTACGGGCAGGCGCTGGCGAACATCCTCGTCGCGCTCGAAGAAGGCATCGCGGTGGTCGACAGCGCAACCTCGGGCCTCGGCGGATGTCCCTATGCGCAGGGCGCCTCGGGCAACGTCGCGACCGAGGACGTGCTTTACATGCTGGGCGGCATGGGCATCGCAACCGGCGTGGATATCGCCAAAATCGCCGCCGCGGGGCGTTTTATCGGCGAAACGCTGGGGCACGCGACGTCCTCCAAAGCCGCGAAAGCGCTGGCCGCGAAAGCTTGACAGAACGCTGCGCACATTATAATTTGCTTCCAGAAAAAGGAATTTTTGAGATGAAAAACGAAATCCAGACAGCCGTGAGCGACATCAGGTCCTCGCTCGAGTTGTTGAGGAGGCATCTTTGACTGGGATCGCGCCCTCCACAGGCTTGACGAGCTGAACGCTCTCGCCGAAGACCCCAACCTCTGGAACGATCAGGATCGCGCCCAGAAAATCATGAAGGAGCGCACGCGCCTTGATACGCAAATTTCCTCCGTCAAGGCCCTGCAGTCGGAAATGGACGACAACCTCGGCCTGCTCGAGCTGGGCGAGGCGGAAGGGGACCAGTCGGTCGTCGCCGACGCGGAGAAAAGCCTGCTGACGCTCAAAGACGAAGTCGCCAAGCGCGGCATCGCCAGCTTGCTCTCCGGCGAGATGGACGGCAACGACGCCTACCTGCAAATCAACGCCGGCGCGGGGGGCACGGAAAGCTGCGACTGGGCGAGCATGCTGTTTCGCATGTACATGCGCTGGGCGGAGCAGCGCGGCTTCAAACTCTCGCTGATGGACAAGCAGGACGGCGAAGTCGCCGGCATCAAGAGCGCCACTCTCGAAGTCAGCGGCGAGAACGCCTACGGCTGGATGAAGTCGGAATCCGGCGTGCACCGGCTCGTGCGCATTTCGCCGTTCGATTCCAACGCGCGGCGGCACACGAGCTTCGTGTCCGTCTCCGTGACGCCGGTGATCGACGAGAACATCGACATCAAGATCGAGGACAAGGACCTGCGGGTCGACACCTACCGCTCGCAGGGTGCGGGCGGACAGCACGTCAACAAGACCGATTCCGCCGTGCGTTTGACGCACCTGCCGACGGGCATCGTCGTCGCCTGCCAGAACCAGCGTTCCCAGCACCAGAACCGTGCCACCGCGATGAACATGCTGAAGGCGAAGCTCTATGAACGCGAAATGCAGATGAAACAGGCGGAAAAGGACGCGGCCGAGGCGGCGAAGACCGACATCGCCTGGGGCCACCAGATCCGTTCATATGTTTTGCAGCCGTACCAGATGGTGAAGGATCTGCGCACCGGATACGAAACCTCAGACACCCAAGGCGTGCTCGACGGCGACCTCGACCCGTTCCTCGAGGCTTCGCTCGCGCAGAAGCTGACCGACAAGGCCGACGGCAAAAAAGTCGCGTATGAGGATATCGATTAAGAGGCTCTCGGCTCGTGCGGCTGGTGGTGGTGCTTGCGCAGGAACTTCAGCACATGGTCGGACGTCGTGACGGCGGCGCCTTTTTCGTCCATCAGCTTCGACATGACCATTCTGGAGTTAATGCAATAGTTGTCGTTACCCGCCAGATCTTCCATCACGCACACGTCGTAGCCGAGCTTGCGCGCCGACAAAACGGTTTCCTTGACGCAGGCGGCCTCGTTGAAGCCGCAGACCAGCAATAGCTTGCGCTTTTCTTTTTCCAGTTCGCCCTTGAGCCTGCCGCTCTCGAAGGCGGAGTTGGTGCTTTTGGCGAAAAGCTTGTCTTCCGGCGCGGGATGGAACTTGAAAAAGTCGATTGTGTGCAGATCTTTTTCGCCGCTGGTCGAGTAATAAATCGCATAGACGGGAACGCCGGCCCTGCGGAACTGGGGAATGATCGACTGGAGGCGCTCGGCCACTTCCACTGTTTCCTTGTTGCCGCGGCCGTACCACGGATCGGCGAATTCCTTTTGCGCGTCGACGACGAGCAGGACCGCTTCGCCTTCATACTTGATGATCAGCTTCTCGAGATTCTCCGGCTCGAAAAACTTGTGCGTTTTTCTATAGCGCTCGGGCAGGGGTGGTTCAAAAATGTTGTCCATGTCATAACCTTTGTGAGGATATTATGCGCACTAATTATGTGAAAAATCAATAAAGATCGTAAAAAAATCAAAAACTCTTTAATATTTCAGGTAGTTACAGTTAAAACTTTATAACTTGGTTCCGCTATGGATGGCTGCAATGCCTCCGGTTAAATTCACAACTTTAACAAGCTCGAAGCCGGCTTTTTTCATTCTGTCTGCCAGTTCCTGTTGCGGCGGAAACTGGCGGATGCTTTCGACGAGATATTGATAGCTGTCGCGGTCTTGCGCCACGGCTTCGCCGATCTTCGGGATGACGCGGAAAGAATATTCATCGTAAAGCTTGCGCAAGGCGGGATTGAGCACGCGGCTGAACTCGAGGCAGAAGAAACGGCCGCCGGGCTTGAGCACGCGGTAGGCTTCTTCCAGCGCGTCGTCGATCTTCGGCACGTTGCGCAGGCCGAAGGAGATTGTGTAAAGGTCGAAGCTGTTGTCGTCGAACGGCAGGGATTCCGCATTGCCGACGACCCATTTGAAACCTTTGACGTAGCCGCGGTCGAGCGCGCGGTTCTTGCCGACCTCCAGCATGTCCTTGTTCACGTCGCAGACGGTGATCTTGGCCTTGTCGCCCGCGCGCTGGCGGTAACGGAAGGCGATATCGCCCGTGCCGCCCGCGACGTCGAGCAGGGACTTCTTCGCCGAGGGGCGCAGCATCGCGACAAATCTATTTTTCCATAGCCGGTGAATCCCGCCCGACATCAGGTCGTTCATCAGGTCGTAGCGCGACGCGACGGACGAAAAAACATCCTCCACCAGACGCGCTTTTTCCTCCGGTTTGACGGCCTTGTAGCCAAACCATTGGGATTCTTTATTTTTGTCCTTTTTTGAATGTGCTATCATGATGCGGGGAGTATAGGCTTTTCATGTCGTTTTACAAGGCTGTCACAACCGTCGGGGGATACACGCTGGCAAGCCGCATTCTGGGCTTTATCCGCGATATCCTGACCGCCAGCTTCCTCGGCGCGGGACCGGTGGCGGACGCGTTTTTTATCGCACTGAAACTGCCCAATTTCTTCCGCCGCATTACCGCCGAGGGTGCGTTCAGCGTCGCCTTCGTACCGATGTTCTCCAAAATCGTGGTCGAGGAGGGCGAGGCCGAAGCCAAAAGCTTCGCCGAAGAAGCTCAGGCGGTGATGCTCGCCACGCTTTTGCCGTTCACCGTGCTCTGCATGATCGCCATGCCGTGGCTTCTCTATATCATCGCGCCGGGCGTGCATTGTTCCGCAGGCGATCCGCACTGCAACCCCTTGCGTTTTCATCTGGCGGTGACGTTCTCGCGCATTACCTTTCCCTACATCGTGATGATGTCTTTGACGGCGTTGCTTGGCGGTGTGCTGAACTCGCTGAAGCGTTTCGCCGCCTTTGCCGCCGCGCCGATGTTTTTCAACATCACGCTGATTGGCGCGCTTTTGTTTTTCGCGCACAAATTCCCGACCGCGGGGCACGCGCTGGCATGGGGCGTCGCGGCGGCGGGCGTGATTCAATTCACATGGATACTAGCCAATTGCCGGAAGCACCGCATCGCGCCGCGCTTGCGCCGTCCGGTTCTGACGCCGCGCATCCGCAAGCTCTTCCGTCTGATGCTCCCCGGCGCGATCGGCGCGGGCGCGACGCAGATCAACGTTTTCGTCGATATGATTCTGGCCTCGCTGCTGCCCGTCGGCTCGATCTCCTATCTTTATTACGCCGACAGGCTTTACCAGTTTCCGCTCGGCGTGATCGGCGTCGCCATCGGCACGGCTTTGCTGCCGATGCTCTCGCAGGCCTTGAAAACAGGCAAAGACGGCGAGGCGGGCGGGCTGCTGACCCGCGCTTTTGAAACCGGATTGATGCTCACATTGCCCGCAGCATTCGGGCTGATCGTGCTGGCGCAGGAGATCATGTCCGTCTTGTTCCAGCGTGGCGCGTTCACGCCCATGGCAAGCGTGCAGTCATCCCACGCGCTGATCGCCTATGCGACGGGTCTGCCGGCCTTTGTGCTGATCAAGGTTTTCAGCACGGCCTATTTCGCCCGCGACGACACCTCGACGCCCGTCAAGTTCGCCATCGCCTGCGCTATCCTCAACACGGTTCTGGCCATCGCGCTCATCGCCCCGATGAAGCACGTCGGCATCGCGCTCGCCACAGCGATCGCCGCATGGGTCAACATGGCTCTGCTCGTCCACGGCCTGCACAAACGCGAACACCTCGATCTTACCAAGGGTTCTGTCAAAAGGGCGGCGCTGATTCTCTTGGCCGCGCTGATTATGGCAGCGGTGGTCTGGGCGCTGAACACGCATGTTTATCACCTCATGGAAGGCCGCTTCTTGCATAAAGCGGCCGATCTGGCGGCCCTGATCGGCACGGGCGGCGTGGTTTACTTTTCCTGCCTTTATATTTTCGGCATTTTCACCCTGCAATCGGTAAAAGCCCTATTCCCAAAAGGCAAAAAACAAGACACAATTGACACAGTCCAAAGGATGGAGGGACAGGAATAATGCGTAAAACGATACTCGGCCTCACGATCATGACAGGCATTGCAGCCGCCACGTTGCTGAACGCCGCAACGGCGCGCGCCACATCGGACGCGTTCGTGTGGAAAGACGCGAAATACGGCTACACCTTTTCGTTCCCCGACAGCTGGGGCATCCAGACGAAGGAGACGCCCGATATGCGTATCCGCATCGCGGGGCCGATCAACGCCGACTGGGCGACCTGCAGCATTCAGGTCAAAAAAGACGGCCGTCTGCAGATCTATCCCAAGCGTCTGATGACGCAGGCAGTGGACGATACTCTGAACCAGACCTTCTGGCGGCGTCAGGTCGGCGAACATGACAATGCCGTCATCCGTGATTACGTCGCCCCCGCCAGCCTCGGCGGCCGCGGCGACGCCACCGCGATCAAGGAAACCTTCGAACAGAACACCGGCAACGGCAAGATCAACATGTTCGGCGAGCAGATCGCCAGCATCTACGGCAATATGCGCTATGTCGCCAGTTGCTCGGCGCGGATAGACCAGTACGACAAGTACGCACCGCTGTTCTCCTCGATTTTGGCCTCCGTGCAGTTGTCGCCGCGCTATGCGCCGTTCGCCACAGGCTATTACCGCGACTTCCTCTCCGACGGGCAGGTCTCCCTGCCGCGCACCAAGCCGGGCACGATCAACCCCAAGAGTTCCTATCCGGTTTCGCAGCGGTAAGATCGGGATTTAGGGGCGCGGGCCGCTCTTGGGCGGCTCTTTGAGGATGACCCTCTTGTTATCGTTATTTTCCGGCGGGCGGGAGAATTCGCGCCTGTCGGCGCAGATGTCAGCCAGCGTCAGGAACATGTCCGGCGCTTTTTTGCTGCCCTTCATCAGGCGGAAAACGGCGCCAGTGTCGATGTAATAGCAATTGCCGAGGCTGCGCGTGCCGCCTTCCTGCACCGTGTGGCCGGAGAAGACGCGGTCGATGCCCTCGACGCCGGACCCGTCGTTATGCTCGACGCGCGTGCGGCTCCAGAGGGCGGAATCGACGGTGTGTTCGTCGTTTGCCTCGATGTTTTTCTTGAAGGTTTTCCAGTCCTGTCCCTTGGGCACTTCCGCATGGACGAAGCCGATGGTGCCGCAATCCGACGGAATTTCGATGGCCAGCGGCAACGCGCGGAAAGCTTTATGAATGGCGGCGAGCGTTGCCTGATCTTCTTTTAGAATCCAGCCCATGCCGTTGCCGTTCTGTTTGTTGCGCCTGACCCTTGCTTCATCATATGTGCCGTCCGGATTGCAGATGGTGAGGAACATGTCCTCGTGATTGCCGCGCACGGCGAAGAACCACGGATTGCCCAGATAATCGAGACACTCCGGCGACCGCGGCCCGCGGTCAACCAGATCGCCGACGGAAATCAGCCTGTCCTTCGATGGATCGAAGCGCGCCTGTTGCAGCGCTTTTTTCAAAACGGAATAGGCGCCGTGCAGATCCCCGACCACGAAATCGCGGCCTTTGGTGTTTTTGGGCAGAGCCAGAACTTTGGGCATTGGCATGTCCATGTTGTGACGTTGTGGATATATGCTAGCGGCGGGGGAAGGGTGGTGTCAATCGGGTTATGAGCCGGCCGCCGATTCCTGCATTTCAGTCAGCTCCAGCCAGCGGGTTTCGGCCTCCTCCAGCTCTTCGCGGGCGTAGCCGAGGCGGTGCGAGGCATGATGGAAGGCGTTTTTGTCCTTGGCGTAAAGGCCGCTGTCTTCAAGGATTTCCTCCAGATCGGCGATTTCCTTTTCCAGCTTGGCGATGCGCTTGGGCAGGTTGTCCAGCTCGTATTGCAGCTTGTAGGTGAGCTTCGCTTTTATCTTCTTCGGCGCGGCGGGTTTTTCCTCTTTTTTCACCTGCGTTTTGGCTTCGGTTTTTTCGGCTTTGGGAGCGCTCTTCTCCTTGCGCGCCGCGATGTAATCCGAATAGCCGCCGATATAGCCTTCGACCGCGGCGTTGCCTTCGAAAGCGAGGATCTTCGTTACCGTCTGGTCGAGAAAGTCGCGGTCGTGGGAAACGACGATCAATGTACCGGCGTATTGCGACAAAATCTCCTCCAGCATGTCGAGCGTATCCATGTCGAGATCGTTGGTCGGCTCGTCGAGGATGAGCAGGGATTTGGGATCGGCCAGAACCTTTGCCAGCATCAGGCGGTTTTTCTGCCCGCCGGAGAGCGTGCCGACCCGCTGGTCGACCAGGGCGGGGTCGAACAGAAAATCCTTGAGATAGCCGCACACGTGGCGTGTTTTGCCCATCACCTTGAGATAATCGCCGCCCTGCGGGCAGAGGACGTGCTTGACGGTATCGTCGGGCTTGAGGTCTCGCCGCTTCTGGTCGAAGTAGGAAAACTGCAAATCCTTCGCCAGCTTGACCTTGCCCATGTCAGGGGTCAGTTCGCCGATCAAAAGGCGCAGGAACGACGTTTTTCCCGAGCCGTTCTGCCCGAGGATGCCGATGCGGTCGCCTTTGAGGATGCGCATGGAGAATTTGTCGAGGATCATTCTCTCGCGTCCGGTTTCGTCGGTGAATTTTTTATCGACCTTGATGAATTCCGCGACGTTTTTGGAGGTGCCCTGTACCTCGTCTTCCATTTCCCCGACCTGTATGCGCGACATCATGCGGCGGAAGGCGCTTTTGTCGGCCTTCAGCTTCGCGCGCGCTTCCTTCACGAGTTCGAGCCTGCGGACGTTGCGTTTGCGCCGCGCGCCGGGGCTGCGCTGCATCCAGTCCACTTCCATGCCGACGATTTTCTCGCGGTTTTTGAGCTCGCGCGCTTCCTGTTCGAGCAATTGCCCCGACCATTCGTCGAAATGGGCGAAGCCTTGCGCGCAGACCTTCAGCCGCCCGCGATCGAGCCAGAAAATTTTGTCGGAAATGTTGGCGAGGAACATTTTGTCGTGGCTGACGCACACCACCGCGCCGCGGTATTGCTTTAAATAACGTTCCAGCCACTGGATGACGTCAAGATCGAGGTGGTTGGTCGGCTCGTCGAGCAGCAGAATGTCCGGCTCCTCGACCAGAGCACGGGCAAGGCAGGCGCGACGCAACTGCCCGCCCGAGAGCCTGTCCATGCGGTCTTCGGGGTCGAGTTCCAGCGGCTGGATGACCATCTCGACCTTGTATTTGTGCAAGGCTTCTTCGCCCTCGGCCTTGATCTGCTCGAACACGAAATCATAAACCGTTTGTCCGGGTTTGGTGACGATTTCCTGCCGCAAATAGCCGACCTTAACGCCTTGCAGCTGCCAGCGTTCGCCCGCGTCCAGCTCCTTGTCGCCGGTGATGACGTTCATCAGCGTCGATTTGCCACTGCCGTTGCGGCCGACGAGGCAGATTTTGTCATTTTCGTGGATGTGGAAGGTGAGGTCTTCGAAGATGGTTTTCTCGCCGAAAGCGATGCTACCTTCCAGAACGCTTAAAATGAGGGAGGAGGCCATATTAAGTTGTTTCCGCCTCAATCCATTTCAGATAGGCGACGTTGCCCGCATCGACGGGCAGGGCGACGATGCAGGGCGTATCGTCGGAGTGCATCGCCTTGACGGCGATCTCGGCCGCGGGGAAGAGCTGCGCCTGCGTCTTGAGGATCAGGACGACTTCATTGCGCTGCTCGACCTTGCCTTGCCAGCGGTACACGGATTTCATGCCGGGAATGATGTTGGCGCAGGCGACAAGGCGCTTGCCGACCAGCGCGTCGGCGATTTTTTCGGCTTCGGATTGCGAAGGAACGGTGACGTAGATGAAGATAGCTGCGGTCACAATTTAGTTGGCAGGTTTGGGGCTGATGGATTTTTTAAAAGGCTGTCTGCGCTGCGTATTGAAGCCATTATCATCCTTTGTCATCTTTTCTTCCCAATCTTTGATGCGCTTTTGCACTTCTGCGCGGGTATATGTTCCAACAGGCTCTTTTTTATAGGTGCGATATATTGTCTCGGTCAGTTTATCGGGTTTTTCAAATTCACAAAGGCTCAGCTTGAATTTGTTGTCTTCGCACGGCGTCGCCATCATCCATATGGAGATTTTTCCGGGGCTGTAGAGCGGCCAGAAGTCTCCGCCGGTGATCACGGGGGCTTTCTTTTCAAACACGCGGGAATAAAGACGATTCTGCCTAATCGCGCGGGACCATGCGCAGCTCAATCGGCTTTTGTAGGGAACAGACATAGCTTCTTTCCTTAATGTAAGTATTATACCACTCTGATATGAGTGCTTACACCATGTCAGAAATTATGTCAACACATTGGAGTGAATACAATGATTCCAGACAAATAGCCTTATGAAGCCGCGACCTGCTCGTCGTCTTTCTTCTTTTTGCCGTCCTTGGCTTCTTTTTCTCTGGCTTCCTTGGCCTCTTTGTCCTTCGCCTTTTTCTTGTCGGAGAAGATGATCATCGGCGGCGTGTTGTTGATGACGTTCTCCGCCTTGACAACCACTTCTTCAGCGCCTTCGAGGCCAGGAAGGTCGAACATCGTGTCCAGCAGGATCGACTCAAGGATGGAGCGCAACCCGCGCGCTCCCGTGTTGCGGACGATGGCCAGCTTGGAGATTTCGATCAGCGCCTCGTGCTGGAAGGTCAGCTTGACGCCTTCAATGTCGAACAGACGCTGGTATTGCTTAACGAGCGCATTTTTCGGCTCGGTCAGGATTTGTACCAGCATTTCCTCGTCGAGGTCGTCCAGCGTCGCGATGACGGGCAGGCGACCGACGAATTCTGGAATCAGGCCAAACTTCAGCAGGTCTTCCGGCTGAACTTCCTTGAGAAGCTCACCGGTGCCGCGCTCGTCTGGGCCCTTGGCCTCGGCGCCAAAACCGATCGAGGTGTTGCGCGAGCGGCGGGAAATGACTTTTTCCAGCCCCGCGAAAGCACCGCCGCAGATGAAGAGGATGTTCGTCGTATCGACTTGCAGGAATTCCTGCTGCGGGTGCTTGCGGCCGCCCTGCGGCGGAACGCTTGCCATTGTGCCTTCCATCAGCTTCAGCAGGGCCTGCTGCACGCCTTCGCCCGACACGTCGCGGGTGATGGAAGGATTGTCCGACTTGCGGCTGATTTTGTCCACTTCGTCGATGTAAACGATGCCGCGCTGCGCGCGCTCGATGTTGTAGTCGCAGGCTTGCAGCAGCTTCAAAACGATGTTTTCGACGTCTTCGCCGACATAACCGGCTTCAGTCAGCGTCGTCGCGTCCGTCATGGTAAAGGGCACGTCCAAAATCCGCGCCAAAGTCTGGGCAAGGAGGGTCTTGCCCGATCCGGTCGGCCCCAGCAGGAGGATATTGGATTTGGACAGTTCGACGTCACTGCCCTTCATCAGGCCTTCGTCGATCCGCTTGTAGTGGTTGTGGACGGCGACGGAGAGCACGCGCTTGGCGCGGGTCTGGCCGATGACGTAATCGTCGAGGACCTTTTTGATGTCTTTCGGCGTCGGGATGCCTTTGCCGGACTTGACGAGTTGCGTCTTGTCCTCTTCCTGTATGATGTCCATGCAAAGCTCTACGCATTCATTGCAGATGAATACGTTCGGCCCCGCAATCAGTTTTCTGACTTCATGCTGGCTCTTTCCGCAAAAAGAGCAGTAAAGTGTGTTTTTAGTATCCCCCGAAGTCGTTTTGCTCATCCCGTTCTTTCCTTTTTGGTGGCAGCTCAAATCCCACGATTCCAGAATAGAACAGGCGGGAAAGATTGCCAACATTTCTTGAACGGAATATTTTCCTTTCATGCAATGCATGAGTGGATTTCCGCTGCAATTACCCCTATTTTAGCACAGGATATGCTTAATATTGTATGAATGCAGGAATATGAATATAGACGAGATTGTTGATAACTTCAGCCTGTTCGACGACTGGGAGGACAAATACGCCTACCTGATCGATCTCGGCCGCCACCTGCCGCCGATGGACGAGGCGCTGAAGACCGACGAAACCCGCGTCAAGGGCTGTCTCAGCCGCGTCTGGATGGTGCTGGGGCGGGACGCGGAGGGGAAAATCGCGCTCTATGCCGACAGCGACGCGGACATCGTCAAGGGGCTGATCGCCGTGCTCTACGCCATGTATCAGGGCAAGACGACAGAAGAAGCCGCCGCCGCGGACATCGACGGGGTTTTCGGCAAAATCGGGCTGGACAACCACCTTTTCATCAACCGCCGCAACGGCTTCTACGCGATGGTGGAGCGCATCCGCAACTTTACGGCGGGCTGTAAGTGATGCTGCCCACCATATCGTTGTAATACCGGTTGTACAGCGGATTGGTGACGCTGAAGGTGATCCTGACCACGAAGATCGAGTGAAGTCCCGTCAGATAATGCGTGGCGGTGAAAAGCGGCTGGTGATTCTCGTCAACCGTAAAGCCGCTCAAGGTCGCCCACTTCAATATCCCCGACTTGTTAACGGAATAGTGGTACTTCGGACTGATGAAGACCTTGTGCGCATAGCTCTTTAGAAGGATGGCCTGAATCTTGGCGCTGTCCAGAGTGGCGAGAAAACTGTCAGGCGCTTTCAGAAAGATGGTCTTGGCGGTGAACGATGCCTCGGTGTCCATATCGGTCAGCGCGTAAAGGCCGACTTCGCCGATAAACGAGGTCTTCTTGGGAAGGTTGTCATCAAGGTACAGCTTCGTTTCGGGAGACGTCGCCCAGATCGTCTTGACCGTGGGCGCTTGGGGCATTTTTATGCTGTATTCGGATTCGTCGTTCGCATAGTCGTAATATGTGTTTTTTTTCGGTACCGGCGCGGCGGGCTCCTGTTGCGCGCCGGCGGGTGCGGCGGATGCGGCGGGTGCTTTCTGTTGAGCCTGCGCGGCGGGCGCTTGCTGCGCGCCGGATGCGTCGGATGCCTTCTGCTGGGCCTGCGCGGCGGGCGGTTGCTGCGTGATCTCGTTCGGCGACTGTATGGGCGGCGCGTCTTGCGCGCCGGCCGGAGTCGCGAAAGCAATGCCTGTCAGGACCGCCGTGCAAAGCAAAAATGCGGGGATACGTTTCATGACCATCTCCTCAAATTTTCCAGACGGACGGATCGGCTTTGACCTGCTCGCCCGTCACCATGTTTTTGACTTCATGCGGCTGCCCGTCCTCGAAAGGCGGGAACCAGACATAGGGAATGCCCTTTTTTTCGGCATAGGACAGCTGTTTTTTAACCTTGGTGGCGCTGTGATAAAGCTCCACGTTCATGCCGCGCAGACGCAAGGCGTGCGCGGCGGCGGCGGCCTCGGCGCGGCGTTCTTCCGCGGGCAGAACGACCAGCACCTGCGTCGGGCATTTCGCGGCAGGCTTGATGTAGCCCTCGTCGAGCAGCATGGCGAAGAGGCGCGTCAGGCCGATGGAAACGCCGATGCCCGGCAGTTTTTGGCTGATGAACGAGCCGGCGAGATTGTCGTAGCGTCCGCCGCCGCCGATGGAGAGCGGCCCTCTTGCACCAATATTTTCCTTGAAACGCACCTCGATCACCGTGCCGGTGTAATAGTCCAGCCCGCGGATGATGCCGAGGTCGGCGATGACAGAGCCTTGCGGCAGGTGCTTCAGGTTGTCCATGACGAAGGACAGCTCTTTCAACCCTTCGTCCAGCAAATCGTTCGCCACGCCGAGGGTGCGGACTTTGTCGGCAAAGCTTCCGTCACTTGTCTTTATTTCAGGTATTGCGCAAATCTTTTTTGCGAGAGATAGGTCATTCAATGCTATTGCAATTGGATTGACGATACCGCCAACTTCTTCTTCTACTTTTTCTTTTCCAATTTTATCCACCTTGTCCATAAGTCTGGTGACAAGAACAATTTTATCTGCATCAAGTCCCAACCCCTGCAGATAGCCTACAATGATCTTCCGGTTGCTGATGTGCATCTCCACCGGCGGAATGTCGAGCGCCTGATAGGCCTCGAACATCACGGCGGGCAGTTCGGCGTCGAAATGCAGCGGCAGCCCGTCGACGTTCACCACGTCGATGTCGCACTGGTAAAACTCGCGGAAACGGCCCTTCTGCGGGCGCTCGCCGCGCCATGATTTCTGGATCTGGTAGCGCTTGAACGGGAATACCAGGTCGTTGAAATGCTGCGCCACGTAGCGCGCCATCGGCACGGTGAGGTCGAAGTGCAGGGCGAGACGCGAATCTTTATCGTGCGCATCCTCCTGCAGCCGGCTGAGCGTGTAAATCTCCTTTTCCGTCTCGCCGCCCTTGGCGAGCAGGGCGTCGACTTCCTCCACGCTCGGCGTCTCGATGGAGCAAAAGCCGTAGCGCTCGAATGTGCTGCGGATCTTGTCCATCCATTGCAATTCGACCGCGCGGTATTCCGGCAGCCATTCGGGAAATCCGCTGATCTGTTTCGGTTTATAAATTCTGTTTTCCGACATTACCCACCATTCCGGTTCATATTAACCCACGGGCGTACATGAATAAAATCATTTTTTTCACGGTTTTTGATGATCATCAAATGACGACTCACCCAAAGGGCATAGCGTTATACGCGAACCGAACGAAAAGGAGGGGACCATGATGAAAGGCATGCACCACACCGCAACTCAGGCAACGGAAATGTATCCGCCGTTCACCGCCATGCTGGCCAGAAAAGACTTTGTCGACACGGCCTGGCTGGAAGAAGCGGATCCGGATGTCGAATTCCGGCAGAAGGTCGATAACGACGGTAAAATCGTTTACGAGATTATCGCCGAATGTTAATCATATTTTGCTTTAAAAACGAAAAATAGCCCATTGGGCAAGAATGTCTTTTTTGTAAAAACAAAGACATTCACTGAAAATTTGACATGTTCGCTTCCGGGGCGCATCCTGATGGGCATTAACCGTATCCGCTAACGGGAGTCCTCTCATGCAAGCGAGCCAAAGAATTGTGGAACCAGAAACGCAATCCTTAGACGAATTCATGCCGATCGACGTCAGCGTCGTGCGCGCAGCCCCGCTGGAAACAGCGCCTTACGAGCATATCGTCGTATCCGGTTTCATTACGCCGGAATGGAAGGACATTTTACTGAAAGAATATCCGGTCGTCGAAAAAGGCGGCAGTTTTCCGCTCCCGACCGTGAAATACGGCACGTTGTTCAAGCGGCTGATCGACGCGATGGACGGTGATGACTTCCGCCACGCCATCGAGGAAAAATTCTCCATCGATCTCACCGACAAGCCGACCATGTTCACCGTGCGCGGCAAGTGCCGCGCCAAGGACGGCAAGATCCACACCGATTCCGAAAGCAAAATCATCACCGTACTGCTTTATATGAACCCTGAATGGGAAGAGCAGGGCGGCAAGCTCCGCCTTCTGCGCAGCAACGACATGGACGACGTCGCACGCGAAATCCCGCCGGAAATCGGCACGCTGCTGGTTTTCAAGCGCAGCGACAATTCATGGCACGGCCACCTGCCGTTCGAAGGCACGCGCCGCGTGATCCAGATGAACTGGGTGACCGACCGGAAATACGTCGAGTACGAACAAAAACGTCACGGCTGGTCGTCGTGGCTGAAGAGATTCGGCAAGGGCGGCTACTAATCCATCCTCTCAGGCCTCGCGCACCGCGCCGAGGAAGGTATTGACCGCCTCCCGCAGGTGATCGCCGTTTCTGGCGAGTTCCGCGGCCGCGGCCAGAACCTGCTCCGCCGTGATGCCGGTGCGCCTCGCGGCGTCGTTGACGGAAGCGATGTTTCCGGAGACTTCACGCGTGCCCGCCGCAGCTTCCGTGACGTTGCGCGCGATCTCCTGCGTCGCCGAGCCCTGTTCCTCGACGGCGGCGGAAATGGCGACGGCGGTCTCGCGCACCTTTTCGATGCTGTCCGTGATGTCCTGAATGGCTGCGGCGGAGGCTGTGCTGGCCTCCTGAATACCGCGGATCTGCTGCCCGATCTCTTCCGTCGCCCTGGCGGTTTGCCTCGCCAGCGCCTTCACTTCGGAGGCGACGACGGCGAAGCCTTTGCCCGCTTCGCCCGCGCGCGCCGCCTCGATGGTGGCGTTGAGCGCGAGCAGGTTGGTTTGCGCGGCAATGTCGTTGATGAGCGCGATGATCGCGCCGATCTTCTCCGACGCGGCGGAAAGGTCCTGCACCTTGGCGTTGGTGGCGGTCGTCTGCGCGGCGGCGCGCGATATCTGGCTGCCGGAGTCGCTGACGCGCTGCTCGATCTCGCGGATCGAGGCGGACAGCTCCTCGGTCGCGGAGGCGACGGTCTGCACGTTCGCCGACGCCTGTTCGGACGCCGCGGCGACGGCGCCGGAACGTCCGGTCGTTTCCTCGGCGGCGGCGGCCATGGTTTCCGCCGTGGTTTCCATTTCCTGCGCCGCAGAGCTGATGGTCTGGGCGATGGCGGCGATGGCCTGTTCGAAGTCCGCGACAAGACGGTCGATGTTCTCCGCGCGCGCGAGCTGCCTTTGCTGCGCGGCGGCCTGTTCGGCGCGCAGGCGTTCGGCCTCCATGCCGTTCTTTTTGAAAACTCCGACGGCGCGCGCCATGACGCCGATTTCATCCGCGCGGCCGGTGAACGGCACCTCGGCTCCGTAATCCTTGTTCGCAAGACGGCCCATGACGTCGGTCATCGTGCCCAGAGGACGGCTGACGACGCGGCTCATCAGCATGCGGATGGCCAGCACGCCCGCGATGGCCGCCAGCACGCCGGCGAGGGCCATGAAAATAACGACCGTCTTCAGTTGCGCGAAGGCAGCGCCGGTCTTGAGGCTGCTGGAAAAGACGGCGATGACATCGCCGTCCTTCTCGCCCATCGCCGTGTGGCAGGTGTGGCAGACGGGCTGATTGGCGCCCGGCGTCACGCCGAGGATGATCGGCAGGCTATAGCGGTAGGCGCCCTTGACGAACCGCCCGACGGGCTTTTTGGTTTCAAGCACCTGCTTGTCGATCGCATCGCGCACGGGGCGCGGCTTGACGTCCGGATAGGCCTTGGCGGTGAAATCGAGCGTCTTCGGGCTCCAGGCGCTCCACAGCTTGCCTTTGTAGTCGTTGTTGCGCTGCTTGTACCAGCTATAATAGACGTTGATGGCGGCGGGATCGTCGGTGCGGCGCTCCATCGTCGCGACCACCAGCGCGCGCATCGACTGCAATTCGTTGCGCGAGAGGTTTTGGAACTTGTCCTTCATCTGCATGTACTGCAGCCCCGCCACGACCGCCAGCGTCGCGCAGACGATGGCCAGAATGCCCGCACCGGCAATCACCATAAACCGGCTTTGCAGTTGCAGATTTTTCCACCATTTTTTCATGACTTATTCCCCCTTGGTCTTGCATCCCTTGAAGTAATGTTAGGAGCAACAGGAGGCGCATTCAACGATATTCGATGACATAATAAGGGGTAGTTCAGTCCTATTACGGACTAGTAATAACTGCAGGATTTTTTGCAGGCGGCAGGGCTCTGTCCGGAACTCTGGCAGGAGCTCAGACAACGCGGATCGGCCGTATTGCCGCTGTATTCTCTCTGCACCGCGGGATCGTATGAGCAGCGCCGCATGCAATAGCTTTCTCCAAAACCGCGCTGTATGCAATTGTTCTGGCACCAGTTGTCGGTGCCCAGCGCTTTCGGCTTGTGCATCACCATCAGGGCGATAAAAAGCGCGGCAAAGATGCCGAAAGCGCCGACGGTGATGAGTTCATTCTTCTTCATACGCAACCTCTGACGCGATTTTTTTCGCGTCATAACTATTTTATAAGGGAATAAGGGTGCGTCAAATGGAAAAGTGCGGCGTGTCAGGCGGCCGCCTGACCGAATCCGACCATTTTTTTGCGCACACCGTCCCACAGCGCCAGCCGGAAGCAGGCCGGAATATCGCGCAGGGTTCTTTTTGGCACGTCCTGCAGCACGGAAATCTGTGCAAAACACTCCCGCAGACGATAGAGCGGCACGTGTCCGTTGAGGTGGTGGATATGGTGCAGGTTGATATTGCCGACCAGCCAGCTGACGGGGCGGGAAAACTCGAAATAGGAGCTGCCGAGAAGGCCGGCGTCGAAATAACTCCATGTGTCCTTCTTTCGCCAGTAGGCGTCTTCATACTGGTGCTGGATATAGAACATCACGATACCGAGCGCACTGCCCAGCCAGACCATGGGCAGGTACACGAAGAAGAAGCCCTGCCAGCCGAAGACATGCACCAGCCCCGCGATGCCGAGCAGAATCGCGGCATTGGTCAGCATGACGTTCTTCCACATTTTCACCGAATGGAACTCGCAGTCGAGCGGCAGGCGGTGCTTGACGCCGAACAGCAGCAGCGGCGCGACGAAAATCAGAAACAGCGGCGCGCGATAAATCCTGTACCACATTTTTTTAAAGGGAGACGCCGCGCGGTATTCCTCCACGGTGAAGGTATCGACGTCGCCGACGCCGCGCTTGTCTAGATTGCCGGAAAAGGCGTGATGGACGCTGTGATTTTTCTTCCAGTAATAATAGGGCGTGAGCGTCAGCACGCCGAGCGCGCAGCCCACGGCATTGTTGACCTTTTGCGATGAAAAATAGGAACCGTGGCCGCAATCGTGCTGGATGGTGAAAAGGCGCGTGATCATCACGCCCGCGATCGGCAGCAGCGCAAACGTCCACCACAATCCGTGCGCGAGGCCATAGAGCATCAAACCGAAAGAAACCGCGAACAATCCGAATGTCACACCGAGTTCGCTCCAGGCGATCCGGTTGTCAGGCACGGCATATTCCTTGATATGCCGCAGCAATGCGCGTTCTTTTTCAATGTCCATCTACAGGCAATACTCCTCCGTTCCGGCAAGCCGGGTTTCCTAAAAAGTGCTGTTTCGCAAATCCCCTAGTATGTTTTCATTATACCCGAAAAAATGACCGGAATCAATTAAACCGGATACGAGACCGAAATAATCTCGAGTGTCTCCGTTCCGCCCGCGGTTTTGGCCGTTACTTCGTCGCCGGCCTCGGCTTTCAGCAGCGCGCGGGCGACGGGCGAGAGCCAGCTGATCTTTTTCTGCGCGACGTCGGCCTCGTCGGGGCCGACCAGCGTGACGGTATGCTCCGTGCCGTCCTCGCGGGCGTAGACGACCGTTGCGCCGAAGAACACTTTTTTCAGCCCCTGCTGTTTTTTCGGGTCGACGACCTCCGCACTCTCCAGCCGTTTGCTCAGATAGCGCACGCGGCGGTCGATCTCGCGCAGGCGTTTTTTGCCGTAGAGATAATCGCCGTTCTCCGAGCGGTCGCCGTTGCCCGCCGCCCACGAGACGATCTCCACCACCTTGGGGCGTTCTTCGCGATAAAGGTGGTTCAACTCTGCCTGCAGCGCGGCGAAGCCGTTCGGCGTCATGTAGTTTTTAACGCCCGCGGGCAGCGTCTCTTCGGCCTCTGCGGCATCCGGCTCGTCCTGCGCTGGGTCATCTTCTGTGGTAAAAGCCTTGCTCATGAGGACATCTTGACGACAGGGTGGCGGATATGTCAACACATGAAGACTTGAATCTTTGCCGCAAAACGGGCTATCAATGCAATCCATACCAAAAAAGAAAAATAAAAAACCATGTCAAAGAAGAAAATAAAGCTTGACCGCAAGCCGGGATTGTACCTCAAGGACACCGACCACAAGGGGCGCGGCGTGTTCTGCACGCAGGACATCCGCAAGGGAGAAATCCTCGAGGTCACGCCGACCATCATCCTCAACAAGTCCGCGTCCGAAGCGGTCGAGGACACGATTCTCGGCAACTACGTTTTCCAGATCGGCGCCATCTCAAAGGCGCACCGCAAGCAGCTCGGCATCACGGACATATCGAAGTGCTGCGGCGTGATCATGGGGATCATCTCCTACTTCAACCACGCCGAAAAGCCCAACGCCGAGGTGGAATGGGAAGAGCACGACGGCACGCTCTACCATCAGGTGCGCGCCCTCGCAAACATCCCGAAAAACACCGAAATCTGCACGACCTACGGCAACGGCTGGTTCAAAGACCGCAAGGACACGATCAAGCACCACAAATAATCAGTGCGCTTTGCGCTTGCGCCGCAACATCGCGGGCTTTTCATCGAACAGCTCGGCCAGCTTTTCGGTGATCGCGCCGCCCAGCTCTTCGGCGTCCGTCAGCGTGACGGCGCGGCGGTAATAGCGGGTGACGTCGTGGCCGATGCCGATGGCGATAAGCTGTATCTGCCCACGCGTCTCGATCCAGTCTATGACACGGCGCAGGTGTTCCTCCAGATAATTGCCCTGATTGGCGGAGAGTGTGGAATCGTCCACCGGCGCGCCGTCGGAAATCACCATGAGGATCTTGCGCTGCTCCGGACGTCCCATCAGGCGATTGTAGGCCCAGATCAGCGCCTCGCCGTCGATATTCTCTTTTAAAAGACCTTCGCGCAGCATCAGGCCGAGGCTCGGGCGCGCGTGCCTCCACGGGCTGTCGGCGTCCTTGTAAATAATATGGCGCAGATCGTTGAGACGGCCGGGGAAGGCGGGCTTGCCGTCGGCGAGCCATTTCTCGCGCGCCGAGCCGCCTTTCCACGCACGGGTGGTGAAGCCGAGAATCTCCACGCGCACGCCGCATCTTTCGAGTGTTCGCGCGAGAATGTCGGTGCTCATCGCGGCGATGGCGATGGGGCGGCCGCGCATCGATCCTGAATTGTCAATCAGCAGCGTCACCACCGTGTCGCGGAATTCGGCGTGCTTTTCCTGCTTGTAGGTGACGGGATAATGCGGATTGGCGACGATGCGCGAGAGGCGCGCGGAATCGAGAATGCCTTCGTCAAGGTCGAACTCCCACGAGCGCGTCTGCTGCGCCATCAGCTTGCGTTGCAGCCGGTTGGCGAGACGGGTGATGACGTTGTGCAGGTGCTGGAGCTGCTTGTCGAGCGTTTTGCGCAGCTTTTGCAGCTCTTCCGGATCGCACAGGTCGTTCGCCCTGACCACCTCGTCGAACGCGGAAGTGTAAATCTTGTAGTTGCCGAACGGCGTATGCGCGGCGTTGCGCGGCGCGTTGCTGCGTGCGGTCTCGGCTTCGCCGCCGCCGTCCGCGCCGTCTTCCTCGCCGGTTTCGAAGCCGCCCTGCATCTCGGCGGATTGCTCCGTCTGTTCGCCGTCTTCCTCTTCGTGTCCGGTCTGCGCCGCGGCGGCTTGCGCCGCCATTTCCTCGGCGGATTGCTCTTCGTCCTGGCCTTGCAGGTCTTCCTGCTCGGCGCCGGCATCGGAGGGCGGGGGCGCATCGGCCAGCGCGTCGGGCATGTCCATCTTCTTCAAAAGCCCGTGGGTGAGCGCGGCAAAGGCCTCCTGATCGTGCTGCGCCGCTTTAAGCTTTTTGAGATCGTCGGCGTCGAGATGCGACTTGAACCACGGCTTCCAGATTTTCAAAAGCTTTTGCGCCTCGGCGGGCGCGGGGCGGCCGGTCAAAGCTTCGCGCGCGACGAAGCGCAAGGCTTCTTCCAGCGGCGCGTCGTCCATGCCTTTGACGAGATCGAGCTTTTTCTGGCGGATATCGTGGCGCAAAACCGTTTCGATGTTGCCCGCCGCACCCGGATAATCCGCCGTACCGACGGCTTCGATGCGCGCATCCTCCAGAGCCTCATAGACCGCGCGGGCGGAGACGTCCGCGGGCATCATCTTGCGGTGCAGCACGGCGTCGTGATAGCGGATACGCAAAGCCATGCCGTCGGCGAGGCCGCGCATGTAGGTGACCAGCGCGTCGTCCAGCAATTTCGGCATGGCGGGCAGGTGGATCATCTTGCCGCTCAGATCCGCCTGATGCCCGCCGAACACGACTTCGACCTCGTCGTGCCCCGACAGCGCGCGCGCTGTGGACTCCGTGGCCTGCTTGAAGTTTTCCGTTGCGTCGTGTTCTAGCGTCATGCGGATGTTTTTATACCTCTTCCTTCCGAGAGTAGAGAAAAACAGGCACAGATAACAACTGCGGCGAGATATTATTTGCTGTGGATATTTCGCATGACTATGGGAACAGGGGCTTGCATAACATTCTGCAAGTTTTAGACTTAATTTCGTTTATAAAATTACAGAATGATTCGAAAGGAGCGATCCCGTATGTCCCAGAAAAAACGCGCGGCGGCCGAGAATAATCTGAAAAATGGCAGCGATGCGCTCGAAAAACTGCAAAACACCTATTCCGAAGAAGCGGCAAAACGGTTCGTGGACATTCAGGAGACGGCGGACGACGCCTCCAAGATCCTTAAGCTGCGCGATGCACGCAGATATATCGAACGCGCGACCAGAGAGGTGAGCGAAAAAGTAGACGCGCTCTCCAGAGAACACGTCCTTAAATACAGAAGCGCCTCGCGCAAGTTCCGCGACGCGATGGGCGCCGAAGTCTATATTTATACGGAAAGGCACCGTCAGGACAAAGCCGTGGTCGCGAAACAACTGAAAGAGGCGGCCGGCACGGAAAGCTTCCTGAACGACCTGAAGGAGCTGGAACAAAACATCGAGGTCGCGCTGGCCGCAACGGTCAGGAACTGCGACCTGCGCGAGATTTCCGGCTCTCCCTATTTCGCCGACGCCTACAAGCAGCATGAGCCGCTGCGTGACCGTTTCGCCGCCGCCACCGCCGCCCGCGCGGCGCTGGGCGAAGGCACGCGCGCCGAAGCCGGCGAGGAAAAGAAGCCCGAAATCGAGAAGAAGCCCGCAAACGACACGCTCAAGGACCCCGAGGCGAAACCGGAGAAGCAGAAGATCAACTCATACGATCATCTGAAGAGGCTGGCGCCGCCGAAAAACAAGCCCCAGCCTTAAATCAGTCGCCGTAATCAGTCATTCGCCGATTTGACGGGCTGGCGGTCGAAGCAGCGCTGGTAATATTCGCCGACGATGGCTTTTTCCAGCTCGTCGCACTTGTTGAGGAAGGTCAGCTGGAAGGCGAAGTCGAGATCGCCCATGATCTGCGCGTTCTCCGCCCAGTTGATGACCGTGCGCGGCGACATGACCGTGGACAAATCCCCCGCCATAAAGCCCTTGCGCGTTAAATTCGCCATGCGCACCATGCTGGCGACCGTCTTTTGCCCTTCGTCCGTCTTGTAGGCGGGCACGCGGGCGAGGACGATGTTGGCTTCTTCCTCTTCCGGCAGATAATTCAGCGTGGCGACGATATTCCAGCGGTCCATCTGGCCCTGGTTGATCTGCTGCGTGCCGTGATAAAGGCCGGTGGTGTCGCCAAGGCCGACGGTGTTGGTGGTCGCGAAGATGCGGAAGGCCTGATGGGGGCGGATGACCTCGTTCTGGTCGAGCAGGGTGAGGCGGCCCTCGGCTTCCAGCACGCGCTGGATGACGAACATCACGTCGGGGCGGCCCGCGTCGTATTCGTCGAACACCAGCGCGCAGGGGTTGCGCAAGGCCCACGGCAGAATGCCTTCTTTGAACTCGGTGACCTGTTTGCCGTCGCGCAGCACGATGGCGTCCTTGCCTAAGAGATCGATGCGGCTGACGTGGCTGTCGAGGTTGATGCGCACGCACGGCCAGTTGAGGCGCGCGGCGACCTGTTCGATATGCGTCGACTTGCCCGTGCCGTGATAGCCCTGGATCATCACGCGCTTGTTGTGCGCGAAGCCGGCGAGAATGGCGAGGGTGGTGTTTTTGTCGAAGCGGTAGACATCGTCCACATCCGGCACGTTGTCCTGCTTCGCCGAGAAGGCGGGCACCTGCAGGTCGGAATCGATGCTGAAAAGCTGGCGGACGGATACCATGATGTCCGGCAGGCGTTTGTTGGTGGAGCTTGTGGTAATGGCCATGTCTAATCTTTATCCAGTTTCGTGAAGTTTTGGTAGGAAATCTTGAGAATGGAGTAGGCGAGATTGATCTTCTTCAACTGTTCCTCGGATTCTTTGTCCGCATTGTTCGTATCAGGATGATACCGCTTGGCAAGCGTTTTGTAACGCATCTTGACTTCTTCCCACACCACCGGCGGCTTCAGGTCCATAACCGCCAGCGCCTCGACGGCCGGATGCGGAATGGAGGTGAAGTTGATATGGGCGTCGTTGCCGTCCGGTTCCCGTCCGTTTTTCGAAAAATCATGGAAGACGTCTTCGGTCGAAAAACGCGCGTGGGCGGTCCGCCTGATTTCGTCCGCGTTAAAACCCGCTTGCTGCTGCCGTCCGGCCTCCGTCGAGCGCCAGGTGGGGCGGTCCCAGACGGCGGTCTTGCTCATGCTGCGCTCGATCTCCGCTTGAGACATTCCTTTAAAAAAGTCCCAGTTCTGATTGTATTCCTTGACATGCTCAAGGCAAAACCAGTAATAACTTTTGAGGTCGTCGCGCGATTTCGGCGCTTTGAAATCGCCACGCTCCGCGCAACCGGCAATATCGCAATTCTTGGTTGTTGCGAGGCCGGTTTCCGGTGGATCTTCCAGCGTACTCCAGTATGATCTGAATTTCGTGTACCACATTCTAAAATTATCACCCGCAACGCCCGCTAAAACAAGGATCGCCACAAAAATTTTATTAACGTAAATAAAATGCGGACATAAAGTTATAAAATACACACTTGTGTTGTTATTATTATCAATTTACAATCTAAAATTGTATTAAAGACCCACTCCATTTTTGCACATGCAAGACATTCATCGAAAGGGCCGGAGAGCGCCATGATTAGCGAAGAAGACAATCAAGCAAAACCTGTTTCACCACGGCCGGAAAATGAAACCGCACCGGCGTTTGCATCGTCCAGCACTCTGCTCAGCAAGAATGTCCGCATCCACGACCGCCGCACCAGTGTCCGCCTCGAACCCGAGATGTGGGACGCGCTGAACGAGATCGCCGCTCTGGAGAGCTGCTCCATTCACGATCTCTAAGCTCCTGAGGTCTCGTTCACCGCCGCCTTGAGGGTGTTCATGATGGAATATTACCGCGCCGCCATGCGCTCCGATCCGAGCGCCCAGCCGGTGAAAACGCTGCTGATGAAAGAGCAGCCGGAATCCTGCTGAACCGCCTGATATCATTTCGTTTGACAGGGTGCAGCATGTCGGCTATCTTATACCATAATTATCTATCTGGAATTATTCAAGAAAGAGGGCATTCACATGGGCTTATACAAACACAAAGGCAAATTGCAGGCGGCGTTTCTGGCGGCTTGCGCAACGGGCATGGCATCTGCTGTCGGTATCGGCGTCGGCCTGACCGTAGCACCAGCCGTCCTTCCGGTTGCAGCCGCGGTCGCGGCAGGCTCCATGGTCGTCGGTGGCGCGACAGGCCTTTATCTCGCCATTCAGAACATACGCTGGTGACTTGGAACGGGGGCGCCTTTTAAACGGCGTGACCCATTTCGAGGAACTTCTGGCGGCGGCGGGTTTTGAGTACCGGCCCTTCCAGCACGGTCAGTTCGCTTAAGGCGTTCTCGATCGCATCGCCGACGGAATCGATCGTCTGCTCCGGCTCGCGGTGCGCACCGCCGACCGGCTCGGGAATGATACCGTCGATGATGCCAAGCTTCTTCAAGTCCTGCGCCGTCAGCTTCAGCGCACGTGCGGCCTCGTTCGCATACGTGGCGCTGCGCCACAGGATCGAGGCGCAGCCTTCCGGCGAGATCACGCTGTAAATCGAATGTTCGAGCATAAAGACGCGATCCGCCGCGGCGATGGCGATCGCCCCGCCCGAGCCGCCTTCGCCGATGATCACCGACACAAGCGGCGTCTCGGCGCGCAGGCAGGATTCGATCGATTTGGCGATGGCTTCGGACTGGCCGCGCTCCTCGGCGCCGATGCCGGGATAGGCGCCGGCCGTATCGACCAGCGTGATGATCGGCAGGCCGAACTGGTGCGCCATGCCCATCAGGCGCTGCGCCTTGCGGTAGCCCTCCGGCCGCGGCATGCCGAAATTGTGATGCAAACGGGCAGGGGTGTCGTGTCCCTTTTCCTGCCCCAGAACGACGCAGGATTGCCCCCTGAAACGCCCGAGGCCGCCGATCAGCGCGGCATCCTCGCCGAAGCCGCGGTCGCCCGCCAGCGGGGTGAAATCCTGTATCAGGCGCTTGGCGTAGTCGCCGAAGTGCGGACGGTCGGGGTGGCGCGCCACCTGAACCTTTTCGTCAGGTGTCAGCTTGGCGTAGGTCTGGGTCAGAATGCGCGCCGCCTTTTCGCGGATACGGGCGATCTCCTCGTCCATGTCGACGCCGCCGTTGTCGATGCTCTGCAGTTCCTGAATCTTGGACTCCAGTTCGACTATTCTTTTCTCGAATTCCAAATGATAGGCCATGATCTCCAAACCTCTCAATAGCTTAGGCCGCTACCCTAGCGCAAAACCGCACAAAGAAAAAGGGAGCTTTTTCGCAAAAGCTCCCTTTATTCCAGATCGGTTAGTGCGGGCGGATTAGTTGCCGTTCACTTCTTTAGCGAGCGGATGATTCTCTTCCACCGTGGCCTTCGCCTGATCGCCGACCACTTGGGTGTAGATTTGGGTCGTGGCGATGTCGGCGTGCCCCAGCATCTTCTGCACCGAGCGCAGATCCGCGCCGTGCTTCAGAAGGTGGGTCGCGAAAGCGTGACGCAGGACGTGCGGGCTGACGCGTTCCGGATCGATACCGGCATTGCGCGACAGTTCCTTCAGCAGCTGCGCGAAACGCTGGCGGGTCAGGTGACCCGATTCAGACGTGCGCGACGGGAAGAGCCACTTGCCTTGCGATTCGGCGCGGTCGGACATGAGGAACTTGGCACGGATGTCCATGTAGTTCTTCATAGCCTTTTGCGCGGGTTCGGACAGCGGAGCCATGCGCTCGCGGCCGCCTTTGCCTTCGACCGTCAGGTAACGGCTTTCCGGACCGATGGCGGCCAGCGGCAGACCGACGAGTTCGGAGACGCGCAGACCGGTCGCATAAAGGATTTCGAGCAGCGCAACGAGACGGATGCTTTCCGGACCGCCCTGCTTTTGCGCCGTGCCGATCAGAACGGAGACTTCGTCTTCGCTCAGGATTTTCGGCAGGGTGCGGGTTTGTTTCGGGCTTTCGATGGTCGACGTCGGATCATCCGAGCGCGTACCTTCGGAAACCAGGAAGCCAAAAAACTGGCGCAGCGCCGAAATGCGGCGGGCGATCGTGCGCACGGCCGTTTTTCCGCCGCCTTTGCTCTTCGCGTTTTCACGCGCGCTGAGCTCGGCCAGATAGGCTTTCAAATCAATGGTTGTTGCAGTGTTAATGTCTTTGCTTTGCTTCTTCAAGAAAGCGCAGACGTCAGCAAGATCACGCTCGTAAGCATGACGCGTGTTGAGAGCTGCACCGCGTTCCGCGATGAGCATATCAAGAAATGCCTCGACAGTACCCGGCAGAGGGGCTTTGGGCATTTTAGGACGACCTGGACGTGCCATAGTTTTTTCTCCTTTTTAAAATTACCTAATACGCTATTGGGCTGCTCACTAACTCTTTCACAAAGCGACCTAAAAGCGCATTACCTCCGTAACAGTGACATA
Organism: Pseudomonadota bacterium; assembly: GCA_021849295.1. Lineage (GTDB taxonomy): Bacteria > Pseudomonadota > Alphaproteobacteria > Micavibrionales > UBA2020 > PALSA-926. The sequence continues at coordinate 88,403 of JAJZTA010000001.1, read as the reverse complement.
AAACCGTATCCCGATAAGAAACGCAAGGGGGAAATATGTGAAAATTATTTTTTTATTATTTCACAAAGTTAATGTAATAGTTCAAAAAATTACAAAAGCTTGTGAATTTTACTACTTTTCTCATATTTCTTAGTAACGTTTTTATGTCCTTTCCAAAGTTATCTAAAAAATACTTCTTAAAGCATTTTCTAGTTTATTTTTATCGTTTTAGCCCTTTTCAGACCCTCCCGGCACCGGTTTTCACCGTATTTGCCGATTCGGAGCGCATCCAAGAGCCGCTCATGAAGCAGGAACCCTTCCAGTCTAGTGTGTTCACGATTTCTTATGCAAGAACTGTGAAACATCGACAGAGTGCACGATCTGCTTCTGTTGTATGGGAACATTCCAAACCGACAGGGCGACAAAACCGCCGATGACGGCAAAAAATGCCAGTAACACAAGAGAGGCAAGGAGTTTTCTTAACATATCTTATTTACTTCCTTCCGTCTTGTGGCACCATTATGGAATGTACCTATAGCAGGTCATTTATTACATAATGCATATAAGGTGTCAACAGTTTTTTTCATAACCAAAGACACGTTTATCTCTTTGATTCTAAATAATTTATTTGTAATCCTGTTGCAATCATTATAATAGTTTGCCATGCAGATTCACAATAAAATTCTTCTTCTCGTGGGAATCATGGGAGCAGGAAAGACCAGAACGGGCAAACTTCTGGCGCGCCGTCTGGGCTTGTCTTTTATTGATTCCGACCATGAAGTGGCGCGGACCGCCAATCATTCCATCCCGGAAATCTTCGAAAAATACGGCGAGGCGGAATTCCGCCGTCTGGAAAGAGAAGTAATGCTGCGCTTGCTTGACGGCGCGCCCTGCGTGCTGGCGGCGGGCGGCGGGGGATTCGTTTCGGATGAAATCAGAGATGCGGCAAAAGAAAAAGCGATTTCAGTATGGTTAAAGGCGGATATTGAGACTTTGGTTAAACGTCTGTCACGCGGCAAGGGCCGTCCGATGCTGAAAAACACCGATATCGGGAAAAGAATCGAAGAACTGCTGGAGAAGCGCGCGCCCGCCTATGCCGAGGCGGATATAACCATTGTCACGGACGGCCAAACGCCGCAAAATATAGTGCGGCTTATCGAAACGGAACTCGAACGGCATGCAGACAGCCGCAGTAAAGGAAGCAACCCTGCCCAAGCCTGAAAACAGCGCGCCACAGACTATCGCCGACGACCGGAATATTGTCCGCGTCGGCTTCGATACCCGCGAAAGCGCAAAGTCTTACGACATCGTCATCGGCCAGGGGATTCTGGAGCAGGCGGGCGAACGCCTCGCCGCCGTGCTGCCCTCGAAAAGAATCTGCATCGTGACGGACGAGAACGTCGCCGGCCTTTATCTCGTGCCGCTGATGAAAACGCTGGAAGCGGCGGGCTTCAAAGCCTGCCCGCCGATCATTCTCCCCGCAGGCGAGGCCACCAAGAACTTCGAGCAGCTGCAGTCCATTATAGATAAGTGCTTAAGTTATAAACTGGACAGAAGCGCAACGCTGGCGGCGCTCGGCGGCGGCGTGGTGGGCGACATCGCGGGTTTTGCCGCGGCGATGCTGATGCGCGGCGCCGGTTTCGCGCAAATCCCGACGACGCTGCTCGCGCAGGTCGACAGCTCCGTCGGCGGCAAGACGGGCATCAACACGAAAGCGGGCAAAAATCTGGTCGGCGCGTTCTACCAGCCGAAAATCGTTTTAATCGACACGGGGGTTCTGAAAACCCTGCCGGAGCGCGAACTGAAGGCGGGCTATGCCGAGATCCTCAAATACGCGCTGATCGACGATCCCGCCTTTTTCGACTGGCTGGAGGAAAACGGCGCGTCCTTATTGAATGGCGACGCGGATGCGCAAAAGTACGCCATCGACAAAAGCTGCCGCGCCAAGGCCGCCATCGTCGCCGCGGACGCGGACGAGAAAAAAGACATCCGCGCGCTTTTGAATCTCGGCCACAGCTTCGGCCACGCGCTGGAGGCGATCGGCGGCTACGACGGACGGATTCTGCACGGCGAGGCGGTCGGCATCGGCTGCCTGCTGGCGTTCGAATACGCGCAAGAACACGGCCCGTGCCCCGCCAGGGACGTCGAACGGCTGCGCGCCCATCTGCAAAAGACCGGCCTGATGACCGAGCCGCCTTTTAAGGTGGAAGCAAAGGAGATGTTCACCCGCATGCAGTCCGACAAAAAGAACAGGGACGGACGCATCGCGCTCGTCCTCGTACGCGGCATCGGCGGGGCGTTCGTCGCCCGCGACGTCGACGGCGCGGACGTGCTGGCGTTTTTAGAGAAGACCTTCGGATAGAGGAGCCCCGGGATAAATGAATCAACACAAGATCTGGATAGACATCGGCGGGCTGTTTTTGCTGCTGCTGGGCGGGGCGTTTTTCTCGGCCTCGGAGACGGCGCTGACCGCGGCCTCGCGCGCGCGGATGCACGCGCTGGAGAACGACGGCAACCCCCGCGCCCGCCTGATCAACAAGCTTCGCCTGCATAAAGACCGGATGATCAGCACGCTGCTCTTCGGCAACACCATCATGAACATCCTGCTCAGCTCGCTCGCCACCGCGCTGTTGATGCGCATCTTCGGCGAGGAGGGCATCATTTACGCCACGATCGGCGTCACCGTCATGGTGCTGATCTTTGCCGAGGTGCTGCCCAAGACCTACGCGCTGCTCAATTCCGAACGGCTGTCGCTGTGTCTGGCACCGGCGGTGGCCGTCGTCGTCACGCTGTTCCGGCCGATCACCTTCAGCGTCAACAAGCTGGTCGAGGGCTGTTTCCGCCTCTTTGGCGTCCGGCCGCATATCGACGACGAGGACGAATACGAGGAGGAGCTGCGCGGCGCCATCGAGCTTTTCAAGGAAACCATGAGCATCGAGGAAGACCAGGAGCGGGGCGCGATGCTGCGCTCGATCATGGACCTTGCCGAGGTCGAGGTCTCCGAGATCATGGTCCACCGCAAGAACGTGCGCATGATCAGCGCCGACCTGCCGCCCGCGCGCATCGTCGACGAGGTGTTGCACAGCTCCTTCACCCGCCTGCCGGTGTGGAAGGACAATCAGGACAATATTATAGGCGTCATCCACACCAAGCTGCTCCTGAACGAGATCATCAACTGCAAGGGCGACATCTCGAAGCTCAACCTGATGAACGCGATGATGGAGCCGTGGTTCATCCCTGAATCGACCACGCTGTTCGACCAGCTGCAGGCCTTCCGCAAGCGGCGCGAGCATTTCTCGATGATGGTGGACGAATACGGCGCGCTCGTGGGCGTTGTGTCGCTGGAGGACATTCTGGAGGAAATCGTCGGCGAGATCAGCGACGAGCACGACATCGCCGTCACCGGCGTGCGCCCGCAGGCCGACGGCTCCTTCGTCATCGACGGCAAGGTCACCATCCGCGACCTCAACCGCGAATTCGACTGGGGCCTGCCGGACGAGGAATATTCGACCCTCGCGGGGCTGATCCTCTTCGAAAGCCAGCGCATCCCCAACGTCGGGCAGACCTTCACCTTCTTCGGCTTCCGGTTCGAGATCGTCAAAAAACAGAAAAACCAGATCAGCCTCATGCGTGTCACGCCGGTGCTGGAAAGCGATGAACCCGCCGAGACGGTGGCGGCGCATACGATAAACTAGGAAGCGCGCTTCTCGGCTTTTTTGGCCTCGTTCCAAAGCGCGCGACGCTCGTCGAGCGTGGAGCTTTTGATGTCCTTGCCCTGCTTTTTGAGCGCCTTCTCCATATGGCGGAAGCGGGCTTCGATGCGGTTGTTGGTGGTGCGGAGAGCGTCCTCGGCGTCGATGCCGTGCCAGCGCGCGCAGTCGACCAGCATGAACATCAGGTCGCCGAGTTCATGGGCGATTTTTTCCTTGTCCGGCTTTGCGGCCTCGACTTCGACGCGCAGCTCGCCCAGTTCTTCCTCGATCTTGTCCAGCTGCATGCCGACGTCCGGCCACTCCCAGCCCGCCTTGGCGGCGCGGCCTTTCAGCTTTGAAGCGCGGATCAGGGCAGGGAGCCCGTGCGACACTTCATCGAGGATGCTGGCGTCCGGCCCGTCGAGGCCTTTGGCCTTGCGTTCCTCGGCCTTGACTTCCTCCCAGCGGCGGTCGATCTCCTCCGGCGTTTTGAGCGTGTTGGGCTCGTCGCCGAGAATGCTCGGGTAGCGCCGCTCCAGCTTGTCGGCAATGGACTTCGCCACGTCGTCGAACGTAAACGCCCCGCGCTCCGCCGCGATCTCGGCATGAAAGGCGATCTGCAGCAAAAGATCGCCCAGCTCGTCGCGCAGCTCGACGTCTGTTTTGCCCTGATCGATCGTTTCGGCGGTTTCATAGGCTTCCTCGACCAGATACGGCGTCAGCGACTTGTGCGTCTGCGCCTTCGTCCACGCGCAGCCATCGGGGCTGGTGCGTAGAAAGTTCATGATCCCTAGGAGTCTGTCGATGTTTTTTTGCATGTGCACAATATGCAGATTTAGGGGCGGCGATGTAAGGCGTAAATTGCCGGATTTGCTCCTTTTTCCGGATTTTTTCTTGTATCGGGCGTTAATATTCCTTAAAATTAATAAATAACCCAGATTATACCTAATGCGTTTGAAAAAGACGCCGCCATTCATGGCAGCATCAGCGGACCGGTTGTCATTATCGGGTTCGGCTCCATCGCTTCGGGCATATTGCCGTTGATCAAGCGCCACTTCACGCATGATCACGAACGGCTGACGGTCATCGATCCGGGCGGAAAAAACAACGAGATTATCGCGCATTACGGCGTGCGCCGTCTGGATACGGCGCTGACGCCGGAAAATTTCCGCGGCATCCTGACCCCGCTGCTGACCTCGGGCGAAGGGCAGGGCATCTGCGTCAATCTCTCCGTCGACGTCGATTCCATCGAAGTCATGCGCCTGTGCCGCGAGCTGGGCGTGCTTTATATCGACTCTTCCATCGAGCCGTGGCCCGGCGTTTTCACCGACGCGAACACCGATCCCGCCGAGCGCACCAACTACGTGCTGCGCGAAAGGTTGCTGGCGGAAAAGCGCAATAATCCCGGCGGCACGACGGCGGTCTCCTGCAGCGGCGCGAACCCCGGCATGGTGTCGTGGCTGACCAAGCAGGCGCTGCTGAACCTCGCCAAGGACCTCAAGCTCGACTTCGAAACCCCGCAGACGCGCCTCGAATGGGCGCGCCTGATGCAGCAGGCGGGGGTCAAGGGCCTCCACATCGCCGAACGCGACACGCAAAAGACCAACATCACCAAGAAAAGAAAGTGCTTCGTCAACACCTGGTCGATCAACGGCATGATCGAGGAGGGCGTGCAGCCGGCGGAACTCGGCTGGGGCACGCACGAAAAATGGATGCCGTCCAACGCGCGACGGCACGAGGATGGCTGCCGCTCCGCGATTTACATGATGCAGCCCGGATCGAACACGCGCGTCTATTCGTGGTGCCCGACGCCCGGTCCGCAATACGGCTTTCTCGTCTCGCACATGGAGGCGATCGCGATGGCGGACTACTTCACCATTGGCGACGCCGCGGCGCCGGAATACCGCCCGACCTGCAATTACGCCTACCGCCCGTGCAACCACGCGGTTTTGTCGCTGCATGAATTGTACGGCGCCGGCAACATGCAGGAATACCACCATCTGCTCGAACCGGACGAAATCGTCGAAGGCAAGGACGAGCTTGGCGTGCTCCTCTACGGCCACGATAAAAACGCCTACTGGTACGGTTCGCAGCTCTCCATCCACGAAGCGCGCGAGCTCGTGCCCACGCAAAACGCCACCGGCCTGCAAGTGTCCTCCGGCGTGCTGGCGGGCATGGTCTGGGCGCTGGAAAATCCGGCAAGCGCCATCGTCGAGCCGGACGAGATGGATTTCGCCCGCTGCCTCGAAGTGCAGAGCCCGTACCTCGGCCCCGTGCGCGGCTACTATACCGACTGGACGCCGTTCGACAGCCGTCTCGGATTTTTTCCCGAAGATCTGGACGAAGCCGACCCCTGGCAGTTCAAAAACATTCTTGCGCGGTAGCCTCTTTTTATTGCCATAAAATAACAAAGACACGCACGGTCAGATTTTTTTCAATTTTTTCCTGAATAATCCTCAAAAAAGCGTATGATGCGCCTACCGACCCCGTCGGAAGAGATATTGCGACTCCGCCAGAGCCGGCAGCACACTAAAAGTCTGTCCGACGCTTCCGGGGCCTTTTTGTACAAACAGACGGCCATGCTGCACTTAAAACTCCAGATTAAAAATTCCATTCCCGTTATCTGGCGGATGCGGAAGATGGTCATGCGGGCTTTTTCGCCGCTAATATGGCGGCAACGGCTGCTGGTCTGGACCTGCGGCATCCTGATCGGCCTGCTGGCAGCGGCGTTCAGCGAAATGGCCGACAAATCGCAGGACATCTTCACCCATATCGTGCATATCAACCGCTTTATCCCGCTGATCATGACGCCGGCCATTTTCGCGCTCGCCGCGGGCGCGACCTTCCGCTGGTTCCCGAGCATTCCCGGCAGCGGCATCCCGCAGGCCATCGCGGCGCGCGAGGTGCACGACAAGGAGGCGCGCCACTGGCTGCTCGGCGCGCGCAGCATTTTCGGCAAGATCTTCCTGACGGTGCTGTGCCTGATGTCCGGCGCGTCGATCGGCCGCGAGGGGCCGACGGTGCAGGTAGGGGCGGCGCTGCTGATGATGTGCGCGGCCTTCAAGGTGCTGAACACCGACCGCAGCCTCATCCTCGCGGGCGCGGCGAGCGGCATCGCCGCCGCCTTCAACACGCCCATCGCGGGGATCGTCTTCGCCATCGAGGAAATGGCGCGGGGCTTCCACCGCCGCAACAGCACGCTGATTTTGATGTCGATCATGCTTTCGGGCGCGGCCTCGATGAGCATACTCGGCAACTACAACTATTTCGGCGTGACGACGGAGAACTTCGTGCCCGCGACGGACTGGATTCCGATGCTGGTCATCGGCGTCTTCGGCGGGCTCGGCGGCGCGCTGTTCACGTGGATGCTGACGCACGGACTCCATCTGCTGAAACGCTTTACCAACAAGACCGTACTGAAAAGTCCGGCGGTCTTCGCCGGCGCCTGCGGCCTGTTTGTCGCCGTGCTCGGCCTGATGACCCACGGCCAGACCTACGGCACGGGATACGGCCTCGCCAACAACCTGCTGCACGGGAAAGATCTCGTTTCATGGGGCTGCGCGATCGCCAAACTGCTGGCCACGGCACTGTCCTCGGTTTGCGGCATTCCGGGCGGCATTTTCTCGCCCAGCCTTTCGATCGGCGCGGCCATGGGCACGTCGCTGCTGCCCCTGTTCAAGCATACGACGGAGCAGGTGGTCGTCGTGATGGCGATGGTCGCCTATCTTTCGGGCGTGACGCAGGCGCCCATCACCTCCGCCATCATCGTGATCGAGATTACCGGCAACAACTTCATGCCCGCGCCGCTGGTCGCCATCGCGGTTCTGGCGTCCGCCGTGTCGCAGGTGTTTTGTCCCGTGTCGCTCTATCACATGCTGGCGCACGAATATGTCGGCAAAGCCATGCAGGCCACGAAAGAGCGGCATGTGCACCGGCCGCAACCACAGCCGGAGCCGGTGACAAAACCCGAAATTTCCACGGAAGAACCGGCTTTGCCCAAGGCGGCCGCGGCTTCCGAATAAGCCCATCTGCCTGAAATTGCAGGCGCAGAAGTATCAATATATGTATAATCAATAAATTCTCGGTTTATTGGGCTTAAAAATCTGTTTTGCCTTGTCATTTCAAGCATATTCAGCAATATAGAGCATCACCATTTCTGGAACGGAGAAAATGACTATGTTTATCACGCCTGCTTATGCAGCCACGTCCGCGCAAGCTGCCGCAACGGCGACGGCGCATGCGGACGGTCTCTCCGCCATGCTCCAGACGCCGATCGTACCGCTCATTCTAGTCTTTATCGTTTTCTACCTTATGGTGATCCGTCCGCAGCACAGACAGGCGCAAAACCACGACAAAATGGTCAAAAGCCTGCAAAAGGGCGACAAGGTCATCACCGGCGGCGGCCATATCGGCACGATCAAAAAGATTGTCGATGACAACGAAGTGGTGGTTGAGCTGGCGGACGGCGTGCATGTCCGCACCGTGCGCTCGACGATCATGGGAAAGAAAAATTAACGGGAAAGATTTAGCGCATGCTGCAGTTTGAAAGATGGAAGGTCATCCTTGTTCTGTTTCTGACGGTGATGGGCGTTCTTTACGCCGCGCCGAACGTCGCATCGCCCAAAACGCAGGCGTGGCTCGCGAAAAACGTGCCGAGCTGGCTGCCTTCAAGCACCATCAACCTCGGCCTCGGGCTGCAGGGCGGATCGTACCTCCTGCTGCAGGCCGACATCGACAGCGTCGTCAAGGACAGGGTGTCTTCCATGGAAGACACCGCGCGGCGCGAGTTGATCAAGCAACACATCGGTTATGTGCATCTTACGTCGACGAAAAACGGCATCAGCTTCCAGCTGCGCCATCCGGCGCTGGACCGCGACGCAGCCAATAAAATAGCCAACAACCTCGAAGACAAAACAGACGTCAACGTCAGCGACGCCGGCCTCGTGACAGTGACGCTCGGCCAGCAGGCGATCAAGAGCATCAACAAGCAGGTCCTCTCCAAGTCCATCGCGATCGTCCGCCGCCGCATCGACGAAACCGGCACCAAGGAGCCGGTCATCGAACAGCAGGGCGAGAACCGCATCGTCGTCGAGCTGCCCGGCGTCGCCAACCCCGACCACATCAAGAAGCTGCTTGGCAAGACGGCGAAAATGTCGTTCCATCTCGTCGACATGAACGCGACGGACGGGCGGCCGATGCCCGGCGACATCAGGCTGCCGATGCAGGACACGCCCGGCCAGTTCATCGTCATCAAGGAGCACGCGGTGCTGCGCGGAGACATGCTGGTTGACTCGCAGCCGACGTTCGAGGAAGGCTCTCCGGTCGTGTCCTTCCGCTTCAACTCTATCGGCGCCGAGCGCTTCTGCGACGTGACCCGCAACAACATCGGCAAGCCCTTCGCCATCGTGCTGGACAACAAGGTCATCAGCGCGCCGCGCATCAACGGCGAAATCTGCGCCGGCAGCGGCGTCATCACCGGCGGCTTCACCGTGAAAGGCGCGCAGGATCTGGCCCTGCTGCTGCGCTCCGGCGCTTTGCCCGCGCCGCTGCACGTGATGGAAGAACGCAGCGTCGGCCCGTCGCTCGGCTCCGACTCCGTCGCGGCGGGAAAGATGGCGGCAGGGGTCGCGATGGTGGCCATCCTGTTCCTGATGGCGGCGTCGTACGGCCTGTTCGGCATCTTTGCCGACATCGCGCTCGTCCTCAACATGATCTTCATCTTCGCGCTGCTCTCCATGCTGCAGGCGACGCTGACTCTGCCCGGCATCGCCGGCATCATCCTTACCATCGGCATCGCCGTCGACGCCAACGTGCTGGTCTACGAGCGTATCCGCGAAGAGCTGCGCGCCGGACGCTCCGTCCTAGCCGCGGTCGACGCGGGCTACGTGCACGCCAAGGCGACGATCATCGACTCCAACATCACGACCCTGACGGTCGCGGTGATTCTCTTCTCCTTCGGCACGGGGCCCGTCAAGGGCTTCGCCGTGTCCATGAGCATCGGCATCCTGACGTCGCTGTTCGCGGCGCTGCAGCTGACGCGCCTGATGGTCATTACATGGCTGCGCAAAACGCGGCCGACGAAACTCGAGATTTAACAAAAGGTATTCACAGATGCGCCGTTTCAGAATTGTCAAAGACGATACCGACGTCAAGTTCATGAGCATACACAAGCTCGCGCTCTTCCTCTCGGGCGCGATGATGGTGACGTCCATCGTGATGCTGTTCACCCGCGGCCTCAACCTCGGGATCGACTTCACCGGCGGCATGCTGGTGGAAATCAAGACGCCGCTCTCCGCGGACATCGGCAAGGTGCGCACGGCGCTCTCCAAGCTCAGCATCGGCGCTCCGACCGTTCAGGAATTCGGCGACGGCGAGGTGATGGTCAAAATCCCCGGCAAGGAAGCCCAGCATGTGACGCGCAAGGAGCTCTATTCCGAAATGCGCACGCTTTTGCACAACAAGGTCGAGTTCCGCCGCGCGGAATACGTCGGCCCGCAGGTCGGTCACGAGCTGATCATGAAGGGCGTCCACGCCTTCATTTATTCGATGATCGGCATTCTGCTTTATATCTGGATACGGTTCGAATGGCAGTTCGGCGTCACGGGCTGTATCGCGCTGGCGCACGACGTGTGCGCGACGCTGCTCTTCTTCACGATTACCGGCTACAGCTTCGACCTTTCGACCGTCGCCGCCGTGCTGCTGGTCGCGGGCTATTCGATCAACGATACCGTCGTCGTCTTCGACCGTATCCGCGAGAACTTGCGAAAATACCGCAAAATGCCGCTCGACGAGCTTTTCAACCTGTCGGTCAACCAGACGCTCTCGCGCACCATGATGACCAGCATGATGACCTTCCTCTCCATGCTGGCCTTGCTGGTCTTCGGCCCGCAGGTCATCCGTGGCTTCACCTACGCGATGCTGGTGGGGATTATCGTCGGGACGTACTCTTCGGTCTTCGTCGCGTCGCCGATCCTGCTCTACATGAACCTGCGCCGCACGCCCGTGCCCGCGAAATCGGAATCGGAACTGGCCAAGCAGCACTAAAGCCTTATTGCAGAAGAGGTTAGGGTATCCTTTTTTGCCTTTGACTCGTCTTTTTTCATATGGTAAACATCCATTTCATTTACAGAAAAGGATATGCCATGCCCATCAATTCGAAATCAGACAATTTGAGCCAAGACTTTTCATCCAAAGCCCACAAAGTCACGGACGAGGTCATCGAAAACATATTGAAGGATGGAAAATCTCCGGGCATGCCGCAGGATCAAGCGGACAAGCTCCTTGCGAGCCTCTATTGCTTCGCGCTCAACAACGAAGACGGCTATCTGACTGCCATGATCACGCCGATCCGTTATTTCGAAAGCCATGGCTGCTGCAGCGACCAGAGCGGCCCGATCGGGCAGATCCTCGACAAGTGCGGCGAAGCCATGGAATCCACTTGGGAGTTTTATGATGACGCCATCAAGACGCCCGCCGACGCGGCCAACTACCTGATGGACAAAGGCATCGTCTGGAACAAGGATTTTCAGGACTTTATCGACTCCACGCTCACGAAAGAGCTCACGGTCTGGCACGAAAATCATCAGGCGGTGGCGATGAAGGCCAAAGAGGCCGCGCAATCCGTCAAAAAGAAGACAGACTTCAAGCTCATGCTGGAAAGCCGCGTGGAAAAACCCTACATTTTCATCGACATGGACGGCGTTCTGGCCGATTTCGATCTCCACGCGCGCAACCACGGCAAATATGACAGCAATGGCAAGGTCAAATGGGACGAACTCGACGAAAAATGGTGGAAGACCATGCCGGCCTGTGACGGCGCGAAAGACTTTTATGACGAGGTCAAGGACATGGACGCGGGCATCCTCAAGTTCCTGTCGGCGCCCGTTCCGCGCGCGGATTCATTCGTCGGCAAAGTGGAATGGATACAGTCATTCCTGCCCGAGCGCGGCAACTTCGCGCTGCTCGACCTTATCCTCTGCCCGAAGCGGGACAAGCACTGCCTTGCAGCGCCGAACCGCATCCTGATCGACGACAGCGAGAAAAACATCAAGGAATGGCAAGAAGCGGGCGGCATCGGCATCCTCCACAAAGGCGATTTCGCCGAAACGCTGAAAGAACTGCGCACAGTCATCGCAAATATTCCCGCGCAAAATAATTCCACAAAGCCGCGCGCAGGCAAAGGCAAGGACGATCCGCGTCCCTGAAACAAACTTCCGGGATTTGAAGCTTAGGCGGCTTGTTCTTCGAGATCGAACGTGTGCTGCTTGAGGTCGACCGAGACCAGCTGCGAGACGCCCTTTTCGCTCATCGTCACGCCGTAGAGGCGGTCCATGCGCGCCATCGTCATGCGGTGATGGGTGATGACGAGGAAGCGGGTGTCGCACTCCTCCGACAGCTTTTCCAGCAGCATGCAATAACGGTCGACGTTGCTCTCGTCCAGCGGCGCGTCCACTTCGTCCAGCACGCAGATCGGCGCAGGATTGGTGAGGAACATCGCGAAAATGAGGGCGATCGACGTCAGCGTCTGCTCGCCGCCCGAAAGCAGCGACAGGACGGCAGGCTTCTTGCCCGGCGGCTGGGCGAAGATTTCCAGACCGGACTGCAGCGGGTCGTCCGCCTCAATCAGCTTGAGGTACGCCGAACCGCCGTTGAACAGGCGGGTGAAGAGCGACTGGAAGTGCGTGTTGACGGTGTCGAACGCGTTGAGCAGACGCTCGCGGGCTTCCCTGTTGAGTTTGTTGATACCTTCGCGCAGCTTGTCGATGGCGGCGACGAGATCGTCGCGCTCGGTCTGCATGCCGGTCATCTGGTCGGTGATTTCCTGACTTTCGACTTCGGCGCGGAGGTTGACCGGACCCATGTTGTCGCGTTCGCGGATCAGGCGCTCGAGTTTGTTGTGCAGGTCGTCGATGGCGGGAAGCTCTTCGACCTTAAGCTCGAGTTTCGCCACCATTTGCTCGGGCACGCAGGCGAATTTTTCCTGAACCTGCGCCTCGATGCCGCTTTGCGTATGCTGCGAGGTATTTACGCCGGCCTGCGCCATCGCCCGCGCTTCGCGCGCGTCGGAAAGGGCACTGTCCGCGGCGCGGAGTTCGCGCTGCATTTCGTTGGCGACGTTTTCGGCGGAAACAAGCGCGTCCGCCGCTGCCTGGCGTTTCTCTTCGGCCGCTGTGATGTGCGTCATCAAGGATTGTTTTTCCTGCTCGATCTGCGCGGGACGCTCGGCGAGGCGGCTTAAGGCTTCTTCCGCCGTCTGGATGCGCTCGGCGAGCTCGGCCAGGCGTCCGGCGATGCGTTCGACGCGCGCGTTCCAGTCGGCCATGTCGCCGTTGACCTGCTCCATGCGGCGGGCGCGGGCTTCGCCTTCGCGGCGGATCTCCGCGTAAGCCGTCTGGCGCTCGACGAGTGTCTGGCGCTGCGTGTTCAAATCGGTCTTCATCGCCGCGATTTTCTCGCGGTTTTCCGCCGTGTCGGGCAGGGCGGCGAAAGCTTCGCGCGCTTCCGTCGTTTGCGTGGCGACGACCTCGATCTCCTGCGCGGTGTTCTCGATGGACGTGGTCAGGCTGGCAAGGCGCGCCGTGACTTCGGCCAGCTGGTTGGTCAGCTGCGCCTGGCGGCGGCGCAGCGTGCTCAAACGTTCCGCGGCATCGCGGGCGGCCTGACGCGCCGCGTTGACGCGGTTGGTGACTTGGGCGCGCTCCTCCTTGATGCCGTCGAGCGCGAAACTGGCGGTTTCAAGCTGTTCCTGCGCCGCGATGATTTCCGTTTCCAGTTCCGCGAGGCGGTTTTTCTGCTGCAGGCGGATGGCGGCGGCATTCTCGGCGTTCGGCGAGACGACAAGGCCGTCCCAGCGCCACGCGCCGCCATCGGTGGTGACAAGACACTGGCCGGGTTGCAGTTCGGCCATCAATTGTTCGGCGACTTCGGCGTTTTCGACGATGCCGATTTGCGACAGGATGCGACCCAGCGCATGCGGGCCGGTCACACATTGCGACAACGGCTTGGCAGCCGCGGGCAGGGGCGTCGCGGAAGTGAAGTCCGGCAGGTCGCGCCAGTAAATAGGCGCGGCGCCGTCAAGCGCGGCCTGCAGATCGTCGCCCAGAGCGACGGCAAGAGCGCGCTCCAGACCGGACTCAACGCTCAGTTGGTCCAGCACGGGCTGGTAATCCGTTTGCTGCGTGCGCAAAACGCGGCACAGCGCCTCGGCCTCGGCCTTCAGCCGGTTGGAGGTTTTCTGGCTTTCCTGGAATTTTTCGGTGGCTTCGTGCAGCGCCGTTTCAACGATGCCGCGCGCGCTTTCCGCGCTGTCGATTTCCGCGGCGGTCTTTTGGGTTTCTTCTTCGGCGAAGGTCAGCGCCGAGGTGATCTCGTCCAGCTCCGTCTTGGCGGGCGTGGCGGCGATCAGGTTCGCATGTTCGGTCTCGAAGCCGCTCTTGCGCTGTTCCAGTTGCGCCTGGCGGCGGACGAGGTCTTCGATCCGGCGTTCGGCGGAGGAGCGTTCCGCTTCCTGCGCGGCGGTTTCTTCCGTCAACGCGGTCAGCGCGGATTCCAGCTTCCCGACGGCCTGTTGTTGCTCTTCGGCGAGAATACGCGCTTCTTCTTCGCTGTCCGTCTGCTGCAGGGCGGCGGCAGTCAGTTCGGCGTTTTCAAGCGCGAGGCGCTCGATGGTTTGCGCGGCTTCCGTTTTTTGCGCCGTTTCGTGCGCGACGTCGGCCTTGTATTGCGCGATCATCTGCTCGGACTTGGCCGTCTCTTCGGCCACCTGACGTTCTTCGCTTTCCAGCGAACCATAGGCAAGCTTCAGGCGCTGCAGTCCGGCGGCGGCTTCCGCTTCACCCTGACGCAGTTCAGGCAGTTGCGCTGCGGCTTCCGTCTGTTTCGTGGTCAGTTCGGTGACGACGAGGGTCTTTTCACGCACCGTGTTCTCTGCCTCTTCGAACGCGGCCAGCGCGGCGGCGACGGCGGTGGAGCTTTCCACCCAGCGGAGATAGAGCAATCCGCCTTCCGCCGTTTGAATGTGTCCGCTGAGATTGCGGTAGCGCGACGCCTGACGCGCCTGCTTCTTCAGGGATTCAAGCTGGACGTTCATCGAGCCGATGACGTCCTCGACGCGGGTGAGGTTGGTTTCCGCGGCGCGGAGCTTCAGTTCTGCTTCGTGGCGGCGGGCGTGCAGGCCGGAGATGCCTGCGGCTTCTTCCAGCACCATGCGGCGCTGGGTCGGCTTGGCGTTGATCATGTCGGAAACGCGGCCCTGGCTCACAAGCGCGGGCGAGTGCGCTCCGACGGACGAGTCCGCGAACAGAAGCTGCACGTCGCGCATGCGGACATTTTTGCCGTTCACTTTATAGGTGGAGCCGATGTCGCGTTCGATTTTGCGGGAGATTTCAAGCTCGTCGGAATCGTTCAGTTCGGCAGGCGCGGTGCGGTCGGAATTGTCCAGCAGCAGCGTGACTTCCGCCGTGTTGCGGGCGGGACGGCGCTCCGTGCCGTTGAAGATCACGTCGTTCATCTCGCTCGAGCGCATGCGCTTGGGCGAGTTTTCGCCCATCGCCCAGCGGATCGCCTCGACGATGTTGGATTTTCCGCAGCCGTTCGGGCCGATGATGCCGGTGAGACCTTTGCCGATTTCGAGTTCCGTATGTTCGACGAACGACTTGAAACCGGTGAGTCTGAGCCTGTTAAACTGAACCATGGACGCTTATTTTCCCTTTGGTGTGAGACCGGCGACGGTTTCCTCGAACTTCGTCACGGGCCAGGCGCCGCGCAACTTGGCAGCGCCGTCGTTAAAGATAAAGGTCGGCGTGGCGTCGATCTTGTACTTGTCTTGGGCTTTTTTCATGTTCGTGATGATAGCCGTTTCCAGATCCTTGTTTTCCGTGCAGGCCTTGAACTGGGTAGCGTCCATGCCCGCAAGGCTGCCAAGCTGCGCCAGCGCCGCCATCGGGTCCTTCGCGCCGATCCAGCGCTGCTGGTTGGTGAACAGCACGTCCAGCATGTCGAAGTACTTCAGCGGGGAAACGCAGCGCGCCATCATCGCCGCCTTGAGAGCTTCCCCATCCAGCGGAAAGTCGCGGAAGATCAGCTTGGCTTTGCCGGTATCAATCAGCTTGTTTTTGACGTCCGGCAGGATCTCCATATCGAAGTGCGCGCAGTGCGGGCAGGTGAGCGAGGCGTATTCGGTGATGGTGACCGGCGCGTTCGGATTGCCGAGGACGCGGTCTTTCATGGCAGCGGCGACATCGATTTGCAGGCTTTTCGGCGCGGCGAGAAGATTGCCGGTGGCGGTCGTCGTCGCGGGAGCGCTTGTTGCGGCCTTCGCCGGAGCCGGCGCGGCTGCTTTTGCAGGCGCGGGAGCGGGCGGCGTGACGGCCTGCGCGGCGGGGGCGTTTAACAGAAAGAATGTGAATGCGCCCAGCACCAGAAGTGCGTACGCAAAAATAGCCAGACGTTTGCCAATGTTCAACATGACGGTTGTTCCTTTGCTTGTGACTTTTATTTTGTTTAGAATCTGAGGCGATTATAGACTTCCCAAAAAATGAAAATCAACATAAGTTAATGACTTATGGGCATATTTTTACATTTCCAGTGAATGTTTCATGTGAAACATTCTACTTAAGAGATTGTATAAAATAAGAAATGGGTTTATAGGATTCCTATGACAAAAGCCTTCATAAAAATGCATGGATTGGGCAACGATTTCGCCATTTTCGACGGACGGCACGAAAAGCTGGATATCGGACCGGAACAGATTCGGGCGCTGGCCGACCGGCGCTTAGGGATAGGCTTCGACCAAATGGTGGTTATCGACCCGCCAAAGTCGCCGGAAACCGATGCTTTTTTAAGGATTTACAATGCCGACGGCGGCGAAGTCGGCGCCTGCGGCAACGCCACGCGCTGCATCGGCAAGCTACTGATCGCCGAACTGGGCAAGCCGGAGGTCATGCTGGAGACCGTAGCCGCCAAACTGACGGCGAAAATGGCCGGAGACAAGGTCTGCGTCGATATGAATGAAGCTAAAGTAAAATGGCAAGAAATTCCTATAAGTCGCGAAGAAAAAACAGAATTTCTTCCAATAAATGAGGACGTGCTGCAGCAGCCGGTAGCCGTGAACATGGGCAATCCGCATGCGGTATTCTTTGTCGAGAAAGCAGCCAATGTGCCGCTGGAAACACTGGGGCCGAAGATAGAACACCACCCATTATTTCCAGAACGCACAAACGTCGAAGTCGCGCAGGTCATTTCTCCGACCGAGATCCGCATGCGCGTCTGGGAGCGCGGCGCGGGCATCACGCAGGCCTGCGGCACGGGCGCCTGCGCCACGGCGGTGGCGGGGGTGCGGCGCGGGCTGACGGAGCGCAAGGTGACCGTCATCCTCGACGGCGGCACGCTGGAGATCGAATGGCGCGAGAGCGACGGGCACGTGCTGATGACCGGCGATGCTGTCGAGGTTTATCGGGGGACAGTCGATGTCTGATAACGCAGAAGACGTTCTGCCCCCGCGCGAGGAAGCCGAAGAAAACGGCCTGAAGATCATTACCTTCGGCTGCCGTCTGAACACTTACGAATCCGAAGTCATGAAGACCCATGCAAAGGAAGCGGGGCTGGAAAACGCCGTGATCGTCAACACCTGCGCGGTGACGGGCGAGGCGGAGCGGCAGGCGCGGCAGGCCATCCGCAGGGCAAAGCGTGAAAATCCGTCCGCCAAGATCATCGTTACCGGCTGCGCGGCGCAAGTGCATACCGAGAGTTTTGCCGCCATGGACGAAGTCGATCAGGTGATCGGCAACGACATCAAATTGAAAGCCGAGGCATGGAATCCGGCTCTAACCGAGCGCGTGCGCGTCAACGACATCATGCAGGTGCGCGATACGGCGAGCCACATGATTGCAGGCTTCGACCATCACGCCCGCGCCTTTGTGCAGGTGCAGAACGGCTGCGATCACCGTTGCACCTTTTGCATCATTCCCTATGGCAGAGGCAATTCGCGCTCCGTCGCGATGGGCGAGATCGTCGAGCAGGTGAGAAAGCTTAGTCAGAGCGGCTATAACGAGATTGTGCTGACCGGTGTGGATATCACGTCCTATGGCGCGGACCTGCCGGGGCAGCCGTCGCTGGGACAGATGGTCCGCCGCCTGCTCGGCCTTGTGCCGGAGATCAAGCGCCTGCGCATGTCCTCGCTCGACCCTGTGGAGATCGACGATGATTTATGGCGGCTGATCGCGGAAGATCAGCGCATGATGCCGCACTTGCACCTCAGCATGCAGGCGGGCGACGACATGATTTTGAAGCGCATGAAGCGCCGCCATTTGCGGAAAGATTTATATGAAGTGTGCGAGAAGGCGCGGAATCTCCGTCCGGATATTGTTTTCGGCGCGGATATCATCGCGGGTTTTCCGACAGAAACCGACGAAATGTTCCAAAACACCTATAACGCGCTGAAGGATTGCAACGTGACGTTTTTGCACGTTTTCCCGTATTCCGCGCGCATCGGCACGCCCGCAGCGCGGATGCCGCAAGTGAAGGGCGACGTGCGCAAGGAACGTGCGCGGCTCTTGCGTGAACTGGGCGCGGAACATGTCAAAAATCACCTCTCCGGCCTGATCGGGAAAACATTGCCCGTCCTCGCCGAAAGGAATAAGGTAAGCCGCACGGAATATTTCAGCGAAGTCCGGCTCGACAAGCAAATGCCGCTCGGTCAAATCGTGATGGCACAGATGGACGATATCGACGGCGAAGTGATTAAAGGGCGCGTGGCGGCATGATCTTCTGGAAGAAAAAAAAGTCTGTAGAAAAAGAGGCTAAGGTCAAGGAGGAGCAGGCGGTTGAACAGGTTCAGCCTGTAGAAGAAATCCCTGCGCCAGAACCTGCCGAAGAGAAAAAAGGCTTCTTCAAAAAACTCAGCGAGGGATTGAGCAAAACGTCGGGGAAGATTTCCAACGGCATTTCGGACATTTTCACAAAGAAGAAGCTCGACGACAAGACGCTGGAGCAGCTGGAAGAACTGCTGATCACGGCGGACCTCGGCCCCGCGACGGCTTTGAGGCTCGCGGCGGTGGTGGGCAAGAGCCGTTTCGACAAGGAAGTTGCGCCGGAAGAGATCAAACAAGCCTTGGCGGACGAGATCGAAACTATCCTCGTGCCCTCCGAAAAGCCGCTCGACACAACCACCGCCAAACCGTTCGTCATCCTTATGGTCGGCGTCAACGGCACGGGCAAAACCACGACCATCGGAAAACTGGCGCACAACCTCAAAGCCGAGGGCAAACACGTCATGCTCGCGGCGGGTGACACGTTCCGGGCGGCGGCGGTGGAGCAACTGAAAGTCTGGGGCGAGCGCGTCGGTTGTCCGGTCATATCCAAAGAAACGGGCGCGGACGCGGCGGCGCTGGCCTATGAAGCCGTCGACCGCGCGGTCAGCGAAAACGCCGACGTTCTGTTCATCGACACGGCGGGACGTTTGCAAAACAAATCGGACCTGATGGCGGAACTGGAGAAAATCAACCGCGTCATCAAGAAAAAAATCCCCGAAGCGCCGCACGCGACAATTCTCGTCCTTGACGCCACGGTTGGTCAGAATGCCCACTCGCAAACCGAGTTATTCAAACAAATCGTTGACATAAGCGGTCTGATCGTCACGAAACTCGATGGCACGGCCAAAGGCGGCGTTTTGGTCGGGCTTGCTGAAAGGTTTGCTTTACCTGTTTATGCTATAGGTATAGGTGAGGGAATAGATGATCTGCGCCCCTTCGCGGCACACGACTTCGCCCGTGGATTAACAGGACTACAGGAAGCGAATTAAAAAAATGTCTGCACCCATCAAGGACGGCCTGATGACCACCAAGAGCTTCCGCGACGCGGAAAAAGCGCTCGGCTGGGTCAGGGAAATATACAACACCAACACGCAATATCTCCGCGACGGCTTCGCGGAGTTCTCCAAAGGCAAATGGCCGGATGCCCGCATCAGCGCGAATTATCCTTTTCTCGGCATCACCACGCGCAAGGCGCCCGTCATGGACAATCGCCTGTCGTTCGGGTTTTTGTCGCGGCCCGGCACCTACGGCACGACGCTGACGCGCCCCGATCTGTTCGAGGATTATTATCTCGAGCAATTCGAACTGCTGCTGAAAAACCATCCGGAGGCCGACCTGCGCATCGGGGTGAGCAACCTGCCGATCCCGCTGCATTTCGCGCTTGGCGAGAACTTCTACCTCGAAGGCGGCCTGACGCCCGAACAATTGCTGCGCCAGCCGGAGTTCTTCGACCAGCCCAACCTTGCCGTCATGGACGACACCATCCCGAGCGGCACGCACGAGCTCAGGCCCGGCGAGCCGAGGCCGCTGGCGCTGTTCACCGCGCCGCGCGTCGATTTGAGCCTTCAGCGCCTCAAGCACTATACCGGCACGACGGCGGAGCACTTCCAGAAGTTCGTCATGTTCACCAACTATCCCTTTTACGTCGACGAGTTCATCCGCCGCGGGCACGAAATGATGGAGCGCGCCAAAGACGCGCAAACCGCCGAGGAGCGCCGCCAATACACGGCCTTCGTCGAGCCGGGGAATTTCATCACCCACAACGCCAACCTCGACCATCACGTCAAGACGGAAGGCGAGAGGCAGGCGCGCGCGCCGCAAATGCCGACCTATCACCTGAAGCGCGCCGACGGCACCGGCATCACGCTCATCAACATCGGCATCGGCCCCTCCAACGCCAAGACGATCACCGACCACGTCGCCGTGCTGCGCTCGCACACATGGCTGATGCTCGGTCACTGCGCGGGCCTGCGCAATTCGCAGAAGCTCGGCGACTACGTGCTCGCCCACGCCTATGTGCGCGACGACAACGTGCTCGACCACGCCGTGCCGCTGTGGGTGCCGATCCCCGCGCTGTCGGAAATCCAGATCGCGCTCGAAAACGCCGTCTCGGACGTGACGGGGCTCGACGATTACGAGAAAAAAATGGTCATGCGCACCGGCACCGTCGCCACCGTCAGCGACCGGAACTGGGAGCTGTGGGAGCAAAGCGTGCCGATCAAGCGCCTCAGCCAGTGCCGCGCCGTCGCGCTCGACATGGAATCCGCCACCATCGCCGCCAACGGCTTCCGCTTCCGCGTGCCCTACGGCACGCTGCTCTGCGTCTCGGACAAGCCCTTGCACGGGCAGCTCAAGCTCCCCGGCATGGCCGACAAGTTCTACCGCGAGCAGGTGGACCAGCACCTCAAGATCGGCCTCGTGGCGATGGAGAAGATCCGCGCCCTCGGCTACGGCCGCGTGCACAGCCGCAAATTGCGCAGCTTCAGCGAAGTGGCGTTCCAGTAGAAGAGGAGGGCCGCCGCGTTGCTGAAATACGTACGCGACAGGCTGGCGGGTGGGTTTGATCTCGTCTTTCTTTTCGGGCGCGGCATCGAAAAATTCGATGGCACCAAGCGCGAGGCGATGCTGTCGCTGATCCTGCCGTCCGCGCTGTTTTTTCTCAGTCTTTACCTGTCACGATTCTATCCGCCGAAAGGCATGACCGCCGTTCCCCATAGCCGCGCCATGGAGCTCATGACGGCGCATGACGTCCTGTCGTTCATCCTCGGCAATCTGCTGGTGGCGGGGCTCGCCAAATCGCTTGGCGTACTGGACAGATTCTGGCTTTACTTTTCATCCTCCAACTGGGTCGGGATCAGCTTTTCGATCCTGACTCTTCCGCTCGCCATCGCCGCCGTCACGCATTACGCGCCGCGCGCGCCGCTGGATCGCGCGTTCGTCCTCGTCGATGTTTACGGATACATCGTCACGGCCTGCGTCGTATGGCGCTCCTTCCGCGTCAACTGGGAACTTGCGGGATTTATCACCATCGCCTCGCTGTTCGTCGATCAGGAACTGTGGCATCTGATCTATCACCTACAGGGGCTGCCGTGGCCGTGGTCGTGGTCGTGGTGAGAAAAAGGCGGCCATAAAAAATTCCCCTTGAAGGGGAAATGCTTTGTCCTGGCCTGCCGTAGCGTTTGTGTGTGTGCACCCAAAGGGAAGAGTGCTTTTAAAAACTTTATGCCTTCACGTCCACAAGGTTGCCGCGGCCTTGCTGACCGCCGTTGCCGCTGTTTTTCGACGCCTGTTTGCCGTCGCCATGCTGCGTACTCGCCGCAGGCGCCTGTTTCGGCTGCGTCTGGTCGGTTTTCGGTTCCTGATGCGGCGTATTTACCAAGCCGCCCTGATAAGCCACCGCAGGCTGATAGGCGACGTTAGGTCCGTTCACCATTTTTTGATCCTCCACGAATCACTGCAGATAAACTTCAACTACCTTCAGAATAGCAGGAAAAGTTTAAAGAGATGTTAAGTCACACGCCATAAAATACTATATATATCAACAAGATAGCCTACTCCAGATCCTTGAAGGCGGGCAGGGAGAGGTAGCGTTCTACCATGCTCGGAATAATGACCACGATCATTTTTCCGGCCATTTCCGGCCGCTGGCCGATCTGGAGCGCCGCATGGATGGCCGCGCCGGACGAAAGCCCCACCGGAATACCCTCGGTTCTGACCGTCTTGCGGCACATGGCGATGGCTTCTTCGCTGCTGACCTTGAAAACCTCGTCGATCAGCTTGATATCGACGATCTCGGGAATAAACCCTGCGCCAATGCCCTGAATTTTGTGGGAACCAGGCTGTCCGCCGGAAAGGACAGGGCTTTCCGCGGGCTCGATGGCGATGGCCTTGAAATCCTTCTTGCGCGGCTTCAGGGCCTGCGCGACGCCGGTCAGGGTGCCTCCCGTACCGACGCCTGCGACGAGCACATCGACTTTGCCGTCCGTATCGCGCCAGATCTCCTCCGCCGTGGTAGCGCGATGGATGGCGGGGTTGGCGGGGTTGTTGAACTGCTGCGGCATAAAGCTGTTGGGATGCTCGTGCAAAAGCTCCACCGCCTTGCTGACGGCGCCTTTCATGCCCTTGTCGGCAGGCGTGAGGACAAGCTCCGCGCCGAGCAGCCGTAGCATCTTGCGGCGCTCGAAAGACATGCTCTCCGGCATGGTGAGGATGAGCTTGTATCCCTTCGCTGCGCAGATGAAGGCGAGGCCGATGCCGGTGTTGCCCGAGGTCGGCTCGATGATGACCGTCTCGCTGTCGATCTTGCCGTCGCGCTCGCCGGCCTCGATCAGCGCCAGCGCGATCCTGTCCTTGACGCTCGAGAGCGGATTAAAAAATTCCAGCTTCAGCAGGATGTCGGCCTTGACGCCATACTCTTTCGTGAGTTTGGGAATGCGCACCAGCGGCGTGTTGCCGATCGTTTCCCAGATATGGTCGTGTATCTTCATTTCACTCTCCTGCATGGGGTGTGGCTTATATTTGTGTACTGTCATTTCATCCTCCTGCAGGGACCGTAACGAAAACAATCAACCAGATGGTCGTTGACCAGTCCCGTCGCCTGCATATGTGCATAGATAATTGTTGAACCAACGAAAGACATGCCTCGTTTTTTCAGGTCTTTCGACAATGCGTCGCTGATCGCGGACGTCGCGGGGATGTCCGAGGGTTTACGCCGCCTGTTTATAACTGGTTTGCCTCCAACAAAGTTCCATACATATTGATCAAATGAGCCGAATTCTTTTTGTATCTCGAGAAAGGCGCGCGCATTTTTGCGCGCGGCGAAGATTTTCAGGCGATTGCGGATGATGCTGTCATCCTTCAAAAGTTTATTCAAATCGGCATCCGTCATGCGGGCGACTTTGGCGGGGTCGAAGTTCCTGAACGCCTTGCGGTAGGCGGCGCGGCGTTTCAAAATCGTTTCCCAGCTCAAGCCCGCCTGCGCGCCTTCGAGGATCAGAAACTCGAAATGCGTGCGGTCGTCATGCACGGGCACGCCCCATTCCTTGTCGTGATAAGCGTCGTAGAAATCCTTGCCCTGACCCACCCAGTGGCAGCGTTTTTTAGGCATCAGCCGGAAACCTTTTTCAACCCCGTGGAACCGAAACCGCCGGCGCCGCGTTCCGTTTCATCCAGCGCCTCGACGAGGGTCCATTCCACACGGCTGTAAGCCGCGACGACCATCTGCGCGATGCGCATGCCGCGCTCGACCGTGAAAGGCTCCGTGCCGAGGTTGGCGAGGATGACTTTCACTTCGCCGCGGTAATCGGCATCGATCGTGCCGGGCGTGTTGAGCACCGTCACGCCGTGCTTGGCGGCAAGGCCGGAGCGCGGGCGGATTTGCGCCTCGTAGCCCTCGGGCAGGGCGATGGCAAGACCGGTCGGAACCAGCGTGCGCTCGCCCGGCTTCAGGGTCACCGGCGCCTCGACCGCCGCGGCAAGATCCATTCCCGCGGCATGAGCCGTGCCATACTGCGGCAAATCAAGGCCTTCCGCATGCGGCAGGCGGGTGATGGAAACGTTAAGGGAAGCGGCGGTGCTCATAGTAAAAAACTCCGGATTGCAGGGGGTTCAAACTAACAGGCAACAGTCTAAAGAGGCAAAGCCAAAAATAAAGGGTATTTTTTGTACCATATTTTAATCACAGGTTGCATACGTATGTATGTTGACAGTGTATAATTGTACCAGTAGTCTGAAAATGCTAGATTGGAGTCATGGACGTGTCGCGCGCAAAAGCAGATACAGAGGGACCGAACCCTGTAGATATATATGTTGGATCAAAGGTTAAGTCGCGCAGGCTCATTTTGGGTCTGAGCCAGGAAGAGCTGGCGAAAGCGATCGGCCTCACGTTCCAGCAGGTGCAGAAATATGAGCGCGGCACCAACCGCATCAGCGTCAGCCGCCTCGTAGACATCTGCAAGGTCCTGAAAGTGCCGGTCGATTATTTCTTCGACGGCAGCTTCGCCCTCACGGGCAAACCCGCCGGCATGCGCAATGCCGCCGCGAAAGGTTTTTCGGATGCGAAGCAGGAATCGCTGGAGCCGGATCCCATGATGAAGCGGGATGTGCTGGAACTGGTGCGTGCTTATTCCAGAATCAGTAACCCGCAGCTTAAAAAACAGCTGCTTGAGATGGCAAAGGCCATGTCAAACACTGACGCGGACGAGAAATAACCTCGATTATCTTATATTATGAAAATAATTATGCGGATTCACGCCTTAATATAATTTCTTTTCAATAAATGACGATTATTCTCTTGCATTCCATTGAAATGACGATATATTGACGCGCGCTCGGGCTTTAGGGCACGGGCACATATAAATTAAATGTGGGAGGCAACGCGCAAGACCATCGCCAAACCGCACCACAAAACTCTAAATTATTTAGGAGTCAGAAATGGCAAAAAAGATACAAGGCTATATCAAGCTGGTTGTTCCGGCTGGTAAAGCGAACCCGTCGCCCCCGATCGGCCCCGCGCTCGGTCAGGCCGGCGTCAACATCATGGAATTCTGCAAAGGTTTCAACGCCCAGACGCAAAAGATGGAAGCGGGCATGCCCATTCCGTGCGTGATCACGGTCTATCAGGACCGCTCGTTCACGTTCGTGATGAAAACCCCGCCCGCGAGCTACTACCTCATCAAAGCGGCCAAGCTCGAAAAGGGCTCGGGCACGACCGGCAAAACGGACACCATCGGCAAGGTCACGCAAAAGCAACTGCGCGAGATCGCCGAAGCGAAACTGAAAGACATGAACGCCTCCAGCGTCGAGGCCGCGATGAAGACCATCGCCGGCACGGCACGCTCCATGGGCATTGCGGTGGAGGGCTAAGCCATGACAGAGAAGAAAAAAACCGCCAAGAAAACAGCTGAAAAATCGCGCTTCGCGAAGCGTCTGCGCACCGTCCGCACGGAGCAGGACCGCACCAAGGTGTGGGGTCTGGAAGACGCCGTGAAGTTCATCAAGCAAAACGCCACCGCGAAGTTCGACGAAACGGTCGAAATCGCGATCGCGCTCGGCATCGACACCAAGCAGACGGACCAGAACGTCCGCGGCATGTGCTCCCTGCCGAACGGCACGGGCAAGACCGTGCGCGTCGCCGTGTTCGCCAAGGGCCCGAAGGCCGAAGAAGCGAAAAAGGCCGGAGCGGATATCGTAGGCGATGAAGACCTCGCCGCCGAAATCCAGAAGGGCGTCATCAACTTCGACCGTTGTATCGCAACGCCGGACATGATGCCGCTCGTCGGCCGTCTCGGTCAGGTGCTGGGCCCGAAAGGCCTGATGCCGAACCCGAAACTCGGCACGGTCACGATGGACGTCACGGGCGCCGTGAAGGGCGCAAAGGGCGGCTCCGTCGAGTTCCGCGCGGAGAAGGCGGGCATCGTCCACGTCGGCGTGGGCAAGGCCAGCTTCGACGAAAAGAAACTCGTCGAGAATATCCGCGCTCTCTACGAGGCGATATTGAAGGCGAAACCGTCGGGCACCAAGGGCAACTATCTCAAAAAGGCGTCCTTGTCCTCGACCATGGGCCCGGGCGTGAAGCTGGATATTTCCAGCCTCGGCAAAGCGGCCTAAGGAGGAACCATGGTTACGCTGACGGCTCAATTCAACGCGGCGACGGTGAAGAAGGGCGAAACCTTCCGCATCGACCTGAATGAAGGCGGCTTTGTCGGCGCGAAATGGGATCTTGAGGTCGTGTCCGGCAAGGCAAAGCTGGTGAAAACCGTTCCGTATTCCGGCCTTTACGGGCTGACGGGGCGGGTTTTCGAGGCGCAAGACGGCGGCGACATCGAAATCGTCGCCAAAGGCCGCCCCGGCGGCGCGAAGCATACCTTCAAGATAAAGGTGGCTTAAGGCACTTTAAGAGAATTTTTCGAGGGGCAACCCTTGAAAAACCCTGTCCGAGACTACCGGTTCTCCCGAATTAGGGGAGGCTAAACGAAAGGCCGGTACAGACGAGGTAAGAGTTTATAGCAGACTATCGTTATGGCTTGCTTCGGGATGGGATAAAACGGAGGCCAGACGACCGGCTTCCAGACTGCAACCCGGCAGGGCGATCCTCTCACAGGGAAAGCCCGCCATAACTGAAAGAACGGAGATATCCGTGGATCGTGCACAAAAAGCAGAAGCTATCGATCAGCTTCACAAAACTTTCAAGGACGTCGAAACGATCGTCGTCACCCGCAATGACGGGCTGACAGTGGCGCAAGTTTCCGAACTCCGCGTAAAGATGCGTGAAGCCGGCGTTAGCTACAAAGTGTCCAAGAACCGCCTCGCACTGCGGGCGCTCAAAGGCACGCGCTATGAAGGCATCGGCCCAATGCTGAAAGGACCCGTCGGCCTCGCTACGTCAAAAGACCCGGTCGCCGCGTCCAGAGTCGCGTATCTTTTCTCGAAGGACAACGAAAAGCTCGCCATCATCGGCGGCGCCCTCGGGGACAAGATGCTCGACGTTTCCGGCATTGAATCACTTTCGAAACTGCCGTCGCTCGACGAACTGCGCGCAAGACTGGTGGGCATGATACAAACGCCCGCACAGCGCCTTGCCGTACTCGCCGCCGCGCCGGCCTCGCAAGTGGCCCGTGTCATCTCGGCATACTCTCAAAAATAAGCCAAACTGTTAAACCTTAAGGAGAACTAACAATGTCTGCTAACCTCGCAAAAATCGTCGACGACCTGTCGGCTCTGACCGTTCTCGAAGCGGCGGAACTCTCGAAACTTCTCGAAGAAAAGTGGGGCGTTTCCGCCGCTGCTCCGGTGGCTGTTGCCGCTGTTGGCGGTGCTGCTGGCGCTGCTGCTGAAGAAAAGACCGAATTCGACGTCATTCTTGCCGCCGCCGGCGACAAGAAGATCGAAGTCATTAAGGAAGTCCGCACCATCACCGGTCTTGGCCTGAAAGAAGCCAAGGACCTCGTCGAAGGCGCCCCGAAACCGCTGAAGGCCGCCGTGTCGAAAGCGGAAGCGGAAGAGCTGAAGAAAAAGCTCGAAGCTGTCGGCGCGAAAGTCGAACTGAAGTAAAGACGATCGGCAACAAAAAGGCTGGCGATGGGAGATTTTTTCCCATCGCCCCTTTCTGTTGTCAGGGGATACCCCAAGACTATGGAACCACCGGAACTTTAGACTGACGGAACTAACATCGAGATTTTAAAAGCCGCGGTATTCGGGTGCATTGGTATCGGGCTTTCGTCGCGAAGGAAAAACTCCTTCCGTGTGTGTGGAACGAAGACAAACAAGGACGAGCAAATGAGCGCCAAAAAAGCCCTGAGAACCCTCAACGACAGCAAAAGCTACACCGGACGCAAGCGCATCCGCAGATCTTTCGGCAAGATCCCCGAAGTGTGCGAAATGCCGAACCTGATCGAGGTTCAGCGCAATTCCTACGAAAAATTCCTGCAGCGCGAAGTCGCCCACGCGGACCGCGTCAACGAAGGCCTGCAAGAGGTTTTCTCCTCCGTGTTCCCGATCAAGGACTTCTCCGGCCGCGCCGAAATCGACTTCGTGCGCTATGAACTGGAAGAACCGAAATACGACGTCGAGGAATGCCAGCAACGCGGCATGACCTACGCCGCGCCGTTGCGCGTGACGCTGCGCCTTTCGACCTTCGACATCGACGAGACGACCGGCCTGCGCTCCATCCGCGATATTAAAGAACAGGATGTCTACATGGTTGACATGCCGTTGATGACCGTCAACGGCACTTTTGTTGTCAACGGCACCGAGCGCGTCATCGTTTCGCAAATGCACCGCAGCCCCGGCGTGTTCTTCGACCACGACGGCGGCAAGACCCACTCCTCGGGCAAATACCTTTTCGCCGCGCGCGTCATTCCGTACCGCGGCTCGTGGCTCGATTTCGAATTCGACGCCAAAGACCTCGTTTATGTGCGCATCGACCGCCGCCGCAAGCTGCCGGTGACGACGCTGCTGCTCGCACTCGACAACACCGAATCCTCCAAATACCGCGAACGCCAGGAAAAAGCGGGCAAACCCGTCGATCCCGCCAAGATCCAGGGCGTTTCCGGCGAGGAAATCCTCAACGCCTTCTACCAGACCATCACCTACGAAAAGGTCAAAGACGACTGGAAAACCACGTATGTTCCGGAGCGTTTCCGCGGTGTCAAACTGCGCTACGACCTCATCGACGCCAAGACCGGCAAGCCCAAAGTCACCGCCGGCACCAAGATCACGGCGCGTCAGGCCCGCAAGCTCGAAGAAGATGGCCTCAAGGAAATCCTCATCACCAGCGAAGAGCTGGTCGGCACCTATCTCGCCCACAGCATCGCCGACGACAAGACCGGCGAAGTCATGTTCGAAGCCGGCGACGAGATCGACGCCAAGAGCCTCGAAAAGATCGAGAAGGCGGGTCTCAAGACGATCGACGTTCTCGCCATCGACCACGTCAACGTCGGCCCCTATATCCGCAACACGCTCGCCGCCGACAAGTGCCGCAACCGCGAAGACGCGCTGATCGACATCTACCGCGTCATGCGTCCGGGCGAACCGCCGACACTGGAATCTGCTGACGCGCTCTTCCGCGGCCTGTTCTTCCAGCAGGACCGCTACGACCTGTCGCCGGTCGGCCGCGTCAAGATGAACGCGCGCCTCGATATCAAGACAGACGACCAGATGCGTCTGCTCCGCAACGACGACATCTTCGCCATCCTTAAAATCCTCGTCGACCTGAAAGACGGCCGCGGCGAAGTGGACGACATAGACCACCTCGGCAACCGCCGTGTGCGTTCGGTCGGCGAACTGATGGAAAACCAGTGCCGCATCGGCCTGATGCGCATGGAACGCGCGATCAAGGAACGCATGGGCTCGGTCGACATCGACACCGCCATGCCGCACGACCTGATCAACGCCAAGCCCGCCGCCGCCGCGGTGCGCGAGTTCTTCGGCTCCTCGCAGCTCTCGCAGTTCATGGACCAAACCAACCCCTTGTCGGAAATCACCCACAAGCGCCGCATGTCGGCCCTCGGGCCCGGCGGTCTGACCCGCGAACGCGCAGGCTTCGAAGTCCGCGACGTTCACCCCACGCACTACGGCCGCATCTGCCCGATTGAAACGCCGGAAGGTCCGAACATCGGCCTGATCAACTCTCTCGCCACCTATGCGCGCATCAACCAGTACGGCTTCATCGAAAGCCCGTACCGCAAGGTCGTCAACGGCAAGGTGACGGACGAAGTCGTCTATATGTCGGCGATGGAAGAGGGCAAATACACCATTGCGCAGGCGAACGCCGTGCTCGATGAAAAAGGCCACTTCACCAACGATCTCGTGTCCTGCCGCAAAAACGGCGACTACCTGCTGATCCAGCCGGACCAGATCGAGTTCATCGACGTGTCGCCGAAACAGATCGTCTCGGTCGCCGCGGCGCTGATCCCGTTCCTTGAAAACGACGACGCCAACCGCGCGCTGATGGGTTCGAACATGCAGCGTCAGGCCGTGCCGCTGATGCGCGTCGACGCGCCTCTGGTCGGCACCGGCATGGAATACGCCGTCGCCCGCGACTCCGGCGCCGCCATCACGGCGCTGCGCTCGGGCATCGTCGACCAGGTCGATTCCAACCGCATCGTCATCCACGCGACCGACGAGAAGGACTCCACCAAGGCGACGGTCGACATCTATAAACTCAAGAAGTTCTCGCGTTCCAACCAGTCGACCTGCATCACGCAACGTCCGCTGGTCCGCGTGGGAGACCGCATCGAAGCCGGCGACATCATCGGCGACGGCCCCTCGACGGAGCTCGGCGAACTCGCCCTCGGCCGCAACGTGCTCGTCGCGTTCATGCCGTGGAACGGCTACAACTTCGAAGACTCCATCCTGATCTCCGAGCGCATTGTCCGCGACGACGTCTTCACCTCGATCCACATCGAGGAATTCGAAGTCATGGCGCGCGACACCAAGCTCGGCCAGGAAGATATCACCCGCGACATCCCGAACGTCGGCGAAGAGGGCCTGAAGCACCTCGACGAAGCCGGCATCGTCTACATCGGCGCGGAAGTGAAGGCGGGCGACATCCTCGTCGGCAAGGTCACGCCGAAGGGCGAAAGCCCGATGACGCCGGAAGAGAAGCTCCTCCGCGCCATCTTCGGCGAAAAGGCCTCGGACGTGAAGGACAGCTCGCTGCGTCTGCCGCCGGGCACGAACGGCACGGTCGTCGAAGTGCGCGTCTTCTCGCGCCGCGGCGTCGACAAGGACCAGCGCGCGATGTCCATCGAGCGCGACGAGATCGAACGCCTCGCCAAAGACCGCGACGACGAACGCCGCATTTACGAGCGCGGCTACTACGGCCGTCTGCGCGAAGTCCTCAACGGCAAGACCGCCGCCAAGACGGTCGGCGACATCAAGAAAGGCGACAAGATCACCGTCGCCGCCCTTGAAGCGACCAAGAAGCACGAGTGGCGCGAAATCGTCGTCACCGACGACGCCACCATGGAAGACGTCGAAAGCATGGGCCAGACCTTCGATCGCGCGATCGACGACCTGACGCAACGCTTCGAGAACAAGGTCGAAAAGCTCCAGCGCGGAGACGAAATGCTCCCCGGCGTGATGAAGATGGTCAAAGTCTTCGTCGCCGTGAAGCGCAAGCTGCAGCCCGGCGACAAGATGGCCGGACGCCACGGAAACAAGGGGGTCGTCTCGCGCATCATGCCGCTCGAGAACATGCCCTACCTCGAAGACGGCAGACCCGTCGATATCGTGCTGAACCCGCTGGGCGTGCCGTCTCGTATGAACGTCGGCCAGATCCTCGAAACGCACCTCGGCTGGGCCTCGGCCTCGCTGGGCAAGAAGATCGGCGAAGTCATCGACACCATGCAGCGGACGCAGGACGTTTCAGAACGCGAAAAACTGCATAAAGACCTGCACCAGAAGCTGAAGGTCGTCTACGGCGAAAAGGCGTACAAGGAAGACGTGCTGCCGCTGAAGGAAGACGAACTGATGGAAATGTGCGGCAACATCCGCACCGGCGTGCCGATTGCGACGCCGGTTTTCGATGGCGCCGTCGAAGCGGACATCAACGAACTGCTCACCGCCGCAGGCCTCAACGTCACCGGCCAGCAAATGTTGACAGACGGTCGCACCGGCGAAAAGTTCGAGCGTCCGGTCACCGTCGGCTACATCTACATGCTGAAGCTCCACCACCTCGTTGACGACAAGATCCACGCCCGTTCGATCGGTCCGTACTCGCTTGTCACGCAACAGCCCCTTGGCGGCAAGGCCCAATTCGGCGGCCAGCGCTTCGGGGAAATGGAAGTCTGGGCATTGCAGGCATATGGCGCCGCTTACACGCTGCAAGAGATGCTGACCGTCAAGTCGGACGACGTCGCGGGCCGTACCAAGGCCTACGAGTCGGTTGTCCGCGGCGACGACATCTTCGAGATCGGCATCCCCGAATCCTTCAACGTTTTGGTGAAGGAATTGCGGTCGCTCGGCCTCAATGTTGACCTGAAACAAACCCTGAATTCCTAAGAAGCGGAGAAAACACAATGAATGAAGTCATGAACATCTTCGGTCAGGTCAGCGGCACGCAAAGCTTCGACCAGATCCGCATCTCGATCGCCAGCCCCGACCAGATCCTCAGCTGGTCGTTCGGCGAGATCAAGAAGCCCGAAACCATCAACTACCGCACGTTCAAGCCGGAAAAAGACGGCCTGTTCTGCGCGCGCATCTTCGGCCCCGTGAAGGACTACGAATGCCTTTGCGGCAAGTACAAGCGCATGAAGTACAAAGGCATCATCTGCGAAAAGTGCGGCGTTGAAGTCACGCTCTCCAAGGTGCGCCGCGACCGCATGGGCCACATCGCGCTGGCCGCGCCCGTCGCGCACATCTGGTTCCTGAAATCGCTGCCGTGCCGCATCGGCCTGATGATGGACATGACGCTGAAAGACCTCGAAAAGGTCCTTTACTTCGAATCCTACATCGTCCTCGACGCCGGCATGACGACACTGAAGCCGCTGCAGCTTCTCTCTGAAGAAGAGTATGCGGACGCCGTCGACCAGTTCGGCGAAGACGCCTTCCGCGCGGGCATCGGTGCCGAAGCGCTGAAAGTTCTTCTCTCCGACCTCAAGCTGGAAGAAGAAAAAGCCAAGATGGAAGAGGAAATGGCCGGCGCCCTTTCCGACGCCAAACGCAAAAAGCTCGTCAAGCGTCTGAAGCTTGTCGACGCGTTCCTGACCTCCGGCACGCGCCCCGAGTGGATGATTCTGGACGTTGTTCCGGTCATTCCGCCGGAACTGCGTCCGCTGGTGCCGCTGGACGGCGGCCGCTTCGCGACGTCGGACTTGAACGATCTCTACCGCCGCGTCATCAACCGGAACAACCGTCTGCGCCGCCTGATGGAACTGCGCGCGCCGGACATCATCATCCGCAACGAAAAGCGCATGCTGCAGGAAGCCGTCGACGCCTTGTTCGACAACGGCCGCCGCGGTCGCGTCATCACCGGCGCGAACAAGCGTCCGCTCAAATCCCTTGCGGACATGCTCAAAGGCAAGCAAGGCCGCTTCCGCCAGAACCTGCTCGGCAAACGCGTCGACTACTCGGGCCGTTCGGTCATCGTCGTCGGCCCCGAGCTGAAACTGCACCAGTGCGGCCTGCCGAAGAAGATGGCTTTGGAACTCTTTAAGCCCTTTATCTACAACAGGCTATCGCTTTACGGACTTGCCTCGACGGTCAAGGCCGCCAAGCGCATGGTCGAAAAAGAACGTCCGGAAGTGTGGGATATCCTCGAAGAAGTCATCCGCGAGCATCCCGTTCTGCTCAACCGCGCGCCGACGCTGCACCGTCTCGGCATTCAGGCGTTCGAGCCTGTGCTGATCGAAGGCAAGGCGATCCAGCTTCACCCGCTGGTCTGCACGGCGTTCAACGCCGACTTCGACGGCGACCAGATGGCCGTTCACGTGCCTCTGTCGATCGAATCGCAGGTCGAAGCCCGCGTGCTCATGATGTCCACCAACAACATCCTGCGCCCCGCGGACGGCAAGCCGATCATCGTGCCGTCGCAGGATATCGTCCTCGGCCTTTACTATCTCTCGATGGCCTTCGACGGCCTGAAGGGCGAAGGCTCGACGTTCGGCGACATCTCCGAAATCGAAATGGCGCTGTTCAACAAGGAAGTGACGCTCCACACCAAGATCAAGGCGCGTTACAACACCGTCGATGAAAACGGCAACCCGAAAACGATCCGCGTCGAATCGACGCCGGGCCGTATGCTGATCTCGCAAGTTCTGCCGCGTCACCCCAAGGTGCCTTTCGACGTCATCAACCGCGTCCTGACGAAGAAGGACGTCTCCAATCTGATCGATGTGGTCTACCGCCACTGCGGCCAGAAAGAAACCGTCATCTTCTGCGACCGCATGATGGGCCTCGGCTTCACCAATGCGTGCAAAGCCGGCCTGTCGTTCGGCAAAGACGACCTCATCATTCCAGAAGAAAAGACGGAACTGGTGGCACAGGCGAACACCCGCGTCAAGGAGTTCGAGCAGCAGTACCAGGACGGCCTTATCACCAAGGGTGAAAAATACAACAAGGTCATCGACATCTGGTCAGCCTGCACGGACGACGTGACCAAGGAAATGATGAACGCCATTTCCAAGCCACAGTCGCTCGGCTACATGAACTCGGTCTATATGATGGCGCACTCCGGCGCGCGGGGCTCAACCATGCAGATCCGCCAGCTTGCGGGCATGCGCGGCCTGATGGCCAAGCCGTCGGGCGAGATTATCGAAGCGCCGATTATCTCGAACTTCAAGGAAGGACTGACCGTTCTCGAATACTTCAACTCCACGCACGGCGCCCGCAAGGGTCTGGCCGACACGGCGCTGAAGACAGCGAACTCCGGCTACCTGACGCGCCGTCTGGTCGATGTCGCCCAGGACGCGATCATCACCGAAGACGATTGCGGCACGGATGCGGGCTTTACCGTCCGCCCGGTCATCGAAGGCGGCGACGTCATCGTTTCGCTGGCTGAGCGTATCCTGGGCCGCACGGCGGCGAAGGACGTGCTCGACCCGATCTCCGGCGCGGTCATCGTTCAGGCGGGCACGATCATCGACGAAGCCATGTCTGAAGCGATCGAAACAGCGGGCCTCGACTCCGTCGAAGTCCGCTCGGTTCTGACCTGCAAAGCCAAGAACAACGGCATTTGCTCCAAGTGCTACGGGCGCGATCTCGCGCGCGGCACGGCGGTCAACATCGGCGAGGCGGTCGGCGTCATGGCGGCGCAGTCCATCGGCGAGCCCGGCACCCAGCTCACCATGCGAACGTTCCACATTGGTGGCGCGGCGCAGCGGGGCGCGGCGCAATCCGCGGCCGAAGCGGCCTTCGATGCCACCATTGAGATCCGCAACAAGAACGTGGTCGTCAACTCCGAAAACGTGCAGATCGTCATGGGCCGCAACACCGAAGTGGTGCTGCTCGACAAGCAGGGGCGCGAAAAGGCAACCCACCGTCTGGCCTACGGCTCGAAACTGCTCGTCAACGACGGTGACAAGGTCAAGCGCGGAGCGAAACTCGCCGAATGGGACCCGTACACCATTCCGATCATCACGGAAAAGGACGGTATCGTGTTCTACGGCGATCTCGTCGAAGGCATGTCCGTCCGCGAGGAAACGGACGAAGCCACCGGCATCGCTTCCAAGGTCGTTACCGACTGGCGGCAGCAGCCGAAAGGTACGTCGCTCAAGCCGCGCATCATGCTCACCGACGATAAAGGCAAGGTCATCAAGCTCTCCAACGGGCTTGAGGCGAACTACTACATGCCCGTCGGCGCTCTGCTGAACGTCGAAAACAGCGCGCAGGTCAAGGCCGGCGACATCATCGCCCGCATCCCGCACGAAACGTCGAAAACCCGCGATATTACCGGCGGTCTGCCGCGTGTGGCCGAGCTTTTCGAAGCCCGCCGCCCGAAGGACTTCGCAATCATCTCGGAGATCGACGGTCAGGTCGAGTTCGGCAAGGACTACAAGTCCAAGCGCCGCATCATCGTCAAGCCGACTGACGGCAAGGGCGAGCCGAAGGAATATCTCATTCCGAAAGGCAAGCACGTCGCCGTCAACGAGGGCGATTACGTCCGTAAGGGCGACCAGCTCCTCGACGGCAGCATGGTACCGCACGACATCCTCGCCGTCATGGGCGTCGAGGCTTTGTCGGACTACCTGAACAACGAAATTCAGGACGTCTACCGTCTGCAGGGCGTGAAAATCAACGACAAGCACATTGAGGTGATCATCCGCCAAATGCTGCAAAAGGTCGAGATCACCGATGCTGGCGACACCACCTTCGTCAACGGCGAAGTCACCGACCGCGAGGAACTGGCTGAAATCAACGCCAAGGCCATCGAGGCGAACAAGCGTCCGGCCAAGGGCGTCCTGCTGTTGCAAGGCATCACCAAAGCCTCGTTGCAAACGCGTTCTTTCATCTCCGCGGCGTCGTTCCAGGAAACGACCCGCGTGCTGACGGAAGCAGCTATCAACGGCAAGGTCGACAAGCTGATCGGTCTCAAGGAAAACGTCATCGTCGGCCGCCTGATACCGGCCGGTACGGGCGCGTTCGTCCACAGACTGAAACGCTTCGCGGCCGAACGCGACGCGGCGGCGCTGGAAGCCAACATGGCCAAGAATCCGGTTGCTCTGGAAGGCGAAGACGTGGTCGCGGCCATCGAAGCGCCTGAAGCCGACAACGACGCCACCCGCAAGGAAAAGCACGTCGGCGCCGGTTAAAATCGGCCTTGAGCTGAACTTTTAATTCTGACGGGATGCAATCTTTCCAAGGTTGCATCCCGTTGGTTTTTCAAGACACCGTGT
This sequence comes from Pseudomonadota bacterium, assembly GCA_021849295.1. Lineage (GTDB taxonomy): Bacteria > Pseudomonadota > Alphaproteobacteria > Micavibrionales > UBA2020 > PALSA-926. Next base: position 52,088 of record JAJZTA010000001.1, on the reverse strand, counting down.
AGACTTAAAATATGTCAATATAATTTTCTGCTAATATCTGACGCCATAGATGAGTATAATGTCTTCAGGATTGAACGCATTACAAAGGACAGACTTCTATGAATAAACCGGTTCTTATTGCCGCCGTGGGCATCATATGCGCGATGACGGCAGTATCGTCTTATGCGGCGGCAAAAGTGCACAAAGGCATACCGGAGAAGATGGCGACCGAGGACTTTAACGTCCGCAAAGACGCGCTGGCCCAGCACATAAAAGACACCATCTTCCGCCTCACCATCGAGGGATCCTGCGTCAAGGCCGCAACGACGGACGCCGCCCTCGATGCCTGCCAGCACGATGCGCCGGTGGCCGATGCGGCGGCGAAGAGCAAAACGGAAACACAACCGCAGGCGCAAACAACGGAGATAGCGCCGGCCGTTCCCGCCACGCCCGATAAGGCGCCGCCGAAGACACAGCCCGTAGAAAAATAGTCAGCTTTCCGCGCCGTAGACTTTTAGCCCGTGGATCCCGCCGTTGGAATAGTGCATGTACAGCACATGCGTGACGGGCGCGTGTTTTTCAAGGTCGCGGAAACGATGGAACGTGTCGGGTGAAAGCGCGGCAAAAGGCAGAACCGGCTGCCACGGGCTCTTCTCCGGCACATGCAGCTTTATTTCGAATTTTTTCTCCGGCAGATATTTCTGCTCCAGCATGAAGGCCTGAAAATCGTCGGGGATGATCTCCTTGCCTGCCTTGGTGACGATCTTCCAGCGCGGCGCGGAGGCCATGTCCGCTTCCTTGAAACCATTCATGCCGAAAACATGGCAGGTGAGGGGCGCATTGAGGCGGTGCAGGTAGGTATCGACGACGATTTCTTCAATAACTGCAGGCTTTTTCAAATGGAACAGCGCCCGCTCGCCAAAGCCGGTGCGCGCGGATTCCCAGCCGCGCATGTGCGTCTCGGCGCGGTTGCCGCTCACCGCCATGGCGGGATTGCCGTAGTGGTCGTTCGACACATGCGAAATCTCCGCGCCGTCCAGCAGGTTTTTGCGCGCCGGCGGTTGTTCCGGCGTTTTCGCGCCGAAGAAGTTGATGCGCGAAATCCCGCCTTCGTAATAGCATTCGACCAGACATTCCGTCGCCACCGTCGGCGGCACTTTAAATTCATGCTCCTTGTCTGGCGCGAGCGGCGCGCGCTCCAGCACCTGTTTTCTTTCCCCCGTCATCCCGTCGATCAGAAAAACCGACACGGCGCGCACCTGATTTCCGGTGTACCATTTCGTGCTGACGGCGATTTTGTCGATTTCCGTGCGCTCTTTCAGGCCGATCAGCAGCCAGTTGTGCGCGTCGTGATCGTAGGCGAGCGCCTGCGCCGCGGGTAGAACCGAAGTCGCCCTGTGCCGCCGCGTTTCATATCCCCAGTACTTCTTGCCCATATGGGTGAAATCGTCGCGGCAATCCTTCGGATCGTCGGGCAGCACGGCTTCGTGCGGGTTGGTGAAGGCGGAATCGGAGTAAGAGATCAGGAACGCCGGTACGGGGGTCTGCATTGCTTTTCTTCCTTGTTGGAGTAGACTAGAGCCTATCATGACGGCCCGCATTTTAAAACCCGAACCGCTGACCTCCTCTGTTTTCGCGCCTTATGGCGACGTCCTTTCCTGCAACACGGCGAAGGAGCGGCGCAACATCAACTACGGCAACACCGTGCGGTTTCACGATCTCGCCAGACTGGATTTGACAGTCGGGGAGGGGAAGCCGATCGTCAGCATCTTCCGCTCCACGCCCCTGCCGCGCCCCATCGGGGTCAAAATCATGGAAAGGCATCCGCTCTCCAGTCAGGCCTTTTACCCCTTGAGCGGGCGGCCCTATATGGTCGTCGTCGCGCCAAAAGGCAATTTCGATCCCGAAAGGCTCAAAGCCTTTCTGGCCGCGCCCGATCAGGGGGTCAATTACCACGCAGGGACATGGCACCATTACAGCCTCGCTCTGGAGGCCGTCTCCGACTTCCTCGTCATCGACCGCGACGGGCCAGGGGACAATTGCGACGAAATTGCCGTCGAAAACACCCGTATCGGCTATTAATATTTACATAATACATAAATAAGCCCCGAATACGCTTTTCAGGCGCGCGTTAAGGGTTTTTAAGCCTGTCCAATGCTATAAAAACCAAGCTTTTCCTTGCAAGAACAGGAAAATACATATAAAACCGACGGCAAGCAGAGCTTTTGAATGGTTCAAAAGACTGCTAATTCACATGCAGGCCGTTTTTCGGTGTCCTCGACTAAAAGTTACGCGAATAAAGTTCGCGGGGGACCAAAGGCCTGCAGACGTATAACCGGAAGGACACGATAGCTATGACTATGCCTACTTTCACGATGCGCCAGCTCCTCGAAGCCGGCGTCCACTTTGGCCACCACACCCGCCGCTGGAACCCCAAGATGAAACCCTACATCTTCGGCGAGCGCAACAAAGTCCACATTATCAACCTCGAACTCACCGTTCCGATGCTCTACAGCGCCCTGAAGGGCGTGCGCGATATTGCCGCCAACGGCGGTCGTGTCCTGTTCGTCGGCACGAAGCGTCAGGCTGCTGACAAGGTCGCAGAAACCGCCGCCCGTTGCGGCCAGTACTACGTGAACTACCGCTGGCTCGGCGGCATGCTGACCAACTGGGGCACGATTTCCGCTTCCATCAAGCGTCTGCGCGACGTTGAAAAGATGCTCGGCGACGAAGAAGTCAAGCACGGCCTCACCAAGAAAGAGCAAACCGGCCTTGTCCGCGAACTCGAAAAGCTTGAAAAGGCCCTCGGCGGCATCAAGGAAATGGGCGGTCTGCCCGACGCGATGATCGTCATCGACACCAACAAGGAAGCCAACGCCATTCTCGAAGCCCGCAAGTTGGGCATTCCGGTGTTCGCGGTGGTCGACTCCAACTGCGATCCCGACGGTATCGACTTCCCGATCCCCGGCAACGACGACGCGACGCGCGCCATCAACCTCTACTGCGACCTGTTCGCCGAAGCGGTTCTGGACGGCCTGCAAGCCGAAGTCACGGCCTCCGGAGCGGACATCGGCGCATCCGAAAACCCGACCGCCGAGAACCTGAACGACGCGGAAGAAGTAAAAGTTTCGGCAGCCGCCGGCTAACCTCGAAAGGAATAAAGAGAATGACTGAGATCACTGCATCCCTTGTAAAGGAGCTTCGTGAAAAAAGCGGCGCGGGCATGATGGACTGCAAAAAGGCCCTCTCCGAAAACAACGGCGACATGGACGCGTCGATGGACTATCTCCGCAAAAAAGGCCTTGCCTCGGCCGCCAAGAAGTCCGGCCGCGCCGCGGCTGACGGTCTGGTCGGCGTCGCCGCCCAAGGCAACACCGCCGTCGTCGTCGAACTGAACGCGGAGACGGACTTCGTTGCCCGCAACGACCAGTTCCAGGGCATGCTCACGAAGGTGACAGCTCTCGCGCTGAAAGACAAAATCAGCGACGTTGAAAAGCTGAAAGCCGCCACGCTCGACGGAAAAACGGTCGCCGACACGCTGACCGACCTGATCGCCTCCATCGGCGAGAACATGTCGTTGCGCCGCATGCAGGCGCTATCCGTCAAGCAAGGCGTGGTCGCCACCTATGTCCACAACAGCCTTGGAGCCAACCTCGGCAAGATCGGCGTTCTGGTGGGCCTTGAATCCGCCGCGCCCGCCAACAAACTCGAAGAACTCGGCCGCCAGATCGCGATGCACGTCGCCGCGACGCGTCCTGAATCGCTGGACGTCGCCTCGCTCGACAAGGACACCGTCGCGCGCGAGCGCGCCATCTACGCCGAAAAGGCCAAGCAAAGCGGCAAGCCCGCCGAGATCGTCGAAAAGATGGTTGAAGGCTCCTTGCGCAAGTTCTACGAGCAGGCCGTTCTGCTGGAGCAGGTCTTCGTCATCGACGGTCAGACCAAGATCTCCGCCGTTCTCGAAAAAGCCTCCAAGGACCTCGGCGCGCCCGTCAAGCTGACCGGCTACGTCCGCTACGAACTCGGCGAAGGCGTCGAAAAAAAAGAGGATGATTTCGCTTCCGAAGTCGCAAAAATGGCGGCGGGGTAACGGTTACGACAGGAGTTGTCAACATGGCCAAAGCGCGTTTCAAGCGTGTTCTTCTGAAGATCTCGGGCGAAGCCCTGATGGGGACGGGAGAGTACGGCATTGAACCCGCGATGGTCGACCGCATCGCCAAGGACATCAAGGAAGTCGTCGATCTCGGCGTCGAGGTCTGCCTCGTCGTCGGCGGCGGCAACATCTTCCGCGGCGTCTCCGGCGCGGCGGAGGGGATGGACCGCGCGGCGGCAGACTACATGGGCATGCTGGCGACCGTCATCAACTCGCTCGCCCTGCAAAACGCGCTAGAAAAACAGAACGTTCCAACCCGCGTCCAGTCCGCCATTCCGATGGAATCGGTCTGTGAGCCCTACATCCGCCGCCGCGCCATGCACCACATGGAAAAAGGCCTCGTCGTGATCTTCGCCGCGGGCACGGGCAATCCATTCTTCACCACCGACACGGCGGCAGCGCTGCGCGCATCGGAAATGGGCTGCGACGCGCTCCTGAAAGGCACCAAGGTCGACGGCGTCTACACGGCCGACCCAGTCAAGGTGCCGAACGCGAAAAAGTTTGATAACCTGACATACATGGACGTTCTCTCGAAGGATCTGGGCGTCATGGATGCGGCCGCCATTTCACTGGCGCGGGAAAACGACATCCCCGTCATCATCTTCTCCATCAAGCGTCCCGGGGCCTTCGCCGAGCTGATGCAGGGTCGTGGAGAATGCACTGTCGTCATGGAACAGAAAGAGGTCAAAAATGCCTGAGATGGATTTCTCCGATTACGAACGCCGCATGCAGGGGGCCGTCGACGCGCTCCATAAGGAATTTCAAGGGCTGCGCACGGGTCGCGCCTCCACCAATCTGCTCGACAATATCGTCGTCGAAGTCTATGGCAGCAAAATGCCGATCAATCAGGTCGCGACCGTCAGCGCGCCGGAACCGCGCCTGCTGACCGTTCAGGTCTGGGACGCCGGCAACACCAAGGCCGTCGAGAAGGCCATCACCGTCTCCGGCCTCGGTCTCAACCCGCAGCCCGCGGGGACGCTCATTCGCGTGCCGCTGCCGGGCCTGACGGAAGAACGCCGCATCGAGCTCGCCAAAGTCGCCTCCAAATACGCCGAGCAGGCCAAGATCGCCGTGCGCAACATCCGCCGCGAGGGCATGGACACCGCCAAGAAAAACAAGCTGTCCGAAGACGAGCTGAAGAAAGCCGAGGACAAAATCCAGAAGATGACCGACAGCTGGATCAAGAAGGTCGAAGAGGCCCTCGCGCACAAGGAACAGGAAATCAAGCAGGTTTAACCGATGAGCGCGCCGCAGCAAAACACGGGAAATGAAAAGCTCCCGAGGCACGTCGCCATTATCATGGACGGAAACGGCCGCTGGGCGACGGCGCGGGGTCTCACCCGCACCGAAGGCCACCGCAAGGGCGCGGAGGCGGCGCGTCATGCCGTCGAGGCGGCGGGCGAGCTGGGCATCAAATACATCACGCTGTTCGCCTTTTCCTCCGAAAACTGGAACCGTCCGGCGGACGAAGTCAACGACCTGATGAACCTTCTGCGCTACTACCTCAAAAAGGAAACTGCCGAGCTGCACAAAAATGGCGCGCGCATCCGCGTGATCGGCGACCGGACGGCGTTGCCGCATGACATCGTCAAACTGATCGAAAACGCCGAGAACCTCACCCGAGACAACACGAAGATCACCGTGGTGCTGGCGCTCAACTACGGCGGACGGCAGGACATAGTCTCCGCCGCGAAAGATCTGGCGAAACAGGTGAAGGCGGGCGAAGCCGACCTCTCGCAAATCGACGAAAACAGCTTCTCCGGCTATCTGATGACCGGCGACATACCCGACCCCGACCTGATGATCCGCACCAGCGGCGAAAGCCGGATCAGCAACTTCCTGCTATGGCAGATGGCTTATGCCGAACTCTACTTTACCGACACGCTGTGGCCGGATTTCTCCAAAAAAGACCTCGAACAGGCCGTCGCCTATTTCGCCGGCCGCGACCGCCGCTACGGCGGACTTTCACAATCCCACGGGATGCAGGGATGACGCCCCCCGCAATCGACAGCTCGCTGAAGGCGCGTATCCGCGGCGGGGCGATTTTCGGCTCCGTCGTGCTGGGCGCACTTTATCTCGGTGGCATATTCTTTTGCTTTCTGATGGGCGTGGCGACGGCGAAAGGCGTTTCCGAATGGACGAATATGGTCAAAAACGATGAAGACTACGGTACGGAGCTGATGTTCCTGGGCGCCTGTTATATCGTAATCTCCTGCGGCGCGATGATCTGGCTGCGCCTTGCCACGCCTCACGGCCTTTACAACATGCTCACCTTGCTGCTGATCGTTTGGGCAAGCGATATTTCGGCCTATTTTTCCGGACGCGCCATCGGCGGGCCGAAGCTCGCGCCCAAGGTCAGCCCCAAGAAAACCTGGGCAGGCTTTATCGGCAGCAGCGTCGGTGCGGGCCTTGTTGCGGGCGGCCTTGCTTTGCCCGCGACGCTGGCGACGTTTCATGTCGAAACCGTCGGGCATTTGTCGCCGTATATGTACGCGCTTCTGGGGGGGGCGCTCGGCATGTGCGGGCAGGCGGGAGATCTGCTGATCTCCTTCTTCAAGCGCCGCTACGGCATCAAAGACACCGGCACGCTTATCCCCGGCCATGGCGGCTTGCTCGACCGCATCGACGCCTTGCTGCTGGTGGCGCTGATCTTCGCCGTGATCGTGAGGAAGCACATGCCATGAAAACCGTCAGCATCCTCGGCTCGACAGGCTCTGTCGGGCGCAATACGATTGATCTCGTCGCCAGCAAGCCGGACGACTACAAAGTCGTCGCGCTCACGGCCAATACGAACGTAAAACTGCTGGCCGGGCAGGCGCGCGCTTTAAACGCCGAACATGCCGTTATCGCCGATGAAACCCTCTATGACGATTTGAAACAGGCGCTCGCAGGCACGAACACGAAGCCAGCAGCGGGGCATCAGGCCGTGGTCGATGCGGCGGGCATTCCGGCGGACTGGATCATGGCGGCGATCGTCGGCGCGGTGGGCGTTTCCTCGACTTTGCGCGCCATAGAGCAGGGCTCGACCGTCGCGCTCGCCAATAAAGAATCACTTGTCTGCGCGGGCCCGTTCATGATGAACGCGGTCGAAAAACACGGCACGACGCTGCTGCCGGTCGATAGTGAACATAATGCCATTTTTCAGGTTTTGAACCCTGCGCAGCGCGCTGGCATCAAAAGGCTCATCCTCACGGCCTCGGGCGGGCCGTTTCTGCGCAAGCCGCGCACGGAGCTTTCCGATATCACGCCGGTGCAGGCGGTGAAGCACCCGACCTGGGCGATGGGGCGGAAAATATCCGTCGACAGCGCAACGATGATGAATAAATCATTGGAAATCATAGAGGCCAGCTATTTATTTAAAGTGAAACATGAGAAAATAGACGTCGTCATCCACCCCCAGTCCATCGTTCACTCGATGGTTGAGTATATCGACGGATCCATATTGTCTCAAATGGGCGCGCCGGACATGCGCACGCCGATTGCCAACACGCTGGCCTGGCCGGAGCGTATGCAAACGACCGGCGACACGCTGAGTTTTGCAAAACAAATCAACTTATTGTTCGAACAAATTGATATAGTTAGATTCCCGTCGATAAAGATGGCGCATGACGTTTTGCAAGCGAATTCGCCCGCCGCGTCGACGATTTTCAACGCCGCAAACGAGGCCGCCGTCGCGGCATTTCTGGCGTGCCGGCTGAAATTTTCTGAAATAGAAAGTGTTGTCGGAGAGACTTTACAAACGGCCGCCATTCCCTCCATATCTTCACTCGAGATGATTTTTCAAGCAGATACGGACGCACGACGTATTGCAGAGAAGGTCATTGCCAGAGTACACTAAAATTGTACGATAACGGGCAGGGGAAGCTTTTCGTTTAAATGTTTCACGACTACTTACATAAATTTTTGGCGGCACCGGAACATTTTCTGATGCACTACATTGTTCCGTTCGTGATCGTCTTGAGCGTTCTGGTGTTTGTGCACGAATGGGGCCATTACATCGTTGCGCGCCTGTGCGGGGTCAGAGTCGAGAAATTCTCCATCGGCTTCGGCAAGGAGATTTTCGGCTGGACCAACAAGGCCGGCACGCGCTGGAAAATCAGCTGGCTGCCGTTCGGCGGCTACGTGCAGATGTTCGGCGACATGGATCCCAGCAGCGCACAGCACGAGGACGAAAAGAAAAAGCCGCTGACCGCCGAAGAGAAAAAAGTCGCGTTTTATACGCAGTCCGTCGGCAAGCGTTCGCTCATCGTCTTCGCTGGGCCTGCGGTCAATTTCATTTTCGCGATCTTCATCCTGACCGGTCTTTACACGTTCGTCGGGCAACCCTATACGCCGCCGATCGTTGGCAAACTGATCATCGGCTCTCCCGCGGACAAGGCGGGCATCAAGCCGGATGACAAAATCCTCTATCTGGACGATACGAAGATCAACCGCTTTCAGGACATGGTGCAGTTCGTCTCCGTCAATCTGAACAAGCCTGTCGTGGTCAAGCTTGTCCATTCCATAGGCAAAGACAAATGGAGCGATAAAGTCATCACGCTGCATGTCACGCCGGCCCTGATACACGATACGGACCGCTTCGGCTTCAAGAGCGAGCGGGGCAGGCTTGGCATCTACGCGCCGCCGCAAGGCTCCGCCATGATCAAGCACACGCCCGGCTCGGCGTTTATCGCCGCGAACAAGGACGTCTGGAAGATCACGACGGACACGCTTCAGGCCGTCTGGCAGATAATCGACGGCAAGCGCAGCGCCAAGGAGCTCGGCGGCATTCTGCGTATCGGCGCTTATGCCGCAGATTTCGCGCAGCAAGGGGTCGTTGCGCTGATCTCTTTCGCCGCGCTTTTGTCGGTCAACCTCGGGTTGATCAATCTCTTTCCCATACCGCTGCTGGATGGCGGGCATCTGGCCTTTTACGCTATGGAAAAAGTCAAGGGCAAGCCCATGAGCGAGCGTTTTCAGGAATATGCTTTAAGGGTTGGCTTGACGTTCATACTTGGTATTATGCTGTTCGCGACCTGGAACGACCTTCTGCAGCTTAAAGTCTTCTCCTACCTCAAACATCACATCTTCTAAAAACAAAGACATAATAACAGGCACATGAAAAAAATACCGTTCTTCAGACGCACACTCGCATCATTGATCCTCGCGGCACTGATGCTGTTCGCGCCCGGCATCCGGAGCGTTCATGCCGCATCGGGAAACCTCATTCAAAACATCGTGGTCGAGGGCAACCAGCGTATCGAGACCTCCACCGTTCTCTCCTACATCAACGTGCAGAAGGGCGACCCCTTCAACCAGTCGCTGATCGACAGCTCGCTGAAAAGCCTTTACGCCACGGGGCTGTTCGCCGACGTTTCCATGCATCAGGACGGGCGCAACCTCGTCATCAAAGTCGTGGAAAACCCGATCATCAACGAGATCCGCTTCGAGGGCAACAAGAAGCTGAAAACGGACGACCTGAAAGGCGAGATCCAGCTCAAACCGCGCATGGTCCTGACGCGTCCCAAGGTGCAGGCCGACGTCGAGCGCCTGCAGGAGATCTACCGTCTGAGCGGGCGCTTCTCGGCCTTTATCGACCCGCAGATCATCGAGCTGAGCCAGAACCGCGTCAACCTGATCTTCAAAATCACCGAAGGGCCGAAGACGCTGATTTCGCGCATCAACTTTATCGGCGACAACCGCTTCAGCGCCTCGACGCTGAAAACCGTCATCCGCAGCCGCGAGGAACGCTGGTACAGGTTCTGGAGCTCGGACGACACCTATGATCAGGACCGCTTTGCCTACGATCAGGAACTATTGCGGCGGTTTTATCTCAACCACGGCTATGCAGGTTTTCACGTACGCACTGCCGTGGCGCAGCTGTCGCCCGACCGCAAGAGCTTCATCCTGACGTTTTCCATCCACGAAGGGCACCGCTATAAAGTCGGCGCGGTCAATATCGTCAGCAATATCGCGGGCCTCAATCCCGATTTCCTGAAAAAAGTCGTCACGATCAAGGCGGGCGACTGGTACAAAATGAAGGAAATCGAGCATTCCGTCATCAAGATGACCAATTCCCTCGGCGACCACCAGTTCGCCTTCGTCGATATCCAGCCCGGCGTCGTTCCCGACAAGCAGACCCATACGGTCGCCATCACCTTCACCATCAACGAAGGGCAAAAGACGTTCGTCCAGAACATCAACATCATCGGCAACACCCGCACGGAAGATTCCGTCATCCGCCGCCAGATGCTGCTGGTGGAAGGCGACCCGTTCAACCAGAGCAAGCTCAAGCAGTCGGAAACGCGCATCAAAAACCTCAACTTCTTCAGCAAGGTCGATGTGAAGGCCGAACCCGGCAGCGCGCCCAACGAAACCAATATCAACGTCAAGGTTGCCGAAAAGTCCACCGGCGAGCTTTCCCTCGGCGGCGGCTATTCCACGACAGACGGTCCTCTGGCCGACTTCACGATCAAGGAAAGGAACTTCCTCGGCACGGGGCGGGAACTCTCGCTCTCGGCGATGCTGGCGGCCAAAATGACGCAGTTCGACTTCAGCTATACCGATCCCTACTTCATGGACCGCAACATGACCGCCGGTATAGATCTGTTCAACATCACGCAGAACCTGCAGACGCAAAGCTCCTACGACTACAGCAAAAGAGGCGGCGGCGTGCGCTTCGGCTATCCGCTGTCCGAGAAACTGCGTCAGGACCTGGACATCCGGTGGGAAGCGGACAATGTCAGCAATATCGCGACAGGCGCGTCTAAATACATTCAGGAACAGGCGGGGAGATACACGACGGCCGCCATCTCGCAGACTTTGACGTATGACACGCGCGACAGCAAGATCGAGCCCACATCCGGCTATATCACGCACCTCATGACGGACGTCGCCGTTCCCGGCGGCAATGCGCGCTATTACAAATTCGACGTGGGCGGAACCTACTACTACCCGATCACGTCCAAATGGATTCTGAGTTTCCTCGGGGACGCCGGCTACGTCCACGGCTGGGGCGGCAAGAAAGTACGCATCAACGAACGCTTCTTCGTCGGCGGCGACACGTTGCGCGGTTTCGCGGACTCGGGCATCGGCCCGCGCGACACTGCGAGCGAAGATGCGCTAGGCGGCAACCGCTACTATCGCGGCACCGTGCAGCTCGACTTCCCGACCGGTCTTCCAGACGATCTCGGCGTCTCGGCGCATGCCTTTACGGACTTCGGCAGCCTCTGGTCTCTGGATGACTCCGGCGCCGGCATACAGGATACCAGCAGCATACGCGCCTCCGCCGGTATCGGCTTCTCGTGGCGCTCGCCCATGGGCCCGATGAGCATCGACATCGCGCGGCCGATCAAGAAAGAGAGCTACGATAAAGTCCAGCAGTTCCGCTTCAGCTTCGGCACCAGGTTCTAAAACCCCAACAACTCCACCAACAAACGAGGATAGACATGAAAACGATCACCAAGGCACTTTTAGCAATAAGCATTTCGGCCATGACGGCGTTCTCCATACCCGCGATGGCCTCCGCGCCGGCAGCATCAGGCCAGACTTTCGGCGTTGTCGACATGAACCGCGTTCTCCAGACGACGGACGCAGCCAAGAGCATCTTCAAACAAATGGACTCCAGACGGAAACGCTATCAGGACGAAATCTCCAAAGCGGAAAACAGCCTCCGCTCTTCCGAAGAAGAGCTGCAAAAGCAGAAGGACACGCTTTCGAAGGACGCCTTTGAAACCAAGCAGAAAGCCATTGAAGAAAAGGTCGTCGATGGCCAAAGAATGGTGCAGAACCGCAGACAGATCCTGGATCAGGCCTTCAGCACCGCCATGGGCAGCCTGCGCCGCAGCGCTGCTCAAATCGTCGCCCATATCGCCAAGGAAAAGCATTACTCCGCCGTTTTCACGGATCAGGCGGTGATGATGTCAATGCCGGATATGGATATGACCAAAGCCGTCATCGACCAGATGAATAAAAAGGTCAGGCATATCAGCATAGACTGGAAACAGGCGTCCAGAGACGTCGACGCCATGAACAAAAGCAGATAAGTCCAAGGGCGCAGAAAAGAATGTCCGACAGGCGTTTTTTTTCTCTCGCAGGGTCGTTTCCTCTTGGCAGGATCGCCGAAGCGACGGGATCGGATTTGTCCGACCCGTCGCACGGCGGCCTGATGATGGACGACGTCGCGCCGCTGGATACAGCTGAAAAAAACCACTTGAGCTTTCTCGACAACAAAAAATACGTCGACGTCTTCAAGGCGACGAAAGCCGGCGCCTGCTTCGTGCGTCCCGAACTGGCGGTTCACGCGCCCGCTGGAACCGCCTGCCTGATGCACAAAAACCCCTATAAAGCCTATGCGGTCGCGGCGCAGATGTTCTATCCGCAGGAAAAACCCAAAGAGCACCGTGCAACATCCGCCGTGATCGACGCATCTGCCAAAATCGGCGCGGATTGCGCCATCGAAGACGGCGCCATCATCGGCCCCAACGTGAAAATCGGCAACCGTTGCCGCATTCAGGCGCACGCCGTCATCCGGCAGGGCGTAGAGATCGGCGACGATTGCGACATCGGCGCGCATGTCACCATCAGCCACGCGCTGATCAGCAATAAAGTTCGCCTGCATCCCGGCGTCTGCATCGGGCGACAGGGTTTCGGCTTTGCGATCGACGCGACAGGCTTCACCGCTGTGCCACAACTTGGCCGCGTGATCATCGAATCCGACGTCGAGATCGGTGCCAACACGACCATCGACCGTGGCGCGGGACCGGATACCGTGATCGGGCAGGGGACGCGCATCGACAACCTCGTGCAGATCGGCCACAACGTAAAGATCGGCAAATATTGCGTGATCGTCGCGCAAGTCGGCATTTCCGGCTCTACGCAAGTGGGCGATTTCGCCATGCTCGGCGGACAGGCGGGGCTTGCCGGACATATAAAAATCGGCTCGGGCGCGAAAATCGCCGCGCAATCGGGCCTGATGCGCGACGTGCCGGACGGTGCGGAAATGATGGGCTCGCCCGCCGTGCCCATCCGCCAAAGCATGAAACAAACAGCCGTGCTGGCCAAGCTCGCCACCGGAAAAAAAGGAGATAAAGCATGAGCGACACCGTTATCGACATCAAGCAGATCATGAAAATGATTCCGCACCGCTATCCGCTCCTGCTGATCGACCGGGTCATGGACATCGTGCCGAACGAAAGCGCGACCGGTCTCAAAAACGTCACCATCAACGAGAATTTCTTTCAGGGGCATTTCCCCGGCGCACCGGTCATGCCGGGCGTGCTGATCGTCGAGGCGATGGCGCAAACTTCCGCCGTGCTCGTCGTCCATTCGGCGGGCGAAGCGCTGGAAGGCAAGCTGGTCTATTTCATGGCGATCGACGGCGCGAAGTTCCGCAAGCCCGTCACACCAGGTGATGCGCTGCATATCCATGTGCAAAAAGAGCAAAACCGCCGCAACGTCTGGCGTTTCCGCTGCGAGGCGCGCGTCGGCAACGACTTGTGTGCCGAAGCGCAAGTCACGGCGATGATCATGGACAACGCGGCATGACGGACATTCACCCGACAGCTGTTATAGAAGAGGGCGCCCAACTTGGCAAAAACGTCAAGGTCGGCGCCTATTGCGTCGTCGGCCCCAACGCGAAACTCGGCGAAGGCGTGGATCTGAAATCGCATGTCGTGGTCGCGGGATGGACGACCATCGGCGAAGGCACGGTGGTTTACCCGTTCGCCTCCCTCGGCCACGCGCCGCAGGATTTGAAATACGCCGGCGAAAAATCCGAGCTCATCATCGGCAAGCGCAACACCATCCGCGAGCATGTGACGATGAACCCCGGCACGGACGGCGGCGGGCTGAAAACCGTCATCGGCGACAATTGTCTCTTCATGACGGCCTCGCACGTCGCGCACGACTGCATCATCGGCAACAACGTCATCATGGCAAACAACGCCACGCTGGCGGGACACGTCCACGTCGGCGATCATTGCGTCCTCGGCGGGCTTTCGGCAGTGCACCAGTTCGTCCGCATCGGCGCGCACGCCATGATCGGCGGCATGTCGGGCGTCGAAAACGATGTCATTCCCTTCGGCCTCGTCAAGGGCGAGCGCGCGCATCTGGCCGGATTGAATTATGTCGGCCTCGAGCGCCGCGGCTTCACCAAAGAGCAGATCCGCACACTTCTCAAGGCCTTCAAGGCCATTTTTGAAGACAGCAGCGGCACTCTGGCCGAACGCACGGCGAAAGCGGCAAAGCTTTTCAGCAGCGATGAATCCGCCATGCGTATCGTCGAATTTATCCGCGAACGCGAGGATCGCTCGGTTATGCAAGGCAAGGCCTCGTAATTTATTTACGTAACGTACTTATCCTTTACATCCTTGTCTGAAATTTCATAAAAACATTTAAAAAGCAATAGCTTAAGTATAAGATGTCAACCATGTCACGCCTTGGAATCATCGCAGGCGGCGGAAACCTGCCACTGAAGCTTATCGACGCCTGCCGCAACGCGCAGAGGGACTTCTTTGTCCTCGCGCTGCAGGGGCAGGCGAACAAGAAATACTTCAATGGCCTGCCGCACCGTTTCGTCAAGCTCGGTGCGACCAACGAAGCGATTGCCATCCTGAAATCCGAAAATGTAGACGCGGTTGTACTGGCGGGTTCCGTGCGCCGTCCCGGTCTGCTGGAGATGAAACCGGACATGCGCACGCTGCAAGTCTTCGCGCAACTGGGCAAGGCCGCGCTCGGCGACGATGCGTTGCTCCGCGCCGTGGCAGCGGAGATCGAGAAGGAAGGCTTCAGGCTGACCTCCGCCCATGAAATCGAGCCGTCGCTGATTACGCCGGAAGGCGTGCTGACCCAACAAAAGCCCACGCCGGAAAACGAAACCGACATGCAATACGGTATCAGGGCCGTCAAAATGCTGGGCGCGCTCGACATCGGTCAGGCTGCAGTCGTACAACAGGGCATCGTTCTGGGGCTCGAGGCTGTCGAAGGCACGGATGCGCTGCTGAAACGCTGCAAAGACTTGCGCAAACCCGGGCAGGGCGGCGTACTGGTCAAAGGCTGCAAGCCGCAGCAGGACAAACGCCTCGATCTGCCGACCATCGGCCTGCGCACCGTCAAACTGGCGCACGAGGCGGGACTTGCGGGCATCGCCGTCGAAGCGGGCGCCTCGCTGATCCTCGACCGCGATGCGGTGATAAAGGCCGCGGACAAGCTGGATCTTTTTGTAGAGGGGTTCGCCGCGGCATGAGCTCTCCTTTACGCATATTCGTGATCGCCGGCGAATCTTCCGGCGATTTTCTCGGTGCCGCGATGATGCGCGCCATGCGCTCCAAATATCCAGACGGCGTCGAGTTTACGGGCGTGGGCGGAAGCCGCATGACGGAAGCGGGGCTGACGAGCCTGTTCCCGATGGAAGAACTTTCTGTCATGGGACTGGCGGAGGTTCTGCCGCGCATGTTCAAAATCCTTAGGCGCATCAGGCAGACCGCCGCCGCGATCCAGCAATTGAAGCCGGACGCCGTCGTCACCATAGACTCGCCGGATTTCTGCTTCCGCGTTGTCAAAAAAGTGAAAGCCAAAAACCGCGCCATTCCCTGCATCCACTACGTCGCACCGAGCGTCTGGGCATGGCGGCCGGGACGGGCGAAGAAAGTGGCGCGGTTTCTCGACCATATTCTGACCTTGCTGCCTTTCGAGCCGCCTTATTTCGAGGAGCATGATCTCGCGGCGACGTTCGTCGGCCACCCGATCGTCGAGAGACTGTCCCGCCGCGGCGACAGCGACCGCTTCCGCCAGAAATACGAAGTCGACGACGCGCAGAAGATCCTTTGCGTTCTGCCCGGCAGCCGGATGAGCGAGCTTTCCCGCCTGCTGGAAAAATTTTCAAAGGCGACCGACATCCTGCTGCGCAGCAGGCCGGACATGCTCGTCGTCGTACCGACGCTTCCGCACCTCAAGAGTTATATCCAGAAATTCTTCGTCGGCAGGGGGATCAACCCGCTGGTCATCGACAGCGAGGAAGACAAGTTCGACTGCTTCGCGGCGAGCGCGGTGGCGCTGGCGGCTTCCGGCACCGTTTCTCTGGAACTCGCGCTCACCGACACGCCGCACGTCATCGCCTACCGCGTGAGCGCCGCGACGGCCTGGCTGGCGCGCCACCTGATCAAAACGCCCTACGTCAATCTGGTCAACATCCTGCTGGACCGCCCGCTGGTGCCGGAACTGCTGCAGGATCAATGCCAGCCGGTCAAAATGGCGCAGGAGGTCTTCAAACTTCTGGACAACAAAGAAGCGCGCGCCGCGCAACTGCGCGGGTTCCGCGAGGCGCTGATCATGATCGGCCTCGGCGATCCGGAAACACCGAGCATGAAGGCCGCCGACGCCATATTGTCCGTCATTCGCAAAAGGGGAACCGTGATATGATGACGCGCCTTGTCAAAACCTTGTTTTTCATCGGACTCGCGCTGCTGATCACCGGGCTTATCGCCCCCGGCTTCATCAACTGGAACAACCACAAGGCCGCGCTGATGGCGCAGATTTCCCCTTACTTTCAGCGCAAGATCAGCGTGGACGGCAATATCTCGTTCCAGATCCTTCCGCAGCCCGAGCTCCAGCTGGCGGACGTGACGGTCGCCAATGCCGACGGCTCGATGAAGAAGCCTTTCATGAAGCTGAAGTCGCTCGATGTGCAAGTCGACCTGATGCCGTTGCTTCAGGGGCAGATCGTGGTGAACACCGTCAACCTCATGCAGCCTGTTTTCAACGTGGAAGTGTACAACGACGGCAAGACGAACCTGAGCGGATTTTTTGCCCCCTCCGACTCCGGTCTTGCCACGACGGCGCAGGCCACGCAGCTCAACCAGATCTCGGTCACGGACGGCACTCTACATTACGCCAATGTCCTGACGGGCACGCGCAAAACATTCGATAATTTGACTCTGACCGTCAGCGCCAACACGCTGCTCGGTCCGTATCATGTGACCGGCAGCATGGAATACCAGCAGACGAACGCGGGCATCCAAATCGATACCGGCGCCTTCGACCAGACCATGACGGCCCCCATCGACATCTCTTTCATGCCGGTGGAAAAAATGCCGCAAATCACGCTCAAAGGCACAATCAGCCTGCAGGGCGGCATAAACCTCGGGGGCAAACTGTCCCTGTCCAACGGCAGTCTTGCGAGCCTTGCCGACATTCCCGCCTTGAACGCGCTTGATTTCTGGCAGACGGACGTCAGCATGACGGGCGCCATGACCCTTAAAGGAGACCGTTTTAGCCTGCGAGACATGGATGCGACCTTCGGTCAGGCCGGCCATCTGCGCGGAGCAGTTTCCGTGACAGTGCCGCACCGCGGCGTCCGTGACGTGCGGGCCGACCTTTCTGCGGACGGGCTGGCCGTGACATCCCAATATTCCGACGATTACCCCGCCATTCCGGACGGCTATGAAATCAACCTTCGCCTTAAAGGCAAGAACGTCCTGTGGGACGGGAAAAAACTGGCCGCCGTCGATATTTCGGCCTCCACGGAAAAGAAAGAATGGCAGATCAGGTCGGCGCATGTCAGGCTGGTCGGGCATAGCGACATCGGATTTTCAGGCACAGTGACGCCGCAGACGGATAGCGCCGTTTACACGCAGATACATATCACGACGGACGATCTCGGGAAAATGGTGGACGCTTTTGCGCCCGAATCCACAAACGCCTTCAGAGCGCTGGGCGGCGACGGTGCGCCGGTCAAAAAAATGCAAATGAGCGGCAGCCTGAAAATATCGCCCGATGAAATCAGCTTTCACGATATAGACGCGACCTTCGGAAAGACCGGCAAGGTTTCCGGCGCCCTCGACGTGGCCCGCAAAACGAAACAGCCGAAGTTCACCGCCGCCCTGCATCTGGACGGCTGGAACAGCTCCCGATTGCCCGAGGCCTTTCAGAAATTCCTTATGGGATCGAAATCCACCCTGCAACTGACAGCGGACAACTTTACGATCGACGGCCTTTCGCTCTCCGGCGTCACGTTTGACGCCACGACCGGCGCCAACGGCCTGACGATCAGGAAATTCGACGGTGATCTTTCCGGAAACGACACTTTCAGCATCACGGGGCGCGTGGCGGATCTTGCGCCGGCTTCCGGCTTGGATCTTTCCTACACGCTGAACGCCGCCGACGCGCCAAAGATTGCCAAGAGCCTTGGCGCTTCGCTGCCGCCGCTGGCGGGAAGCAATTTCTCCCTCAAAGGCACCGTAACGCAAACGCAAGGGGGCGACTACAGCTATATGGCTGCAGGGCAGGCGGATATGCTCACCCTGCAAGGCCAGACCATCAACCATGCGTCTTTTACCCTGAATGCATCGAAGCCACTCACCGTTTCGATCCTCAACCTCACGGGCAAGCTGTGGAGCGGCGCGCTGGAAGGCAGGCTTGATTATACGGAGGGGGCCAATCCCGAAACGTGGTCCGCGACCTTCAAGGGCAACATCAAAAAAGCGCGTTTAACCGCTTTGCAAGAGCAGTTCAGGTTCAAAGGATTTTCCGTCGGCAAGGGCGATATTGATTTTGGCCTCGCCTCCGATGACAGTACGTTACAGAGCACGACAGGAGACATTTCCTTGCAGGCAGATATGCTGACCGTCAGTGATTTCAATGCCGCGCGCCTTCCCGAGCAGTTGCAAAAACTCAAGAAAATGCCTACCGACCTTGCCGGTCTGGTCAGCGATGCTGTGCATCACGGCGGCACGTCTGTTTTTAAAAGCGTGCAGGGAAAATTCAAGCTGGATCACGGAAAAATCGAAATTGAAAGCCTGACTGCGGACAACGCGGCGGAAAAGCTTAGCCTGACGGGCGCGGCCGGTATCGCGCCGTCTAGTTATGCGCTTTCCGGCAGCCTGCAGCTGCTGAAACCGAAAGACTTTCCCGCACTGACCGTCACGCGGTCGTCGAAAGATGCGGACTACGCCATCGACGGCGGCAAAGCTCTGCAAACGTACATCGGAAAAAATCTTCCTCCGCCGCCTGTGCTGAAAAAGCGCGGGAAACATGTTTTGCCGCCCCAGAAAAAAGGCCATCCGATCGGCGATATTCTGAACAGGCTTAATGCACCCCGCAGCGACGCGGCAAAGCCCGAGGCAAAGTCGCCGCCCCCGTAAGATTTTTGGGATCAGAGGCCGAATTTCTTTTTCATCTCTTTTGCCACGTTCGGCGTGACAAAGTGCGTAATGTCGCCGCCAAGGCGGCCGATTTCCTTCACGAAGCGCGATGAAATGAACTGGTGCTTGTCCTGCGCCATCAGGAACATGGTTTCGATGTCGTCGTTCAGGTAGGAGTTCATGCCCGCCATCTGGAATTCGTATTCGAAATCAGAGACGGCGCGCAAACCGCGCACGATCACGCGGCCGTTCACGCGCTGCACGAAATCCATCAACAATTCCTCGAAAGCGACGACCTCGATGGATTTTCCCTTGAGCTTTCGGTTGTTGGCGACATCGGTCTTCATCAGCTCGACGCGCTTTTTAATGTTGAACAAAGGCCCTTTATCCGGACTGTCCGCCACCGCGATGACGAGATGATCGACGACCTTCATCGCGCGCTCTATAATGTCGAGATGCCCAAGCGTCACGGGGTCGAACGTACCGGGATAAACGCCGATCAGCGGCTTTGCGGCAACCGCCTTATTCTTCGTCATGATCGTCGTCCCTGATGATCGCGGCGGAAACGACTTCCTCACCGTCCTCGATGCGGAAGAGGGTGACGCCCTGCGTCTGGCGGCCGACGAAGCGCACGTCCTTCACCGGCATGCGGATGATCTGCCCGCCGTCGGTGACGAGCATCACCTCGTCGCTGTCCAGCACCTTGAACGTGCCGACGATCTCGCCATTCTTCTGGCTGAGCTTCATATTCCAGATGCCCGAGCCGCCGCGACCCGCCGTGCGGTATTCATACGCCGAAGTGCGCTTACCGAAGCCTTTGGAGGTCACGCCGAGCAGAAAGTCTTCCATCGCCGCCATTTCCTCGAAACGGGCAGGGGAAAGCTCGACATTGGAGGAGGATGTTTCTTCTTCATCTCCCGCATCAGCAGCCGTATCGCCGTCGGAATCCTCGACCTGACTGCGCAGCTTGGAGGCCATGCGCAGATAAGCCATGCGCTCGTCCACCGTCGCCTCGACGTGGCGGACGACGGAAATGGAGACCACCGCGTCGCCCTTCATCAGCTTGATGCCGCGGATGCCCGTAGAGGCGCGCGACTTGAAGACGCGCAGGTCTGTCACGGGGAAACGTATCGCCTTACCCTTGCGCGAGGACAGGACGATGTCGTCCGTATCAGTGCAGGTGCGGACGTCGATCAGCTTCTCGTCGCCCTCCAGCTTCATGGCGATCAGCCCGTTGGCGCGGACGTTTTTGAAGTCGTCAAGGCTGTTGCGGCGTACCGTGCCGTGGCTGGTCGCGAAAACGACGTCGAGCTTGTCCCACGTGCTTTCATCCTCCGGCAGCGGCATGACGACGGAAATGGTTTCGCCCTGCTCGAGCGGCAGAAGGTTGATGAAGGCTTTGCCGCGCGCCTGCGGCGTGCCGAGCGGCAGCTTGTAGACCTTCAGCTTGTGACAGATGCCCTTGGTGGTGAAGAACAGGATCGGCGTGTGGGTATTGGCGACGAAGAGGTCGGTGACGAAATCCTCATCCTTCGTCTGCATGCCAGTGCGGCCTTTGCCGCCGCGCTTCTGTGCGCGGTACGTCGCGAGCGGCACGCGCTTGACGTAGCCGGTATTAGTGACGGTCACGACCATGTCTTCTTTTTGGATCAAGTCTTCGACATCCTGCTCGTGTTCGTCGGCGATCAGCTCGGTCTTGCGCGGTGTGGCGAAGCGGGTCTTGATATCGACCAGCTCCTCGCGCAGAAGCTTCATCAGCTTTTCGCGGCTGGCGAGAATGGCAAGATATTCCGCAATCATATCGGTGACTTCTTTGAGTTCGTCGCCGATCTTGTCGCGCTCCAGCGCCGTCAAACGGTGCAAACGCAGGTCGAGGATGGCCTTGGCTTGCGTGTCGGACATTTTGTAGGTGTTGTTCGCGCTCACCGGATATTGCGGATCGTCGATCAGCTTCATCAGTGGCGCGATGTCGGCGACGTTCCATTCGCTGCCGGTCAGTTTTTCGCGGGCGTCGTTCGGGTCTTTCGCGCCGCGGATCATGGCGATCACTTCGTCGATGTTGGCGACGGCGACGGCCAAACCCGCCAAGATATGGGCGCGGTCGCGCGCCTTGCCGAGTTCGTAGATCGTCCTGCGGGTAATGACTTCTTCGCGGAAGTTGACGAAGGCGGCGATAAACTCCTTCAAGTTCATCATCTGGGGGCGGCCATAGTTCAGCGCCAGCATGTTGGAGCCGAAGGACGTTTGCAGCGGCGTGTGCTTGAACAACTGGTTCAGCACGACGTCCGGCATCGCGTCTTTTTTCAGCTCGATGACGACGCGCACGCCGTCGCGGTCGGTCTCGTCACGCAAATCTGAAATGCCTTCGATGATCTTCTCGCGCACGCATTCGGCCATGCGCTCCAGTAGCCGCGCTTTGTTGACCTGATAGGGCACTTCATGGACGATGATTGCCATGCGGTCCTTGCGGATTTCCTCGATAGAGGTTTTCGCGCGCATGATAATCGATCCGCGGCCGTTGTGGAACGTGCCGAGAATGCCATTTCTGCCGAGCACCTGCGCGCCGGTCGGGAAATCCGGCCCCGGAATGATGTCGATCAGTTCATCGATCGTGATGTCAGGATTATCAACGTAAGCGCAGCAGCCGTCGAGCACTTCGCCGAGGTTGTGCGGCGGAATGTTGGTCGCCATGCCGACGGCGATGCCCGCCGCGCCATTGACCAGTAAATTCGGAAAGCGGGCAGGGAGCACGCTCGGCTCGAAAACGGATTCATCATAGTTGGGCTGGAAATCGACGGTCTCTTTGCCAATATCTTCCAGCATCGTCTCGGCGATTTTGTTGAGACGCGCTTCGGTATAACGCATCGCGGCCGGCGCATCGCCATCCATCGAGCCGAAGTTGCCTTGCCCGTCGATAAGCATAACGCGCAGAGAGAAATCCTGCGCCATGCGCGCCAAAGCATCATAGATCGCGCTGTCGCCATGCGGGTGATATTTACCCATGACGTCACCGACGATGCGTGCGGATTTTTTGTAAGGCTTGCTCGAATCATATCCGCCTTCGCCCATCGCATAAAGAATTCTTCGGTGGACAGGTTTAAGGCCGTCGCGCGCGTCCGGCAGAGCGCGGGAAACGATCACGCTCATGGCATAAGCGAGATACGACGTCTGCATTTCGGACTCGATCGTGATAGGCGCGATATCGGTCTTTTTGATGGTGTTATCTGTCACAGCGAAATCCTATGGATGTTATTGGAATACCTATTATTTTTAGCATTTTTCAGGCCTTCTTCAAAGCGCAAAAAGGACCATTTACGGCAGTGCCGCATAAGGCCGAAAACAGCTGTTTTTATTCGGGAAAATAGGCTATTTTTGCGGCGCTTTTCCAGCCGTTCGTGATCTCCATAAACGCCTCTACCAGGACGGACCTGACCATGACGTGGCCGCAATACTCGATGACATGCAGGCGCGCCTGTGCGGGCAGTGCTGATGCATCTCCCGTGCATTTTCGACAGGACAGATCCAATCCTGACGGCCCTGCACGACGATGTCGATAGGCATTTTCATCTTCGCCATTTCGCCGAGCAGATAAGCCTTGTGATCGTTCTTCATGTATTCGTTGACGGTGAAATAGAAAAACAGCCGCGAGATCGGCACCCGCGCGCGGATTGGCATCGCAGGCGGCGATCAGCTCCAATGGCGGGTCTTTCGTCGGGATCGACGTGTGTCTCAGCGCATGAACAGCCGCGCGGCTTCGATGGCGGTCGCTTCGTCTCCGACAGCAAAATTTCATAATAAGGCATCGCCAAATCACCGTCGACGCGTTCGGCTTCCGGAATATGGTCACGGTATTCCGCGAACCACTGCATTGGAAAGATCACGCGCGCCTTTGCCATCGCCAAGTGCGATGCCACGCAAAATGAGCCGTTTGACGCTTTGCGGATGCGTGACGGCATAGAACATGGCCAAGTGTCGAACCGAACGAGCCACTGGTGACATTCCAGCTTTTATGACCGAAATATTCGCGCATTTTCTCAAGATCAGAAACCAGAGACTTGATATTGTTGTTATTGATGACGTGCTGGTCGTAGATAAAGGCTGTGACCCCGTCACCAGCTGCAAAATAGCCGGTCTCTCGTAAGCCGCGCGCTCCGGATACAACACTGCTGTGTTAAAGCTGTGGCGGTTTCGGCGTGTTGGGCAGCGTCAGCAACCCGGCCGGAATGGCGCTCCGCGCATAAAAATCGCCGAGATTGCTGGACAGGCGCGCAAACGTCTGCGGCGCGCCGGCCAGCGACGTCAGCGGGTTGGAATTGCACGACATATAGCCGGCAACCGTTTGCGGCCCGCCGATAAGCGATGTCAGCTTATTGCAGTCGCAATAGAATCCGCGGCCGATGCTCTTGGGCGATCCGACCAGCGAGGTCAGCTGGTTGTTCTGGCAGATAAAGTCGCCGCGCACGATCACGTTGCTGAGGTCCGGCAGACGGGTGAGCTTCTTGCCCGAAATATCCAGTTCGCGCACGATGATCGTGCCGTCATTCTTCTTTTTGTATTTCACGCCCCATTCGGTGAGCTTTTGCTCGGCTTCAGTGAGCGGCGCTGTGGCTGATTTTTTGTTGAAAAAATTCCTCATAATTTCATTTCCTCCTGAAATAGAATTTGTATGGGGACGGTTATAGTACCTTTTCATATTTGCCACAATGGATATACCTCGCATTTCCCCTTATCTATTATTTGTCATAATATACATTATTATAGAAAAACCTGACACGCTCGCGGCGGCGGGGTGAGGGGCTGAATTGTGCATTATTTCAGCGGCTTGTGCCGTTGTCGGATGATAAAATAAGCTTAAAAGTGATGCAGGTGCTAACAATGAAATCCGTTTCAGGATGTTTTCAAAGGCGTTTTTCGTTTCGTCGTCCTTTGCGCGCCAAAAAGAAAGCTCGATCAAGGCGACTTGTTCATCAAGGCCGGCAAGGCGTGCAAGCTTGACCATGGTTTCGTCGGAAGGCAGCACATGACTTTTCCGCATATGACTTATAGCCGTATGGGTAATGCCAATTTTCCTTGCTAATTGACTATAAGAACCTAACTCCTGTCGCTCGACGGCCGCCTCTAGATAATCGTTAATTGTTTTCATGGTATTCACCGGTTTTTTTTGTTCTCTTTTTAGCCTCGTCAGAGGTCTCATAATGACGATGTGGGAAACCGCATCTTTTCCCGTTTGCAATTGTGGCTAGATAATTATAACGGCGGGCATCGGCATCATATTCAACTTTCTGCCCGTTTTTAAAATCCATGAAGAACCACGCCGGCCATACGATCAATCCCGCAACACCCAATGCAACGTTTTTACCGGTCTTGCTCGTATTTGGTGCCAATCGTTGCATATCGTTTTGAAGATCGACCATTTCAGCGTGCAATACATCGCATGGTGCTCCTGTATCACCGTATTGTTCCATCATAACAGGTTGACCTGTACGACCAGCACAAGCTCCAAGCGATAACGATAAAGCGATAGCCCCGAATGTAGTTTTTTTAATCATGTTTTCCTCTATCTGTTTGATTCCCATATTTATACTATTGAAAGTATGGGTTTACAAGTGATTAATTTTTTATTAACTTTTCTGAAAGGCGTAATCACGCCTTGCCAATTCTGGCATTAAACCCGTTAAAAAGGAGTAAATCTCATGTCCACGACCTTTGACAATCTGATCAAAGAAGCGAATGCCTACATCAACAGCGCCAGCCCTGACAAGCTCGTTCACAACTTCATGAAGCGCACCGTCGCCACCGTTTCCGAAGCAAAAACCCGCCTCGACCAACTGGAAGCGCTCGTCAACCCGATCGCCACCGAACTGGCGAACCTGTCCGGTAATGAAAAAATCCAGATCATCGTCAAGAAGGTTGAAGCGGCCGAGCCGAAACTCGACACGGCGGCCGCCGAGGTGGACAAGATCGCCGGCGCCGTCGAATCCGCTACCGCCGACGCTGCCGGTGTAGTGCCCGCAGCTGCCGTCGCGGTAAATGTTGCTGGGCTTCAAGAGTAGGGGGCTCCTCGTGATACAGCGGGCAGGACAAACGGAAAGTCGCCAGCTTCATACACTGGAGAGAGCAGGTTCAATTCCTGCGCCCGCTACCAAAATATCCATGTCCACTGCCTTTATGCGGTGGATGCGGCTGCAACGTGGAAGGGCATCCAGCAGCTTAAGGGAAGCTACAGGGGAAAGCCGCTCGATCCGAGGCTTGACGGTGGGAGAGACCACACCAGTTTACGCCAAAAAAACGAGCAAGTGCTGCTCCGTTTGACAGGCAAGCCGGCCGGCGCGTCTATCCCCGCGCCGGCCGGTCTTTTTTCAGGGATAGAAAAGGGGATAGGTTCAATGTCAACACGATGGTTCAAAATGCCGGTAGGCACTGCTCAAAACCAAATAATCGCTATAATAGCATCAAAACTCGATCTTTCACGCTCGTTCATTATGGCCGTGTATATGGCGACCGTCGAACTGGCGGCCGAGGACAACCGCAAGGCACGCAACAGGGAGGAACTGATCGAGATCGTCGCTTTCACCCTCTCGGAGAAGGAAAGCGACGTTCGAGAGGCCATCAAACTTCTTGAAGAGCGCGACGTTATAGATGCCGACGGTTCACCAGTGGGCATCGATGCAGTATCCAGCGACGCGGAGCGGGCTAAGCGTTACCGTGAGAAGAAAAAACAGTCACGTGACGCGTCACGTGACGATAACGGACGCGTTCATGACGCGTCACGCCTAGAGAGACCAGACCAGAGAGAGAGAGAGAAAGACCAGACCGTGACCGTGACGCCCGTGATTGTGGATAAATCTGGCGCGGGGTCTTTCAAAAGGGTCGGAGGATTGGTCAGTGGGTTGGGCGGGTTGCAGAAGCCCTATGACGTGCGCGATTACCTGCAAGACGATGACTTTCTCGAAGTCGGCCAGTACATGCGGGGCTGGGATCGCAAAGAGCTTTTCGACAAGTTTTCCGCATATTTCGCGTCTAACCCGCCGAAAAACCACAAGGCCGCATTCATCGGATGGGTTAAGAAATTCACGAAAGGGAAGGTGCCAGCATGACCCCGCCCCCATCATTTGGTTATCTGACAGAACAAGAGTTTAAAACGCTTTGCGCCATGCCCGACGGCGTGGAATATCAGGTCGAAAAAAAACGCCTACGCAAAGTTGCCTCTGCCAGGCGCGGCGCGGCAACACGAAAACAACGCGCCATTGAGAAGGCAGAAAGCGCGAGGAATTCAGCATGATAACGCATAAGGCTTTTACAGCGCACCTAAAAAAAATCCTCGTCACGGCGCGGCTGCACGTCGAAAACAGCGCGGAGGATGTCGCCCTCGCCAGTTATAACTATGCCGTCTACGAGATCGGCCATCACGGCAAAAACACGAATAACAAACCCCTTGAGCTTGTGGCCATCGAGCGCGACGTATTCCGCGAGGCTTTCCAGCTTCAGCGCAAAATTATTTCTCGTCTGCGTGCCGCGCAGGTGACGCCATGAGATATCCCGGAGGAAAAAACGGCGCTGGCGTCTATCAGACGATCATTAACCACATGCCGCCACATAGGACCTATATCGAGCTATTCCTTGGCTCTGCCGCCATCATGCGAAACAAGAGGCAGGCCGAGATAAATATCGGCATCGACCTTGACGATACGCTTTTCACGGACGATCTGACGCTACGGCGAGGTTTTAAATTCTATGGCATGTGCGCCATGAAGTTTATGGAACGCACGTTCGAGCCTTGCATGGATACCCGTGAAACCCTGATCTATGCAGACCCGCCCTATGTACACAGCACCCGTTTCAAGACCAACCTCTACCAGCACGAAATGACCGACGAGGACCATGACCGGGTGCTAGAGCTGCTCTGCTCCACAAACTGCAACGTCATGATCTCCGGCTACGATAACCCGCTATATGCCGCCAGATTGTGCGGCTGGAGCCGTATCAAGTACAACGCCATGACGCGGGGCGGCGTGCGGCAGGAGACGCTATGGTTTAATTTTCCCCAACCGACAGCCCTGCACGATTACCGTTATCTGGGCGAGGGATATCGCGAGCGCGAGCGAATAAAGCGCAAAAAGGAGCGTTGGGCGATGAAGCTTGCCGCCCTGCCGACGCTGGAGCGTCAGGCCATACTTGCCGCCTTTGACGAGGGCGGATTCCTGCAACAGCAAAACTGACGAGAGGATCTTCTAAGCATTTTTATTTCTGATAATCATATGCGGTTTGTACAGCGGCATAATGCCGCTATATGGGGCTAAATGGCGGTATGGAACTTTGCAGCAAAATGTCGGCATCAGAGCTATCCGAAGGGCTAAATAAGCGCCATCTGACGCTATTACAAGCCTTAGAGCTTATCTGGAGGGCGCACAAGGTCGTTATTCGCTATAACGGCGTCAAGAACCACCTAGAACGCTACGGCTCTCTTAGCCCTTATGCAACGGCAATGTTCCGCCAATTCTTCGCGGAGGTTGACCGTCAACATGCCGAAAAAACAGCATAAAAAAAGCGGACCATCCGTGGATCAGCTCGACACGGACACCCTCGCCAAAGAGGACATAGCCGCCCGCCCGCCAGTGACGGGGGAAGGCGCTATTCATGGCGCTATGGACGGCATGAATGGCGCCACAGATGCCGCCAGCGTCACCGCTCCGGCCGTCGAGATCGACCTTGAGCCTAATCGGCTGGAAAAGGCATCCGCCGGTATCATCGTCGAGGCCTTGGCCGAGATCAGGGGTATGTTTGGCTGGAAGGAAAACAAAAAGCTCAACGTGCTGCTGGAGGAGCTGTTCGGAGCGGGAATGTCTGGCGTCAAAAACGTCACAGGCAAGCCGTGGCTATCGCTCGCTTACGCTTTGGGGGCGGTTTGCATGTGCTGCGTGCCGCCGTATCTGCGCTACGTGATAAGCAAGAAATCAGAGGGAAACCCACAGGATGAAGGCACTGCATGACGTGGAAGCCGTCATTCTGGCGGTCTCTTGGCTGATTTCTCTGATCGTGGCGGGCATGGCGGGATATATCGCCGCCACAAAGGCCCATTTAGAGGCCAAACAACAGCTATTCATGGCGGGAAAAAGCGCCATCGAGAAGCTTTATAACGACTGGAGGAAGAAAGATGACGTCAGGAATTTACCCACAAGCTCCGCAGCCGGCAGCGGCTGCAGCACCGACGGAACTGGAGAGCCGTCCGCCGGCAGCACCGCCAAAAAAGAAGAGGCTGCAGAAAGCGTTTCTGTTCTTCGTAGCGGCAGGCCTCGGCGCTTACGTCTATCAAAAGCACGTCGCAAAAAGGTTGAGAAGCTCCTCGTCGGAAACGGCCTCATCGACAGCATCACCCCCAGCTGCGACGGACAGCCCATCGACACAATCACCCGCCCAAGAGAGGGCAGACGAGGAAAGAAAAAGGGTAATGAGGGAGCTGGGCAAAAAAGGCGCGGAAACACGCTGGAAGAAAAAGCAACAGGAGAAGGAAAATAACGATGCGTAAAGACCATATACGACTTGTCATTCTTGAGTGGATCATGGTGTTTTCGCCATTGATTTTTTTAACGTACGTTCTGACCGTGCGGCGCATCCGCAAACATGAGGGGGATGTAATCTGCAATCTTATAACGGAGAATGTAAAACTCCGCATGAAGAAAGAACCACCGGCTCGATCGGCCACCGTCAAAAAAGGCGCGGGCGGCCGCAAGCACAAAAAATAATGGACTATCAGTTTCGGCATAAGTCCTTTTTGGGCTACACCGGAACGGGCAAGAGCACGCTCATGAAGGCTTTTGTCAAGACATATCGGCGCTGCAAACAGCAGGTCATCATTTACCCTGGCACGGGTGACATCGACTTTCCGAGCGGGTGCAGATTCGCATGGTCGGCCGATCAACTGGAGGCCATGCTGCGCGACAAAAAATCGTTCGGCTCTTTCGTCGTGCTGGACGAGGGAGCGGCCCTGTACGACGAAGTGACGCTCAAGAAACACCCTATCACGCATGGGCTTTTCATGCGGGGCCGGCATCTTGGCTACACGTGCCTGATCGCTACGCAATACATCACCTCGATACATCCGCGCATCAGGCGCAACTGCACAGAACGCTATATATTCGCAACGGCCGACGAGCGCGACGCTCAGATGATATGGCAGGATTGCGGCCGCATCAGTTACAACGGACGGCCGCTCTGGCAGGAGATCATGGCGCTCGAGCGGTTCGAATATTTTCGATATCTGCACCCGGGGCAGATCAGCAAACACGTGACGGCGAAGCCGTAACACCCGCTTTTTATACCGTCTTTGCACCCGTCCACACAAAACCTAGACCGTGAAACGCTGGGGGTAACTTATTTTTTAACCCCAAATTGGAGTTTCACATGCCCAAATCTACCGATAAGAAAGACGTCAAGACCATCGTTCTCACCGCGCTCGGCGTCGGCGTTGGCTTCGGCATCGTTGCGCCGATCGTCAATTCTCTGCTCAGCAAATTCAACATCACCCTCTAATAAGCCACAGGAGCGCATATCATGGCCTTTCAGTTCGATCAAGAATACAAAGAGACGCTCAACTACAACAAAAACGCGCTCTCCGTTTTCAAGTTCCCCCGAGGCAATATCTTCACGGGCATGGAATTGCTCCTGAGCGCAAAAGTGAATGTCACCGGCGTTTCCAGTAACGCTCCGGATTTTCAGATATTCAACCTGATCGATACCGTTCAGCTCGTTCGCGACAGCAAGAACATCGTCTGGAACATCTCGGGAAAGGCTCTCGCGCTCTATTTCACGAACGGCCTCCGGTATGGCCTTCCGGCCGCTGCCGGAAACGCTTTGATCGCCGGCGCTATCGCCAACGCCGTGACGGGCCAGCACTATCTCAACTGCTCGTTTGCGCCGTTCGACGCTCCCAAACAGGGCGAATTCGGTTGCGATACGCGGGGCCACTCCTACGAGCTACGCATCAAATGGGCCGACGCGACGCAAGCCGGCATCCTGTTCGGCACAGTCGGCGGCATCACCGTCGTGCAGAACAGCGACATCACGCTGGACATCCAGCTTAACCAGGTGAACCTGATCAACAACCCGACCAATGGGCAACCCGACAGTCTGACACTCCGTCAGAACGGCAGCTCTCCGGCGCTCATGATGGGCCTGATCGAAACCGTGGACGCCATCGCGCAAGCGAACCCGAAATTCCCGCGCGACGTTCCCAACAACATGTCCTATCGTGATATCATCTTGTGGACCACGGACACGCCCAACGCCAACCAAGAGGTGGGCGTCAGCACGATCCTCAACAACGAGATCACGCTGCAAGACAGTCAGGGCGATGTCAAAATGGCACCCAAGGCTTCTATGGTGCATCAACGAACATCTCAAAACTGGGGCCTCGGCACCGGCGTCAACGCCGGCGTTTACGACCTCCAGCTCTTGCCCTACGGCTCCAGCATGGACGTCTACGTGGACAGCGCCGTGCAGGACTTGGGCTTGGTTCTCGATGTGAACGCCGGCACGGCGGCACAGGTCAGGACAATTTTTGTCACGCAACAAACGCAGTAATGCGGGAAGGGGGCGCTTATGGCCGGCTCTCTTTGGTCCATGATCGGGAACGGTTTTAATACCGTCGCCAGCACAGCTCAGCAGATTTACACCGACAAGCTTCAAGCCCAGTCCGTGGCAAATCAGTACAAACTGCAACAGGCTACCCAGCAGTATCAGGCGGCCACAGCGGCCACCTCGGCCGCAACGGCGGCCGCCAATGCCGCGCAGCAACAGACCATCGGCAACATCATGACATGGGGCAGCGTGCTGCTCGGCCTCGGACTGGTTGTCTATCTCGCTTCGCGCTTCATGCGTGGGAGGCGGTAATGGACCCGACAACCTTTGCGGCCATGTTACCGAGCGTTTTCGGCGGCGGCAGCGGCGGCGGCGTCGGTGGGCTTGTAAGCCGTCTTTTCGGTGGCAATAAGACCACGCAGAACGCCAGCAACAGCAGTAACGTCTCGCTTAACAACTACTTGATCAACGGTTCCAGCGGCACGGGTAGCGGCAGCGCCTCGGGAAGTGCTACGGCTCCACTCACCAATACGTCGCCGTCACCTACGGGCGGCGCATACCCATTTTTACCTTCGACCTCGTTTTTGACGTCACCGGCGACGGTGACGGCGAACCAGACGGCGGCCACGGCATCAGCTGCGGCCGCCGGCGTCGCTACCACGCCGTTAAGCGGCCTCTCCACCACCGCAAAAATAGATTTAGGCGTGGTCTTTCTGGCTCTGGTCGGCCTGTTTTTTCTGCATAAGAGAGGTAAATAATCATGCTTTACATTTTTCCGGTTTTACTTGCGGCGGGCGGATATCTCGGTTGGAAAGCCGATAACGCATTATCCTCGGCCGTCGTTCCGTCGGTTCCCACCGGCAGCAGCAGCGGCTTCAATCTGACCAACATAGCTATGATGCTGGCCGGCGGTTTCATCGTTCTCGAGCTGATGAAGCACGCTAAAAAGGTGCTGTAATGTCGCTGTTCGGGGGATTTTTGAGCGCGATAGGTCTGGGCGGTAATAACGTCCAGCAGAACGCCACGAATAAAACGGCCGTCACAGTTAACGACACCATCCAAAACCAGATCGACCTGACGCCGATAGCCAACGCCATAAAATCGACTGCCGCCGGCACGACGTCCATTTTGCAACAGCTCGTCACGGGCCAACAACTTTCCCTTGCCGTCGGCGCGGCGGCCGTACAGGCAACACAGCAACAGGCGGCTGCCGAATCCAGCCTCGCCACTTATCTCAAGCTCGCGGGCTTCGGCCTCGCGGCATATATCGCATGGAGGTTCTTATGACGGACATCATTCCCGTCGGCCCTGGTATTCCAGATCAGGTCTATCTCGATGACTTAAAAAAAGGCGAGGAGCATGACGTCAGCGGTAAATATCTCAAAATCGTTGACAGCTCGTCGGCAACCGCGACGGTCGATATTGCCATTCAAACCAACATGCAAGGCACGTATTACACGGGCTTGAAAAAGAACAGCTCTATCTATCTGTCCTCGGGGTTCAGCAAGTATTTCATCAACTCGGCGGCACAAGCCGGCGAATGGGTTAAAATCTCCGTCAGTGATGGCCCAGACCAGTTTAACGTTGACAATCCGGGGCAGGGCACCATAGACGGCATCGCCAACCCCGTGCAAGTATATGGCGTCGGCGGCGCAGCGGTCGCCGTGAACGATGCTAATTCCGAAGCATCCCTGTCATCTATCAACACTGCACTCACCTCTGATCGTGGCGTAAAACGAACCATCACTCCGCTTGGTGCAAATAAGTATGGCGCGTTTAATATAGGAACGGCGGTACAAACCATCGTTGCGGCGGCTTCAAATGTCAATGGTCTCATTCTTAGAAACGTTGTTATGAGCGCATCTAATCTGCTGGGCTTAACATTATCGGCCGGAAGCGCAGCGCCCGCCGATTATAATTCTACGACCGTCAATGGAATTTTGACAATTGTCGGAAATACAAACGCTGGCGTGGTAAATCAAGAATATGGCCGAGATATATTTATTCCGGCAGGATTTGGCCTCTACGTCGCATGTAACAATGGTGGTTTTGCTTACAACGCGAGCGCCATCATGCTCACTTATGACCTACTGTAAGGAGAAAAAATGGGCATAGATGGAATTTTCGCAACGATCGCCGCAATTCTAATCGCTGTTCTAGTGGAACAGTTCGCCACGCCGGCCTCTGCAGCATCGTCGACCGGGCCGACGCGCATGAGCATTGCACAGGTCGAGAGCCTTGCTGCGGCGACTATCAATCAGAACGGCTTAAATACGATCAGCCCTACAATGGCCGTTTCAATCGCGCTTGTCGAGAGCGGGGATATCAACAACCCCGCAGCTGGCATCGCCACAAATGCTATCAGACAGGAGACCGGCGGCCGCGAGAGCGTCGGCATCATGCAAACGCTTGTCAGCACGGCCACGCAGATGTACGACATGGGTTTTAAAGCGTACGGGCCACCGACGAAACAGACCTTGCTCGATCCAGCCGTCAGCATGTATTTCGGCTGCGCGTATCTCGCATGGCTGCGCACCTATGCGGGCACGTTCCACACTGACGATTTTATCGTGCAATCCTACAACGCCGGCCCGGCCAACCCTGACCAGCCCTATCTCGTCAAATACGAGATCGCGCTCAATAACGTGGAGTATGGCCCATGACCGACGTGCTGCACATGGCGCATAGCTGGGGAGACACAGGCATCCTGTTCGGCATCTTGTGGCAGCTCTCCCGTCTCACAACCATCGTCCAGAACATAGAACCGCGCGTTACGCGCCTTGAAGAAGAAAGAGAGGAACGCCATGAGCTTTTTCGGCACCATCGGCAAAAGACTGTCTGAACCGTCAACCTATGCCGGCCTTGCCGCCGGCGCGGCGCTCCTGCACGGCAGCGACGCAGCAACCGTCCTACACGGCGCGGCGACGGTGGCCGGCGTTATCGCGGGGGCCACCAACCCCATCACCCTCAGCCTCGGCTTGCTCGGCACGCTGGCGGCTATTTTTCTACCCGAGAAAGGAAACACGCCATGAAGCGTAAAAAGAAATCCCGCGCCGGTCGCACCAAGACCGGACGATTTAAGAAAGGCTCCAGCGCCGCCCGCGCTGCCGGCCGCAAGGCTCACAGAAAGCACAGACGCCGACGTTAAGCGCTCCTCTTAACGTCACCCCTGAAACCCCGCCGACTTTCCCGCCGGCGGGGTTTTTATTACGAGTGGAAGATCCTCTCCTCATGGCTGGCGAGGCGAGAATCAGACAGCGGCTGTTCCGGCGGTGCTGCCGGACGGCTCGCCGGTGACGTCGATGCTGCGAACAACTTGGAAAAAACTTTTATGCCTAGGGTGACGGGCGTAGTTTTTTATGATATGCGGCCGCGAAAATCGCCTTCAAACCGTCGCTCTCGGCGTATTTTCTGCATATACGCTCTATCGACGAGCGCGAGAGGCCAAATTCTCGCGCCAGTGCGGTCTTTTTCTCTTTACCTATGTTCCAGCGCCGAAAAATTTCGACCTCGCGGGCGGCCTTTTTTTCGGCCTCAATTCGCGTCTGCATTGCGGAAAGTATTTCTCCAGCATATTTCCAGCTATGACCATTCTCCATAAGCCAAATTCTTGCCTGATTTTCGTCGGTCATGCCGCGCTCGATCAAGTCGCGTGTTATGCGCTCGGTTTGGCGGCGCTTGCGGCGCTTCCAGTCGCGGCCGTTTTTTTCGGTGCGGAGCTGGGAAATCTCGTGGTCTATTTTATCTCTTGCCGCTTCAAGCGCATTTATAGCCCTGTCGAGCATGAAGCCCGGAACGTTCTCCAGTCCTGTTGTCATTGGCATACCCCTTAAAAAATGTGTTATTATCCAATGGACTACCCTTGACACATATTATTAAATACAAAGAATAATATTTTGTTTTCATTGAATAAATAAATACGATGGTATATCCATTATTTTCCATAATATACATTATCACACAATTATCACGGAATATGGGCTTATGCCAACGCCCTGCCGAAAATTAAAAAATTCTCTTAAGTCTTTTGTAAGTTAGGTCTTTTATCCTGTAAATGTGTACACTTGCGTGCAAGCTTGGCCTACCGGGGCCATTCAGAAAGCTGCCCCTAAAAAAGGTTACCGGAGAAAATTTTGAAAGCGCGTTTCATCATCGCAATCATGTCAATGGGATTACTGTCCGGATGCGCGGCGTACAAAGCCTTGCCGCTGCCTGAACAAGCCGACCTCGCCAGTAGTTTAACACCACAGATCATGAGTAAAATCAGTGACGTGCAAAATATTCCTGAGCACACGGTTAAACTTGGATACGGTCTCGACATGACGGAAACGGCGACACTAGCGGTCCTGCGCAATCCAGACCTGAAAGTGGAACGGAGTAAGCGTACCGTGGCTGCAGCCGAAGCCTTTGCCGCCGGACTGCTGCCGGACCCGCAGCTTTCCGCCAATCTCGACCATCCGACCACGGCGGGCTACATGAACGGCTACGGCGCCGGGCTAACGCTCGACCTGCGCTCGTTTTTCACCCGTTCGACCGCCGTGGCCATCGCCCACGACCGTCAGGCCAGCCTGAACATGAATATCCTCTGGCAGGAATGGCAAACCATCCAGCAGGCGCGCAGCCTTTACGCCGAGAAATATTTCGCCATGGAAAGGCTGAAGCTACTGCAAAACACCGTCAATCTCTACGCCATACAATCGAAACACGCGCAAAAGGCACTCAAAGCCGGCGACGCGACGCTCGATCAGGCGGGCTCGGCGCTGGTCGCGCTGATGGACGCGCGCGGCCAGCGCGACACGCAGCAGCGCGCCCTGCTCGACATCAATCATAAACTCGACGCGCTGCTTGATCTCTCGTCGGATATCGACGTGCCGCTGCAACGTCTCGGCAACCCGGCGATGCCTACGGACGACGACGTCTATGCCGCGCTGGCGCTGCTGCCGCGTCACCGGCCCGACCTGATTGCCCTGCAGACGGCCTACGCCAGTCAGGAAGAAACGCTTTACAAGGCCGTGCTGGAGCAGTTCCCCGACATTTCCATCGGCTTCAACGCCGCCCGCGATACCAGCGGCGTACACAGCATCGGCCCTGCCGTGTCGCTAGGCCTGCCGATCTTCAACGGCAGCCGCGGACAGATCGCTGTCGCGAAAGCGACCCGTGCCGAACTTCGCGCGCAATATCAGGCGCGGCTGGATCAGGCGCATTCCGACGCTCTCACCCTCTGGCGGCAGACGCAACTTATCAACCGCCAGATCAAAGACGTGCAAAAGGCCATTCCGCGTCTCGTCTCCCTCGCCAAACGCGCGACCAACGCCTACAGGGCAGGTGACTTTCCGGCACAAACCTATGTCGCCGTCGAGAGCGGCCTCCTGAAAAAGAAGATGGAATATCTCGACCTGCGGCAGGCCTTGTGGACCAGCCGCATTGCTCTCGACACGCTGCTCGCCTGGCCGCCCGATTACATCGCGGGCCGCAATCAGGAAAGGAAAAAATCCCATGCGTTTTAACCGCCTCGCCCTTTCTCTCGTCCTGATCGCCGGTTTTTCTTTTGCACACATCGCGCATGCGGACGACGACGCGCCCACGCCCGCGCAAAACGCCACGGCGCTGGTGCAAACCGCGCCCGTGCGCACCGGCACGCTGCAACAGGTCGTCACCGCCTACGGCACGGTGCAGCCCGACCCCGACCGCACACACACCGTCTCCATGCCGCACGAAGGCATCATCGCCAACGTTTTCGTCCGCCCGGGGCAGGTCATCAAGGCGGGCGACCCGTTGGTGGAAATCGAAAATTCTCCGGGCGCGACCGCGCAATACGATCAGGCCGTGGCCGCCGTCAAGTTCGCGAGAAACGACCTCGCCCGGCAAAAACGCCTTCTGAAAGAGCAGCTCGCCACGCACGATCAGGTCGCCGCCGCCGAAAAAGCGCTCGCCGACGCGGAAGCCAATTACAAACAAATGCAAAAAACCGGCGTCAACCAGCAAAACAAGACGCTCCGCTCGCCGTTCGACGGCATCGTGACGGCGGTCATGGCGGTGGCGGGGGCGCATTTGCAAACCAACGCCGTTCTGCTGACCATCGGCAACAAGGACGCGCTGGTCGTCGCGCTCGGGCTCGAGCCGGACGTCGCACCCCGCGTTCGATCCGGCACCGCAGTCCATTTGAGCGCACCGCTCGACCCCGCCGTTGCCATCAACGCGAAAATCAGCGACGTCCTCGGCATGACCGACCCCGCGACGCACCTCGTCAACGCGCTGGTGCAGATCGACGCGCCCGCGACCGACGGTCTTGTGCTCGGCATGATGCTGAAAGGAAAAATCGCGCTTGACGCCTACACGGGCGCGATCGTGCCGCATGCGGCGCTGATGGAGGACGCGGGCGGCGCCTATCTCTTCACCGTGCAAGACGGAACGGCGCATAAACAATACGTCAAAGTCGCCTTCGACAACGACAAGGACGCCGTGCTGAAAAACGCCATAACAGCCGGAACGCCCGTCGTGACCTCCGGCAACGCGGCTCTTAACGACGGCGATGCCGTCAGAACCACTGAGGATACGCAATAATGACGCTCGCACACTGGGCGGCATCGCATCGCCGGTCTATCCTTTTTTTGCTCGCCGCGGCGACGCTGGCGGGTATCTTTTGCATTTTCAGCGTGCCGGTCGCGCTGTTCCCGCACATCGATTTTCCGCGCGTCTCCATCTCGCTCGACGCGGGCGACAGGCCGACCCAGCGCGTCGTCAACGAGATCACCCGCCCCGTCGAAACAGCGGTGAAGATCGTGCCCGGCCTGCGCGAAGAGCGCTCCACCACCTCGCGCGGCAGCGCCCAGATCGATCTCAACTTCGACTGGGGCGACGACATGGACCGCAAGACGCTGCAAGTCGAATCCGCGCTTTCCCGCGTTTTGCCTTCGCTCCCCAAAGGCACGACCTTCGAGGTGCGGCGCATGACGCCGGTCGCGCTTTATCCTGTAACCTCCTATAGCCTGATCTCGAAAACCGTCGGTCAGGTGACCTTGCGCAACATCGCCCTGCACGAGCTGGTGCCCTTGCTCTCGGCCGTGCCGGGGGTCGCCTCGGTCAGCGTGCAGGGCGGCGCGAAGCGGGAATACCGCGTCAATATTCATCCCGACCTGCTGGTCAGCTATCATCTGAGCTTCGATGACGTGGCACAGGCTCTCTCCTCCTCCAACATCCTGCAGGTCGTCGGGCGCGTGAAAGACCAGCACAAGATGCTGCTTGCCATCTCCGACACGCATATCGAATCCATCGACGCCATCCGCCACACCATCATCCGGAGCGGCAAGGACGGCATCATCGAGCTGGACGACGTCGCGACGGTCAAAAAGAGCATCGTTCCGCAAACCACGATCATCGACGAAGACGGCCAGCCCGCCGTCATTCTTCAGGTGTTCCAGCAACCGAGCGGCAACACGGTGAAGGTCGTGCAGGACGTGGGCAAGGCGCTCGCCGGATTCCGCGACAAGATCCCGCAAGGCGTGCAGATCAAAAACTGGTACGATCAGGCTTTGCTCGTCGTCCAGTCCGCCCACAGCGTACGCGACGCCATTTTCATCGGCATCGGCCTCGCCGCGCTGGTGCTTTACATGTTCCTCGGCGACGCCATGATCACGCTGACGGCGGTCATCGCCGTGCCCGCCGTTTTGTCGGCGACCGTTTTGCTGCTCTACGTTCTAGGCATGAGCTTCAACATCATGACGCTGGGCGGCATGGCGGCGGCGATCGGGCTGATCGTCGACGATGCGATCGTCATGATCGAGCAGATCGTGCGGCACATCGGCAACGACAAGGCCAGGCGGCACGAAAACGTCCGCCGCTCCATCCGCGAGTTCCTGCCCCCACTGACCGGCTCTTCCGCCTCGACGATCATCATCTTCCTGCCGCTGGCCTTTCTTTCGGGCGTAACCGGCGCGTTTTTCAAAGCGCTGTCGCTCACCATGGCCTGCGCGCTGATCGTCTCCTATTTCGTCGCGTGGTTCGCCATTCCGCTGATCGCCGACCATCTCGCGGGCAATCACACGCTGGACGAGGAAGGCGGGCCGATTTTCAAACGCGTGCTTTCCACTTATGGATGCCTTTTTGAACGTTTCGTCAAACGCCCGTTGCTGGCGCTGATTCCCGTTGTCTTGCTTCTCGGCATAGGCGGTTTCGCCTATCTGCACGTCGGCAGCGGCTTCATGCCTTCGATGGACGAAGGCGGGTTTATCATCGACTACGTCTCGCCGCCCGGAACGTCGCTCAAAGACACCAACGCCCTGCTGGAACAGGTCGGCGACATTCTCAAACACACGCCCGAAGTCATGACCTATTCCCGCCGCACCGGCGCGCAGCTCGGCGGCGGTCTGACCGAGCCCAATACCGGCGACTTTTTCGTGCGCCTGAAACCTCCGCCGCGCCGCAACATCGAAGATGTCATGGCGGAGGTGCGCAGAAAAATCGAAACGCGCGTACCCGGCCTGCAAATCGACCTCGCGCAACTGATGGAAGACGTGATCGGCGACCTGACCGACGTGCCGCAGCCTGTCGAGATCAAGCTTTTCGGCGATAATTACACGGCGTTGCAGGCCGAAGCGCCGAAAATCGCGCAGGCGATCAGCGGCGTGCGCGGTATCGTCGACGTCAACAACGGTGTTGTTCTGGCGGGCAACGCACTCGACATCCACATCGACCGCACCAAGGCCGCGCTCGAAAAGCTAGATCCGGCCGCCGTCACAGCGCAACTGAACAATTATCTTTCCGGCGACGTCACCACACGCGTGCAGAAGGGCGAGAACATCATCGGCGTGCGCGCATGGATTCCCAAAGCGGAACGCGCCACGCCCAACGACTTGCGCAGACTGCCGATTTATGCACCCGACGGACATCGCGTCCCCTTGGGACGTATTGCCAAAATCAGCCTGCTCGTCGGCCAGCCGGAGCTCGACCGCGACAACCTCAAGCCCGTCGTCGCCGTCACCGCGCGGATCGAGGGACGCGACCTGGGTTCGACCCTCAAAGACGTC
Source organism: Pseudomonadota bacterium (assembly GCA_021849295.1). GTDB lineage: Bacteria > Pseudomonadota > Alphaproteobacteria > Micavibrionales > UBA2020 > PALSA-926. The sequence goes on along the minus strand of JAJZTA010000001.1, from coordinate 12,234 downwards.
AAGACAGTCCTCAACCGCCCCGGCCTTCTGCCGCACAACATGTATTACAAGCTCGGCGGGCTCTACGAACAGCAGCAAATCGCCTTCCGCGGGCTGATGACCGTGCTGGCCGCCGCTTTTGCGCTAGTATTTCTGGTGTTGCTGTTTCTCTACGAGCGGTTTTCCGTCGCCATATCGATCATTCTCATGCCGCTGATCGCCATGTCCGCCGTGTTTATAGGGCTATGGATCACCGGCATCGAACTGAACATCTCCTCGATGATGGGCATGACGATGATCGTCGGCATTGTGACGGAGGTCGCGATCTTCTACTTCTCCGAATATTACGAACAACTCAAAAAAGGCCTGCATAAAGACGCAGCGTTGGCGAAAGCCGGCACGAGCCGTTTCCGCCCCATTGCCATGACCACCCTCGCCGCCATTCTCGCGCTTCTACCGCTGGCTTTGAACATCGGGCAAGGCTCGGCCATGCAGCAACCGCTTGCCGTCGCCATCATCTCCGGCCTCATCGTCCAGATGCCTCTGGTGCTGCTTGTCATGCCCGCCCTGTTCGCGCGCATTACCTTCAAGCATGATCTGCCCGCCAAAAAGAAAAGCGCCTGAGTCCGTTTTTATTTTCAGAAAATGGTGCCACCTGAGAGATTTGAACTCCCGACCTTCGGTTTACAAAACCGCTGCACTACCGCTGTGCTAAGGTGGCTTTTGGAAAAGAGAGGCTTTTGCGGACGTGCATAAACCCTCTGTCTCCGGAAGAATTACCTTAAATAAGCCGAGAGTTCAACAAAAACCTTTGAAGTCCGCTGAAAACAACGTTTTTTTCCTTGAAGGGCTGCTATTTTTAGTCCCGCTTATGCTATCATCTAATCATTAGGGTTTACGGGATCTGCGTAACGGATTCTATTGTTCGTTTTTCAGGGGTGAAACTTGTCGGGTCAGCAAAAAAGTCCTCATGAAGAATTTATCATGGCGACCATCGTCATCGGACTGACGATCGGGATCAGCTGGCTCATCTGGTACTATTTTCATACCCAGTTGAGCGATGCGCTGCGCTGGATACGCGTCGGCGAAATGTGGATCGCAAAGCTTATCGTCGGCAACGACTATATGACAGTGATCCCGCCAAACGCCGTTCCGGAGCATCCGGGGCTGCAATCCATGACGCAGTGGCGCGAATTTTTTACGCAGGCCGATATCAGCCAGATCGGCATCCCCGAACTTAAAGCCTCCACTTATATCGTCGTGCCGGTGCTGCGCCTGCCCTTCGCCATTATTATGGGGCTTATGGCGGTTTGGGCCATGATCTCCGGCCCCAACACGAAATACCATCGCAATCTGAATCTCGAAGGCCTGATCAAGGAGCAATCCATCTCTTTCCCCGCGATCGCGCCCTTCGTCAAATTCAACCCCAGCAAGCTTCCCTACCGTGTCGTAGGCGGGGCGGTTCCTGCCAAACTCCCCTTGTTCGCCGAAGCGCTCGCGCCGGAAGAATGGGTCGCGTTTCATGAAATTCAGGTGCAAAACAAGCAGATCGACGCCAATCAGACCTATCAGGCGTTGCACAAGCAACTTGGCAACCGCTGGCAAGGCCCCCAAAAGCTGCCCATACACGCACAGGCGCTTTATGCCGCTTTTGCCTTGCGCCATGCACGCAAGCGCAATGATTCTGAGGAGCTCCTCGGCAATCTCGCACAGCACTGGTCGCCGGAAAAAGGCCTGCGCCTGCCCTCCAGAATAAAGAGCCAGATTCACAAGATCATCAATGATCCGAAACTCGGCGGCGCCTTGAGAAAATACGCCGACCAGCACGCCTACGAGACGACGGCGCTGCTCCGCTGCCTCAACCGCGCGCGCGAGGAAGGCGGCGTGCTTGCGCCAGCGTCTTTCCTGTGGCTGCGCGGCGAGGACCGGACGCTCTGGTATCCGCTGAACAACCTCGGCCGCCGCGCCTACCATGCCGAAGCGGCGGGCGCGCTCGTTCATTATACCAACGAACTGATCGCCAATCAGAAAATTCCCACGCCGCGGTTTGACGACGTCATCAGGGCCATACAGGAGACCGTCACCGGCCCCGCGGCGCGGCCCATACCGCCACTGGACAAATCAACAGGAAAGAAATAAAGGAGCCTGCATATGCACACCCCACCCATCGATCCACGCCACATCCCCATCGCGATCCACTTCGCCTTTTACGGCGTCGCCTTCTCGTACTTCCTGCCGACCGTCGTGGCCGTTCTCAGACGCCATACGCACGCCGCGGGCGTTTTTATCCTCAATCTGCTGCTCGGCTGGACGATCATCGGCTGGCTCATCGCGCAAATCTGGTCTTTCACCAACGACCCGCCGGACGCCAAATCGACATTCGGCCTCAAGGCCACGCGGGTTATCCTCGTCCTCTGCTACGCCCTGTTGCTCAGCTATGCCATCGTCCTGACAGGCGGCGGACACAAAACGGCCCTGTTCAAACATCACGCCGCAACGCAATCATCGTCGGAAATGACACCGATACCACAAGGCGCCATACCCGCGCCGGCAAGCGAGCTTCTCGGCAAATAGGAGAAAAACGGAGACGGCATTTAAGTGACGTTAAAAGCCAAATATCAATACAAACATGAAGCCCTGCTGCGGGATTCGCGGCCGTTGCGGGTCCGCATGGTCGAGGCCGCGCAGGATCCGGGGATGGCGGCGATGGTATTCACCATGGCCATCGCCCTGATGTATGCCAAAGGGTCCTCGCTCCTGCAGCCCCGGCTCTATTCCGACCTCATCTTCTTCGTCATGGTGCTTTACTGCTGGTGGCTGAAGAAGCGCCCCGTCGTCTTGCCCTTCAAACTGCCGAAGTCCGCGCGGATCCTGGACCCGAATTACATCAAACCTAACGGCAAGAAAGGAATGGCCGACGGCATTCTCTATCTTGGCAACGACACCTCAAGCCACGAGGAGATCTGGTTCACCAACAACGACGCGCGGACGCACTGCCTCTATCTCGGCACGACCGGTTCGGGCAAGACCTTCGGCCTGAAGTCGTTCTCCTGCAACGCCCTGTGCTGGGCGTCCGGCTACATCTATATCGACGGCAAGGCCGATACCGACCTGTGGAGCGCCCTCTCCGCCATGTCGCGCCGCTTCGGACGCGACGACGACCTGCTGGTCATGAACTACATGACAGGCAACGTCGGCGGGCGGGTGCCGTCCAATACGCTGAACCCGTTTTCCTCCGGCTCGGCGTCCTATCTCACCAACATGCTCGTCAGCCTGATGCCCGATGCCGGCGGCGACAACGCGATGTGGAAAGAGCGCGCCGTTTCGCTCGTCTCCGCCATCATGCCCTGCCTCGTGTGGAAGCGCGACAACCAGAACATCCCCATGAGCATCGCCACGGTGCGTACGTACCTCACCTTCAAGGCCGTCATCAAGCTGGCGCGCGACAGCTCCGTGCCGGAAGTCCTGCGCACCTCGGTTATCGCCTATCTCAACGAACTGCCGGGCTACGTCGACGACGTCTTCGACGACAACGGCGACGAAAAGCCGCAACCGCCAGACGCCGCGCCGGTCGATACCTCCGTGCCGCGCCAGCAGCACGGTTATCTTTCCATGCAGTTCACCCGCTCGATGTCGTCCCTCGGCGACGACTACGGCTTCATCTTCGACACGCAAGCCGCCGACATCGACATGATGGACGTCGTGCTGAACCGTCGCATTCTCGTCGTGCTTATCCCCGCGCTGGAAAAATCCAGCGACGAAACCGCCAACCTCGGGAAAATCATTTCCTCGACGCTCAAAGGCATGATGGGCGCGACGCTCGGCTCGACCATCGAAGGCGATACAGCAACCGCCATCGAGAACAAGCCGACCACCTCCTCCACACCCTTCATGGCGATCTTTGACGAAGTGGGCTACTATACCGCGCAGGGCATGGCCGTCATGGCCGCACAGGCGCGCTCTCTCGGCTTCTCGCTGATTTTCTCGGCGCAGGATTTGCCCGCTCTGGAAAAACGCGTGCGCGAGGAAGCGCGTTCCATCACCGCCAACTGTAACATCAAGCTCTTCGGCAAGCTGGAAGACCCGACGCAAACCAAGGACTTCTTCGAAAAAACCGTCGGCAGCGCGCTAGTGACGGAAGTCTCCGGCTTCTCGCGAGGACAGCAGGCGGGCGGTAGCACGAGCTACGTGGACTCCCAGAACGCCAGCATCCAGTCGCGCTCCCGCGCGTCTTACGACGGACTGAAAGGCTTTACCGAAGGCCGTGCCGTCTGCTCTTTCGGCAAAACCCTGAACGAGATTCTCCTCTATAACTCTGACGTCGGCCACGCGAAGGCCATGCGCGTCCAGCGCTTCCTGCCCGTACCGCCGCCGTCGGAAGACGCGCTGGAAAGCCTGCACAACGTCAATTCCGTGCTCAGCCGGTTCCGTGATCCCCAATGGAAGCCCCACGAGCCGGAAACGGTGCCGAATGCCGATATTGACGCTCTGGCGGAAGGGTTCAAGAACGGCCGCGAGGCCGATGTGCCGCTGGTGGAATGCGGCATTCTGGCGATCGCCGCCGTCGCCGAAAAACACGGCACGCTCAATCCGGATGACGTGAAATCGGGCGGCGACGCGGCACCGCAACAAGACGCCGTCGCCCCCGCACCCGCTGCTGCCGCGCCTGCGGGGCAGCGCACGCCGCCGCCTGTGACAGAAACGGCGCCGTCCCCGGAAACATTTGCCGGCCCTACGGGCGGCCCATTAAGCTGGGCGGCCATTATCGGCGGCGAAGAAGAAGCACCGGCCGCAGCTGCCGCTCCGGCACAGCATGCCGCGCCCCCCGCAGCCGCGCAGCAGCCGCAGGAGCAGGCTCAGGAAGTTTCATGGGAGAGCGCTATGGGGCTTGCCCCTGCTGCGGCGCCTGCCGCAAAGCCGCCTGCGCCGGCACAACCCGACGCACAACCTGAAACATCGCCCGATGCCGGAGCGTCCGCCTTAAGCTGGGCGGACATCATCGGCGGCGGAGACGATAAGTAAGGGAATAAAGATCATGCGCAAGCTTCACGCCATTTTTACCCTCATACTTCTCGTCAGCATCGGGCTTTTCGCGTTCGATGTCATGTATCACTGGGCGGTTTACAAGGAATTCAAGGTTATTACCGTAGAGCAGTTGTGGACAGAGATCAGCAAAACAAACTTCGTAAACGCGTCAAGCTATGCGGAAACGGTCGTTTCCCCGGAGACATGGGAGCTGTTTATAAAATCGCCCGCGCAGGTCGTCCTGCTGATCATTGCGGGCATTCTCTCCGTGCCCCTGCTGGTCGCAAAAGTCGTTACACCTAAAGAAGAGGAAGAAGACTACTACTAAGGGAAAAGCCCGACCTGCTTTCGCAGACCGGGCTTCCCAGTGTGTAAACCCTTCTATCAGATGACTTCGAGCATCTTCGCCACCAGCGGATGGCGGACGATGTCTTTGTCTTTAAGTTTGCAGACCGCGACGCCTGACGACGCAAGACCTTCCAGCCTGTCTGCCATGTCCCGTAGGCCGGAGATGCCTTCCAGCAAGTCGCTCTGGTCCGGATCTCCGGTGATGACCATCGTCGAGTTCCAGCCGAGGCGGCTGACGATCATCTTGATCTGCCCGTAGGTGCAGTTCTGCGCTTCGTCGATGACGACGAAGGCATTGTTCAGCGTGCGCCCACGCATGTAACCGATCGGCGCGATCTCGATTTCGCCGGTATCGACGAGGTTCTTCAGCCTTTTTAGCCCCAGCCTGTCATTCAGCGAGTCATAAAGCGGCCTTAAGTAAGGCGACATTTTGTCCTGCAGGTCGCCCGGCAGAAACCCGATCTTCTCGCCCGCTTCGACGGCGGGACGTGAGAGGATGATGCGGTCGACCTTGCCTTTTTCGAAGGCTTCGACGGCAGCGCAAATCGCGAGATAGGTTTTTCCCGAGCCCGCGGGCCCTATGGCCATCACGAGATTGTTGCGCTGCATCGCTTCCATCAGCGTTTTCTGCCCTTCGCTGCGCGGGCGGACGTTTTTCACGTAGCTTTGGTCGCGTCTGTCCATGCTTCCGGCCAGCGGATCCCAGTCCCGCTGGTCACGCTGATCTCCGAACAGCGCGTGTACGGTATTCACATCCGGTGCGCGGTTGGAACGATAGCCTGCAATTTTGGACTTTTTCCCCATTAATGTTTTCTCCCTTTCTGTGGAGGTGTGCGGTGTGGTCGACGACGGTGGTTATAGTGAATCGAAACGCGCGGTGCATGTTCGGGGCACAAAAAAACCTCCCACGGGGAGGCCTTGTAACTTTTAACGACGCGAGTGGCGGGGCTTGCTATGATGTGGCGTGCCAGAGCTTGCATGCCACGAATGGGTGGAAAGACATGAAGTCTTATCAGATCCAAATGATTACCCCCTTTAGTAATCTAACCCTGATTACACCTTACTATAAAAGGAGATTCGTGTCATTAAAAAAGTAAAGAAAGCGTTAATATCAGAACGTATCCGTGATGTAACACGGCGTGCAACGCACCGGCGTCTGGCCTTGAAACTCCATCATCATGATAACGCCGCGTGTGCGCGCCGTATTGATGATATCCTGATTCACGTCCTCGAAGATGACGTAGAACGATTCCGTTCCGGCGCGAATGGCATTGTCATGGATGGCAAATGAAAACGGTCCTGCCGCATCGTTTTTGGCGAGGATGGGGTTTTCGTAGAAGAAAAACGCGAGCGCGTTCTTCTCGTTCTTGAAAACTTCATAGTCTGCGACAACTGCGGGATCAGCCATGCCGCTAGCTCGGATTCTTTACGCCGCCCGTGGCGGGGGCTTGCTGTTGCGCCGCTGCGGCGGGAGCCGTGTGCGATTGCGCGATCGCAGGGCCGGTGTTCAAATATGCCGTGAGAACCTGCCCGGCTTCATCCGGACCAAGGGCGCTGACGGCCTTCCTTTGTAAGACTTCATTGGACATCTTTTCGATACCTCCCATGCTCTACACTATACCCTATATTATTTACGAAAATACTAATAAGGTCGTTTTTTTAAATAAAACAGTGGGTTACAGATGTCAAGCGGCGTGAAAAACATCGTTTTCGAAGGCTTCTTCCCATGTCCCCTGCGTGGAGGCCTTGGAATACTCGGTGGCACGGTTTTCGAAGAAGTTGGTGTGCTCCGCCCCGTTGAGTATAGCGTCCATCCACGGCAGCGGGTTCTTGGCGATGCCGAAGACCGGCTCGAGCCCGAGCTGGCCGAGGCGCCGGTCACCAATGTAGCGGATATAATCCTTCACTTCCTGCGCGGCCAGGCCGTCGATGCCGCCCAACTCGAACGCGAGGTCGATGAAGGCGTCTTCGTGGCTGACGATGGTTTTGCAGGCTTGCGAGATGTCGCTTTTCAGGTCTTCCGTCCAGATGTCCGGATTTTCCTCGATGAAGGTCTTGAACAGGCGAATGATGGAGAGCGTGTGCAGGGTTTCGTCCCTCACCGACCATGTGACGATCTGCCCCATGCCTTTCATCTTGTTGAAGCGCTGGAAGTTCATCAGCATCGCGAAGGACGCGAAAAGCTGCAACCCTTCGGTGAAGCCGCCGAAGACCGCCATGGTCAGCGCGATGTCGCGTTTTGAGTCCATGTTGAACTTCTGCATGTAGTCGTATTTGTCCTTCATCTCTTTATATTTGAGGAAGGCGGAATATTCCGTTTCCGGCATGCCGATGGTATCGAGCAGGTGCGAGTATGCGGCGATGTGGATGGTCTCCATGTTCGAAAACGCCGCGAGCATCATCTGCACTTCCGTCGGCTTGAAAACGCGGGAGTATTGCTTCATGTAGCAATTATTGACCTCGACGTCGGCCTGCGTGAAAAAGCGGAAGATCTGCGTGAGCAGGTTCTTCTCGGCGGGACTGAGCTTTTTCTTCCAGTCACGGATATCCTCGGCCAGCGGCACTTCTTCTGGCAGCCAGTGGATGCGCTGTTGCGTCAGCCATGCCTCGTACGCCCACGGATAGTGAAACGGTTTGTAAACGTGGTTGTTCTCTTCAAGCAGGCGGGACATTACTGTTTTACTTCCTTTTCACCAGAATTTCTTTGCCGACGCCGGTCAGACAAATACCGGAGGCGCAGGGTTCGATCAGATCAAGGCGCGAGAGCTTTTCAAGGTGCAGGCGCGGAATGTCCGCTGCACGGTCGCGGGCGGAAAGAGCGGCGAGTGTTTGCAGTTCGGCGGTGGAAAGTTGCGTTTGCATGGGGGGGTCCTCTTGATGATCAAAGTTTCTTGTTTTTATCGACAGGGTAGTATTATTGACAGGCGAGACATTCGTCATACTTGACGGCGTTGCTCTCCGTCTTTTTAAGCTTGCCGTTACCCGTTGCGCTTTCGGCGCGCTGGATGGATTTGGAACGGCAGTAGTAAAGCGATTTGACGCCGCGCTTCCACGCCATCCAGTGAATCTGGTGCAGATCACGCTTGTGAATGTCGGCGAGAATAAAGATATTGAGCGACTGCGCCTGACAAATATACGGCGCACGGTCGGCGGCGTGCTCGATCAGCCAGCGCTGGTCGAGTTCGAACGCGGTCTTGAACACGTCCTTCTCGTCCTGCGTCAGGAAGTCGAGATGCTGGACCGAACCTTCGTTGATGGTGATGCTCGTCCAGACCTCTTCGTTGTTCTTGCCCTTTTCTTCGAGCAGCTTGGCGAGATGCGGGTTGCGCACCGCATGCGAGCCGCACAGCGTCTTGTGGGTGTAGGCGTTGGCGGAATTGGGCTCGATGCCCGGCGAGGCGCCGCCGGTGATGATCGAGATGGAGGCGGTCGGCGCGATGGCTATCTTGTTGGAGAAACGCTCCATGATGCCGTACTCCTTGGCATCAGGGCACGGCCCTCTCTCGTGCGCCAGTTTGACGGAGGCGAGATCGGCCTTGGCCTTGATGTGCTTGAACATGCGCTTGTTCCAGACCTTCGCCATCACGCTTTCCATCGGGATGCGGCGGCTTTGCAGGAATGAGTGGAAGCCCATCACGCCGAGGCCGACAGAACGCTCGCGCATCGCGGCGTATTTGGCACGCATCATGGTGTCTGGCGCGCGGCGGATGAAATCCTCCAGAACATTGTCGAGGAAGCGCATGATGTCTTCGACGAAATTCTGCTGGTCTTCCCACTCATCGAACTTCTCGAGATTGAGCGACGAGAGGCAGCAGACGGCGGAACGCTCCTGCCCGTGGTGGTCCTTGCCCGTAGGCAGGGTGATTTCACTGCACAGATTGGACATCTTCACGTTCAGACCCGCGAGCTTGTGATGCTCGGGGATAACGCGGTTGACATGGTCGATGAAAACGAGGTAGGGCTCGCCGGTCTCGATGCGGGCGGTCAGGATGCGTATCCATAGGCTGCGGGCGGAGACGCGTTCGATCACACTGCCGTCTTTCGGACTGGTCAGAGCCCATTCCTCGTCTTTCTCCACGGCGCGCATGAACGCGTCGGGAATCAAAATGCCGTGATGCAGGTTCAAAGCCTTGCGGTTCGGGTCGCCGCCGGTCGGTCGGCGCAGCTCGATGAATTCCTCGATCTCGGGATGGCTGACCGGCAGATAAACCGCCGCCGAGCCGCGGCGCAGAGAACCCTGGCTGATCGCCAGCGTCAGGCTGTCCTGCACGCGGATGAACGGAATGATGCCCGAGGTCTTGCCGTTCCTGCCGACCTTCTCGCCGATCGAACGCAGGTTGCCCCAGTAAGAGCCGATGCCGCCGCCGCGCGAAGCCAGCCAGACGTTCTCGTTCCACAGGTCGACGATGCCGTTCAAAGAGTCGTCGCACTCGTTAAGGAAGCAGGAGATCGGCAGGCCGCGGTCGGTGCCGCCATTGCTCAAAACCGGCGTCGCCGGCATGAACCACAGCTTCGACATATAATCGTAAAGGCGCTGGGCGTGGGCGGAATCGTCGCCGTAGAACATCGCCACGCGCGCGAACAGATCCTGAAACGATTCCTCGGGCAGCAGATAGCGGTCCTTGAGGGTCTCTTTGCCGAATTCTGTCAAATTAGAATCGCGGTCGCGGTCGATCTGGACCTTCGCGCCCTTAGCTAATTGTGCGACGTCAAACATTCCCTGGACTCCCCTAATACGATTTCTTGTTCTTTTTTAAACGCTTCGTGATAGTTTTTCAGGCGGCGTGGAACCGCCTTGGCGGCCGGAGTCAAGAGATACTAGACCTTGTTGTCCGACAGTTCCGAGCATACCACATGTTGGGTTCCTGTCCACGGAGCCACCTAGCAAAATATTTTCGTTTTGGCGGAGGAATCATCTTGACGAACCCCCAAACCGAGACAATTCCTCGGGTTAAGCGCGGAGAAAAAAACTTCCCCCGCCGCGTCAAAAATTGCATAACTGACAGAACATCCCAGTGTAGCATCCAAAAATAAAAAAACGGTTAAGCTATCCACAGAATCAGAGAGGAGATGACGAACATGACTTACGATCCGAACAACATATTCGCGAAAATCCTGCGCGGCGAAATCCCTTGCGACAAGCTGTACGAGGACGACCATGTTCTGGCATTTGCCGACCTCTACCCCAAAGCGCCGGTGCATATTCTGGTGGTGCCGAAGGGCGCATACGTGAGCATGGACGATTTCACCGCCAACGCCGGCCCTGAAGAAATCGCCGCCCTCTTCCGCGCGCTCGGGAAAATCGCCCGCGACAAGGGCCTCGACAAAACCGGCTACCGAGTGATTTCCAATTGTGGTTTGAACGGCGGTCAGGAAGTCCCGCATCTGCATTTGCATTTGCTGGGCGGAAAGAGGCTTGGGCGGATGGTTGAGGCGGATTAACGGTTAGAAAACATGAACATCAAAACACCGGAAAAAATTATTCCTGCCATCATGTGGCCACTCTTGCGGTGATTGCTTTGGAGTATATCCTATGCAGGGCATAGGAACCCCGACACGATACCAGCATTTGTCTTCTTCCTCATTTCTGGTGCATACGTTAGCTACTGGCTCCCGCTACACATAAAATCTATAAAGACAGGAAAGCTGGAGTATGGGGTTTTTTCTGCAATCGCTACTACGATCTATAAAGATAAACAGCCTGTCAGATTTTTTCTTGGTTTATATCTAGGTGGGTTTTTAGGCTCAGGACCTATTAATTTTTAGGATTCCCTAAGGAAAAGCGATGTGATCAGGAATGGACTGCGATGGAAGGATGCGCCGAAGGCTCACGGCCCGCATAAGACGCTGTATAACCGTTTTATCCGCTGGAGCAGCAGGCTGGGCGTGTTCAATCGCATCTTCAGGGCACTGGCCGGAGAACGGGGCACACCGGAACGTCCCATGATAGACGAGGCGCACAGAACCGCAGCCAGCCTGCTCAAAAAGGGGCTGTTCCCCGCTGCTGACAGCCGGACAAACCAGCGATTACAAAGGTGCAAGACATCTTCTGCACAGGCTGCCCAAAGCTCAGGAGATGCTTGCAGATCATGGGTATGATGCAGACTGGTTCAGAGCGGCGTTAATCGAAAAGGGGATCGTGCCCTGCATCCCTCCCGGAAGACGCCGTAAAACCCCATGCGCTTACGATAAGGAGCTTTATAAAAAGCGGCATAAAATCGAGAATATGTTCGGGTGCATCAAGGACTGGCGGCGTATCGCCATGCGTTATGACCGTTGCGCCCACACCTTCTTCTTCGCCATATGCATCGCGGTCACTGTCATCTTTTATCTCAATTAATGAGTCCTGAGCCTAGAATGCGTATTCGGCGCGGAGGACGACGGCGTTTTCGGTATAGTTCGATTTACAACGGAAGTCGTAACCCGCTGAAAAATTCCAGTTGTTCGACCGGAACATGTGCACACTGCCGCCGATATCGTAGGTGCTGCGCGCCGGCTCCGGCCCCGTCGCCGTCCAGCTTGCGCCGCCTGTTTCCAGTTGCGCCGTCATGCTTAGGGCCTGTCCGGAGAAGTCGTAGAAATATTTGACGTGAACTTCCGGCTTCAGCACATCCCCGTTGCTCCGGCTGAACTTCCATCCCGTCTTGAGGCCGATCCCGCCCTGAACCAGATCCACCGCACTGCTGCCGACGGTCAGGTCAGCCGCGCCCGCCCCGCTCTCCTTATAGCCGGCCGCGCTGTAATGCGCCCACATCAACGATATATCCGGCGTCAGCAACATGCCGCGATAGCGGTAGTTGTAACCGTACATTCCCTTTGCGGTGAACTGGTCGGCGTTATAGCTCCCCTTGGCGAAAGTGTTGGCGACCGGCTCGCGATCCG